>CAZMXY010000161.1:0-8574 GCA_964570345.1 uncultured Rhodothermales bacterium | reverse complement strand
CGTCAACGCGGTCGACATCGATCACCCCGACGAAACGATGCAGCCGAGAGTCTGGCACATGCAGTGGACCGGGCACGAGACGACCCACATCAACGATCACCTCGACGAAGAGGCGAACCAGATCGAATACGAGTTTTTGTCCGGTGCGGATCTGCTTACGGACCCTGCCAACGTCGGAGGTACGACGCGTGAATATCCGCATCACGCCGACCGCGTGATCTCTCGTCTCGAATCCGACGGAAGCCCGAACTCGTTCTCGATCGCGGACTTCGCCAATCAACGCTCGGACCCGACGCTCGGGCAGGGAGAGGACGGATTCGCCTTTACGGAATCGTTTGGTCCATACACAATCGGCCCCAACCAGAGCGTGAAGCTCGTGATCGCAGAGGCCGTCGCCGGACTGAGATGGGACGCCGAGTTCGAGATCGGTCGAAAGTACATGCTCGAGGCGAAAGGAGACGGCGACGTGCCGATCGAATATGACGCGATCGGCGACGGCGTCATAGATCCCGATCCGGAACGTCTCACGAAGAACCTCTGGGTCTACACGTCACGGGATTCCCTCTTCAATGTTTTCCGACGGGCCAGGGCCAACTTCCGGTCGGGCTACGACGGCGTTCCGAGACCTCGCTCCCGCCGCGCGAATTCAACGTAAACTCGGAGCCAGACCAAATTATCATCTTGTGGAAGCCGTACGGATCGAATGACTGTCCCTGGAATGCCGTTGGTCACGCCACAGAGTCCAAATACTAAATTTAGGTTCGCTAGTACTGAATTAGTATTTAAGGACCCTGCGTTGGGAAAGGCTAATCAAAGTGGAGGTTTCGCAGTGTCTGCAGGACGTAGAGCCCAAAGCACCTGTCAAATCTACCACTAGGACTACACTTGTATGTATTTCCATACATCGCTTTGGCGAGGCAATACCCGTGCATTCCGAATCTCCAGCCACGTTGCGTTAGTTGGGATCGTTAACGTATGCTGATCAGGCGGCCTTGGTCTGATTTACAGGGATGCCCTCAAATTCCATTGGCGAGCGATAGCCGAGCGCCGCCGGAGCCCATCTTAACCGGACGGTATGCAAGCTCGCCCCTAATCTTCAGAGAGGCTGTGTTGTATCTCTCCATGAGGAAGTGCATAATTAGGTAAGACTGCTTCAGTGCCTCGTGCTCGCCTCGGCGGTGATTGGCCTCGCATCTCTAAAGTCTCGTTCGTGGTATTACTTTACTGGACTCTACAGAGGCGGCGGCGGCGGGCGTGTTATCCTCTGCACGGCGAGAAGAAGTGGGCAGTGCCCGTTTTCCCTGTGACGAAGCGTTTGCCACCACTATGCGTATTTCTCTCTGCCTCCTCCTGATTGCTGTCCCCTTAGGCGCAGCCGCCGCGCAAACAGTACCGGCCGATTTCGAGCTTGTCGCGACTGCAGGCGGCGCTTTTCCGGGCGGCCCCGCCAGCGAGACCGTTACGGTGCACATTCTTGCCGACGGCAGCGCGACATACACGCGATACCTGCTGGGGATTGACGCACCAGACTCGGAGCCAACCTCCTTTACCGTTTCGACGGAAGCGCTCGACGAACTCTGGCACGTAATTGAAGCCAATAATTTCTTCGATCTCGAAGCTGAGTACGCCGACACATCCATCTTTGACCGCACCTTCGCCCACCTCTTCATCGCCGCGGAGGGCTCCGCTCACTCCGTCCTCACCGAGAATGTGGCGGTAAACGCATTCGACAGCATCATGGCTGCCGTAAACGAAGTCACGCCTGACGAGGGCGAACTTGTCTACGACGTGTCTGAACCTGTGCCGGTGACGCCGGTCGGGATTTGCGAGCAACCGGGAAAGCAGGGGTCCACCCTCGAGAGTTATCTACCATTCGCTGCTAAGTCGCCTGGTGATCTATCCACCTTGAACCCAGCTGGTTCCATCGGCGACGCCGGTGTCACCAAGCTCGCCGCGGTATCCGATGGACCGCTCGCAAATGAAGCGGCTCACCCCGGTACCGTTGCCGCCTACGTAATGCCGCTCGCCGAAGCCGCCGACCGCGGTATTGCAAGTCTGTCCGCCAAGGGAGAGTCCTTTGGCGATGCCATTCAAATTGACGTGGACAATGCCGGGAGCGCCACAACGGACGATCTTCAAATCCGACTCTACCTGGAGTTGTATGGCCGCGGCGCCTCTGACGCCGTTGCCGCCAGGGTCGAGAGCGGCATCGAGGAAGCGTGGAGCGGCACGACCTCTGACGGTAAGATGATTACGGTCGACGTCATAACTCGCGTCGCCGACGATCAGTTCGCACCACCGGGCACGCCGGGATTCCATCAGATCGAAATGATTCCCAGCGATCGGTTCACCAGCGACGTGCATGAGCATTCCGGCGATCCCTTCACAGTCAATCACGGCACCGGCGGCGGAAAGTGGCAATCGGTGGGCTCCAACGTCGAAGTCCTCTACGCCCACGAAGCCGGTCATCTGTTCGGATTTGAAGACCGCTACGATGATTGGGTGAAGCAGGGCGATGAATGGAAAATGAAAGGTGCGGATCCCAATAGTGAAGGACTTACGGATGAGCAGCTCGCCGAACAGATCGCGCCGCGTTTTCCCGATCGCACGCCCGAGGAAGTGTTGGAATACGTGAAGTCGGGGAACCGAAGAACTTCTCCGCGTCCTGGACACGAGTTTGACCTCATGGCTCGATGGCGTGACGGCGTTAGCGTTGCCCAGAGCGACCTGGACGCGCTCGCCGCGCTCGCCGGCCTCCTCGTCGAGGTTCGCGCGGGTGATGCTCTACTCAACAAGTGGGGCAACCGCCAGAACATGGCGATCATGAAGGACGAGGACGTCTTTGCCCCTGCCGGTGAAACCGCCACGCTCGAAGGCCTGTACGCCGCCTGTATCGAACGCGCAGCGGGGATTCCGAACCCCGGAGACCCCTTCGATCTCGCACCGGCAATGTCGGAATGGCAGGGTATCGAGGCCGCCTCGTACGTCGCCACCCTGTTGGAATATCTGAATGCCGAGGAGAGATTTTGTCCTTCCGACAAATTCGCGCAGCCGGTACTTTGGAGGCTCACGAACAACGCCGGGATGGGTAATGCCGACATCGCTGCCTATCTCGCGGAGGTCGGCATCGATGTGGGTTTTCGTGACCTCGACTTTCCGAGCTTGTCGAATCCTAATGCGCTGAATCCGAGCACGAGCCTCGTGACGCCGGATGAGCTGTTCGTCCCGAGCATTGCCTCTTCGGCTGGAGACATCGCCGAGGTCGCGGGATCCATCTTCTTCACGGCGGACCTCAGCGCGCCGGCATCCGAAGCTCCGCCGGCGGACTACTTGTGGATACTTAACGGTCCCGACGAAAGTACGGCCGAGCTCGCAAACAGGGAGGGCGAAGCCACCACGCTCACGCCGGACGTTCGCGGCGTGTATGAACTTCAACTAAGGGCCATCCTGCCTGATTCAGTGACCGGCGTCTCCGGCGACGGCACCTTTACCCAGCGAACAACCTTGCGGTTCGTCGCCGTCGACGACCTCGTTGAGACCTTCGAATCTGGTGAGATCGTGAGCGAGGGACCGTTCTTTTGGAGGAATGGCGGTGCGCCCTGGATCGTGACGGACGAGATCTCCCATACTGGGTCGTTCGCGGCACGATCCGCGCCGATCGGGGACAACGCGACGTCCACGCTGACGGCCCGGTTCGATCAGCTCGAGGCAGGTCCTCTGTCCTTCACGTACCGTCTCGCCAGCCACTTCAGCGACTCGCTGCTGTTTATCGTCGACGGCGTCATCTATGAGCGCTTTTCGCCGCCTGATCCCTGGACGACCGTCACCGTCGACCTACCCGCCGGCCTGCATACGGTCAGCTGGAGGTACGTCAAGGACGGGTCCGATTCCCACAACGCTGACCGCGCCTGGCTTGACGACGTGTTCTTCCCGATCTCTGCGGTAATTACCGACGTTGAAGATCCCAACGACAAAGATCTTCCCGAAGGACCCACCCTCCGCCTTTGGCCGAATGCCCCGAATCCGTTCTCTGTGAGCACGACGATCCGGTATACGCTGCCGCGTGCTCAGATGGCAGAATTCGTTGTCTACGACGCCCTAGGTCGCCGTCTGGCCGTACTGGCTTCAGGTTTTCACGCGGCGGGCACGCACCGCGTCGAGTTCGAAGCAGGCGACCGCGCGAATGGAATCTATCATTATCAGCTGCGGACCGAGATGGCCGTGCGCAGCGGAACCATGGTGCGCGTGCGGTAGGAGCGAGCCAGGATAAAATTTCGCAGGACCGCACGTCGAATTTACGACTCCTGGCAAACCGAGACAAACGATGTCCTTGAACTGACATAAGTGCCGCTTGTGCAAAGTTCTGCGGCCGGTCACAATTGCACGATAACCCGAATTATCGTGTGTCGGGGGCACGGTACTGACTTCGCGGTGGTCTTTCCGTGCACTGAGTAACCAAAAGAATCGCTGGCACGTAGCTCGACTTAGGGTAGAGGAAGACGCTCGCAAAGACCGCTATGCTCAAGACGGAGCGCCCGAGCTCATTCGTTGCTGTCTGACGGAGGCGGAAAGACGCCGAGCTGGATAAGAGCTGCAAGATTGTCCCAACCGATCCAGGTCTCGGCTATCTTCCCATTCTCGAGGCGCTGAACGATGTAGTTAATGATTTCGACCTGCTTGCCGGTGGGTGCAATATCTCCCATCGGTCCTTCCTGCGTTCCCGTGCCTGTCGTGATGTAGGCCACCTTGTCGCCCTCGGCGAGCATGAGCTCGATTTCCTCGTGCCAATCCGGAAAGGTTGCGAAGCTGGCTTCAAGAAAGCCTGCCATCTGCTCTCGGCCACGAATTTCCGGCATGGCCGTTGTCGCCTGACTATGCCTCAAGTAGTCGTCTGTCAGCATGCTGCGCAGAAAAGCTACGTCGCCTTTGTTGACGCCCTCTTCGACCACACGGCGTACTATTGCCTTGTTTTTCTCTTCCGTTGTCATGGTATTTCCGTCCTGTCCAAAAACGTCGCATCCGAGCAGCGATAAGGCTATAGAAAGTAAGATGGCATGCGACGTGTGCGAATGATCCAAGGTTCGGTGCATAAGGACCCTCCAGCGGTTTAGATGAATCTGCCTGCGGCCAATTGCCAAACAACCCCAGAGGTCTTACCCTTGGCTTATTAATCTCTTACCGGCCTGATAAGAACCTGCTTCTCGCAGGCCAAGCATGTTCGAATTCCGCATCCTCGGTCCGCCTAATCTGCGGCGCGCTGGAAAACCCGAGGCTGTCCATTTGCAGCCGAAGCGTCTGGCGCTGCTCGCCTTCATAGCAGCATTATCTGACGACGGCCCATGTCGGCGGGACTCGCTCGTCGCGCTCTTCTGGCCGGAGCGGACGGAAAAGGACGCTCGCAATGCACTGAGCCAGGCGCTCTACCAGCTTCGTCGTGCGCTGGGCCGGGAGGCTCTCATCAGCAGCGGAGCGGACGACCTGGTTTTGTCACGCAAAGCAGTATGGTGCGACATACGAGCCTTTCGGCAAGCATTACGAGAGGACCGTCTGGGAGAAGCTCTTAACCTCTATCGAGGTCCAATGCTGCAAGGTCTCCACGTCAAAGATGCTCCCGACTTCGAGCATTGGCTTGAGATTGAGCGTGAGCGCCTGCGTCGTAGCGCTTCAGACGCCGCTTCCTCTCTGGCCGAACGTGAGGAACGAGGCGGCAACTCCGTCGGAGCTGCGAACTGGCTGCGTCGCCGACTAGATCTGGAACCGGACGACGAAACTGCACTGCAACACCTGATGAGATCGCTGGAAGACCTCGGAGATCGCGTGGGCGCGTTGCGCGCCTACGATTCTTTCGCTGCGCGACTCGAAGAGGAGATGGGATTACGGCCCTCAGCGAAGACTTGCGTTATCGCAGAACGCCTTCGCTTCCGGAGCGCGTCCCGGCCGGAAGATGCGAGGTCGGCATCCGTCGCGGTTCTGCCTTTTGCCAATCTAAGCGGCGATCCCAATAAAGAGTACTTCTGTGACGGAATAACGGAGGAGATCATCAACGTTCTCGTGCGACTTTCCGGTCTTCGCGTCGCCGCCCGAACGTCGGTCTTGGCGATGAAAGACAAGTTTATTGACGTTCAGACGTTGGCACGAAAGCTCGGAGTGCGCACCGTTTTGGAGGGAACCGTCCGGCAAGCAGGCACTAAATTGCGTATTACCGCGCAGCTCATCGACGCGACAGATGGATACCATATATGGTCGCAACGCTACGATCGACCTACAGAAGACATTTTCTCGATTCAGGATGAGATCGCAAAGGGGGTAGCTCATGCGCTTCGCACCGAGCTTATTGAAAGGCCCAACCCCGTGAGGCCGTCTCCCCCGACCCAGGACATGGAGGCGCACGCATTTTACTTGCGGGCAATGTACCATCGTCGCAAACGCACGCCGAGTCAGATCGAGATGGCTTGCGGATATTTTCAGCAAGCGGTTGAACGTGATCCGAGCTACGCAGCCGCTCATGCGGCTGCGGCACTGACCTATGCGCTCAGCGGGTGGTTTCTCTATGACGTACTGGCGCCGCGGGAGGCCTATACGCTCGCGCGAGAAGCCGCCGAAACAGCCCTCCGCATAAATGAGCGGCTTCCGGAGGCGCATCTCGCAGTAGCGTGCACCCGGATGGGCTTCGATTGGGACGCGGAAGGAGCCGAAGCGTCCTTTAAGAGATCTCTGGAGCTTGACCCTGACAATCTGGATACGATTGGAAATTATGCGGGTTTTCTTGTCCTGACAGGACGTACTGCCGAGGCAATCGCACTAACAGAACCATTGGAGATCCTGGATCCCTTCTGGATCATGCCGCGCAGCGCCCTTGGAATATGGCTTTTTTCAGCGCGCCGCTACGAAGAAGCGATCGAACGTCTGCAACAAGCTCAAGAGATGGAGCCGGGCCATTTCGTCGCATCACTCTTCCTCGGTGATGCCTACCGGTTCAAGGGTTCTGCTGACGCGGCCCGCGTGGCGTATGAACGCGTGCTCGAGAGGATTGGGCGGCGGCCGATAATCCTCGGCCGACTCGGAGAGCTTCACGCAGAAGTAGGCAACACAGAAGTCGCGAGGCGAATACTAGAAGAGCTGCGCACCCTTGGGGAGAAGCGGCACGTCCTTCCTGCCGTGATTGCCGGCGTGTACCTTGCTCTCGGAGACCGCGACCACGCGTTTAGTTGGCTCCAGAGAGCATACGACGCACGCGACACGATGCTCACACTATTGCATCTTTGGCCCGGTTACGACTCAATTCGATCCGATGGACGGTTTCAGACGCTTGTTGACAAGGTGGGAATCCGGCCCCATTCTTACGAACAGGTATGATAAGCCCATTTATCAAGCGTTTTTTGGTTCGCATCCGATCAGAGATCAAGTCGTCCCGCTGTAAGATCCGGCGCCCATACCGACGAATCTGCATGCAGAGAGAACCGAGCACCGACGAAATCGACGAGCTCCGGCGATGGGAGAAGCGCATGATCGCCGTGTTGGTGTTGGCAATGGCTACGCTGGTGATCCTCGTGGTCGGAGAGCTTGTCTTGGATTTCAGCTCAACATTGGAACTGGCAGTTGTGTTGAGCCTGATTGTTTTAACGGGGTTAGGGGTATTGATTCAATTCAGCCAGCGCTGTCCAAATTGTGGGCATCGGCTCGGATTTCAGTCTCGGCTGCTCGTTCTCGACACTTGCAAAAAGTGCGGCCTGCATCTCAAAGCCGTCACTTTCCATAATACTGGACGAGAAGGCGTTCGAGGTCTCGAAGCTGCCCCTCGAGAACTTCCAGATGCTCTGGGATAACATGGGTCTTTTTTACGTGGCGCGAGATCTTGCGAAGGGGTTCAGCCTTCGGCCCTCTCTTCTCAATCAGCATGTCGACTTCGTTTCCATCCTCGTCTAAAGGGTAGACGAGTGAGAAGTCTAAGCTTGGAAAGCGGGCTTCTGGATAGAACTCCTGTCCCACAACGAAGGCAATTAGGCTAGGTCGCAGATCGAAGGCGTAGCATGCGCCCTCATCCTCCCACTCCTCAAACTCGACGAAGGTGCGAGCCTTGAAATCAAACACGTTCGCCTCGTCACGTGCTAATGCGGATTCTAGTCGTTCCGCCATCGCGACGGCGTAGCTGCTATCTCTCTTCGAATAGCGCCAAACCCATAGGCCGATACCGCTTCCCACCGCAATCCAGAATACCGTTATCACGGACCACGGTGCGTCGGAAGCAAACATCGTGGCCAACCACAACGCCGCCGAAAGACCGGCGGCCAAAGCCAGGGTTTTCCTGGGCGCTCTTTCTTGCGCACGAAGATTGCGTGCTTTCGCGACGAGAAGGCGGCGCTCGCCTCTGGAGAGGGATCGTTTGCGCGGTTCCAGATACACGGCTGTTTCGCGCTCCGAGGACTCGTGTTGTCGTCAATGGAATCTGTCATTGCGGCAACGACATTAGCCTTCCAAGGCCGGATTGAGCCTTCTTAGCTCCTCGATCTCCTTGTCGTCCCACCACTTAGCGGCGTGGAAGCTCTGGAGATTGCGAAGGCTGAAAAGGGGACG
>CAZMXY010000160.1:0-8732 GCA_964570345.1 uncultured Rhodothermales bacterium | reverse complement strand
AGCACGTAGGGTTCAGGCTCCCACATGGCATGAACAGGTTGTGGAGATAAGACACATTCAGAACGCGTCGTATAACCCCCGGTTCTGAATACGTTTTCATGCTTTCCGTTGGATATCCGCTACATGTTTTCCGTACGATATCCGCGAGCCTGCGTGATGCCGATCTTATCTACTCGTGCCGCACCGTTCTCTGCCTGGCAAGCCCTTCGTCGGCCAGAGGAATCACGACTCAGTCTCGTCGCGCCGGATCCGGTGGTTGCGTCGTCAGGAAGTTAATCCACCGTTCTCCGGCACGACTTGGACGCCGACTTTGCACCCGAATTCTCCAGGGCAAAGCGGATACCGGCGCGAGAAAAAGTGCTCTCGGAATGCGTGCACGGAACGGTCGTGACGTCACCTATGCGAGGTGCTCGAGCTCAGGGGGTAGCGTATAATAACACCAGGCGGGATCTGGTCGACCGCAATGAAATGGGCAAGACGCGGTTCTCGTCGGGGTCAAGAGCAGCAGGGACCTTTATTCGGTGTATACCGCGTTCGGACATCGGCCGCCGACATCGACCTCGCTCGAATTCCGATCTGAGCACCTTCACGATAACTCGAAAACGCCAGAGATTTACCTTACGGTGTATCGTTCAGCGACCCACCCTCGGCAGCGCTCTTAAGTCGATCTAGTACGTAGCCTCGCCATTCCTCCTCCCTACGTTCACCATGGAAGTCTTTTTCGACGCGAATCAAGAGGCCTTCATTCAATTCACACGCAAAGACAACGGCGACGTCTTCCGTTGTATAGCTCACTATATAGGTCGCCTTTCCCGGCCTCTCCTCGATCAGATCCAGCAATTCCTGAGCGTCTCGCTCGTAGCCGTACGCAACGCCTGCGGCTTTCGCGATATAGCCTAGGTGCTTCTTCGCCTTACCCGTTCTTTTCTCCACCTGCGATGGACCGCGATTCTCCACGTTTGCCTCCGCGGGTGGAGAGCTTGAGCGGTTCGTCGACGCAAAAGTGGTAAGGACATTGATTGTGAGTACGAATAGTAAACCCACCACAATAGCCAGGACCAGAATTCGCGTTGGCGTCATGATGAACTGAGCGTTAGACGGTTGGAACTACGTGAGCCGTCAAGCACGGTCCAGCCATCGTTTGCAGTTCGGAGCTGGCTGGCGCTTGGACGGCGCCTGGAATCTATTTATCGGTCGGCAAAGCCCTGGATTAAGTTGGGCGCCGTGCTTCAACAGAACGAAGATTGTCGGGCAGAGATCATTTGCGTGGGCTCGTTGCCAAAAGGCTGAGGCGACGAGGCTTTGCTCACCATCCTGCCTGGGACTCCTCGGCCAGGCCGCCCTTTCCGTCAGGCGCCGTACGAAAGAGATAGGCATTCGCAAGGTCCTTGGTGCGACGCTCCATGACATCGTACTCCTCATCTCGAGGGAGTTCGCCGCCCTGGTGACGATCGGCATCGTCGTGGCTGCGCCGACCGCCTATCTGGCCATGCAGCGCCGGCTCGAAGACTTCGCGTATCGCATACCGCTCTCGGGGTGGATGTTTCTGGCGGCGGGATGCGCGGCCCTCGTCATCGCACTCATGACCGCGGGGTACCACGCCGTCAGATCCGCCCTGGCCGATCCGGTAAAGAGTCTGCGCTACGAGTAGGCGGACCTGTCGGGAGGGAAAGCCGGGAGGCGAGTGCGATGCTAAATCTCTGAGTTCACGACTCAGTCCCGCCGCGCCGCATCCGGCGGTTGCGACGCCAGATAGATCAGCGCGTCTATGATCCGCGCACGCTGCTCGTCGTCGACGATCAGGTACTGATGCATACCGCCGGCGTTAGTCTCGTGGCGTACGCGGCCGTCATCGAGCACCGTGACGCGACCGGCCTCAGAGAGGTCGAAGTACCCTTCGTCGGGCCGAACGGCGTAGAGCACGGACGTGAGGTCCCACGACGGACGGTCGTACGGCATCTCGAGATAATGCGTGTACGCATCCACCACCGGGTGATCAGCGACATAGCCGAAGTGGTTCAGGATGCTCGCTGCGGGGTAGGGGATGGATAGACCGATCTCGTAGCCGCTGAATACCATTCTCGCCGGCCATTCGTCGACGAGCTTATTCGCGGATGGAATGTCGGTTCGGACGTTGTATTCGGGTTCTCCATCCGGAAACTGGCCGGCCATGATCGAGAGGAGCCGGACCTTTTGCCGCACGAGCTCGCGGCCGGACAGCGAGGAATGGTCATCCGGCCCGCTGTCCAGAAGGCGAGCGAGATTCGTGCTAAAGCCGACCTGGATGATCGTGACGCTTCCATCCTCGGCGGATGCCAGGGCCTCGCGCAGCACGTCGACGGCGTCCGGCGCATCCGTGCCGTCGGCGAGCGTGTGCGGATAGACCGTTGAACCATCTTGTCGCCTCCGGTTGACCGGCACCCGGGTCATATCGTTGTCCTCGGGCGTCTTGCCGTCCTTCACGACTCCGATGGGAATGTGGCCGCGGCCGTAGAACGTATTGACTACATCCACATACGGCGCGGCCCATCTGTTGTCCTTCGTCACCGTGACCGCGAGCAGCTCCGCCTCTCCTCGACTGGCAAAAGCATGGATCATGGCAAGAGCGAGGGCATCGTCCACGTCGTTGCCCATGTCCGTGTCGTAGATGATGCGCGTGGGCTGGGCGTTCAAGTGCATTCCAAACAGTAAAGTGAAACAGATGGCCAGTACAATTCACATGTCAGTACCCGTTGTCCCGCTGGGCGGCAGTGTCGTTAGTCGCGTCGCCAGGCCGGCGGCTGCGGGGCCGGACGCTTCGATCGCCGGGCAGAAAATCGGCAAAAGGGACGACGGACGCACGACCAGTCGTCATCTTAGATCTGGCACATCCTGACGGCCGCGGCGAGTGGGCTGGTGTTCTACGCGATCTATCTCTCCGCCGCCTGAGAACGATTTTCGAGCCCCTGATGCTGCCCGGCCTGCCATCCATTCCGGTGCGGCGACGCGGTCTCATCCGGGTTGTCGCTGCAATCACCAGCTCATCGCGCGGCCCAGTCGATCGTTGATGGCCGGTGCGCCGCTCGCATGAGACTGTCTATCTGCGCTACGATATGCGAGTGCGTCCCTGCGACGTCTCTTGATTCCGCCTCATCCGTATCGAGATCGTAAAGCTCCATGTCACCCTCCGCCGGCCGCACGCCTTTCCAGCGCCCCATCCGGACGGCCTGTGTCATACCGCCCTCATAGAATTCCCAGTACAGATATTCATGCCGGGTCTGCTCGTCGCTTCGACCGAGCAGCGTCGGTACGAACCCGATGCCGTCGATGGACTCCGGAGGGTACGTACCTGCCAGTTCGGCGAAAGTCGGCATGAAATCGGTAAATGAAGCGATGTGATCCGTCTCGCCTCCCGGAGCCACGCGGCCCGGCCACCAGGCTATGGCCGGTACGCGAATACCTCCCTCATAAACGTTGCGCTTTATGCCCCGAAGACCTCCACTCGAGTCGAAGAACGTAGGATCGTTTCCACCTTCACGATGGGGACCGTTGTTGAACGTGTCGTCCTGGTGCCGTCCGACCATGATGAGCAAGATACCGGCAGGTATCAATCCGGCGAACAGCCACGGCGTGTCCGGCCACTCGATGAGTGTCGACACGTGACGGTGTAGAAAGCCGATGATGAGTGCTCCCCACCAGCCGAGCTGCGATACCAACAGTGCCGAAATCGGCCGAAAAAGGTAGACGTTCGGCACATGCTCAACCCTGCTGTATCCTTCAAGATAGGATGGGCTTCGCAAGCCTCCGTCAACGGATTGTCAACGCTGCGTCACTTGCCTCTGCGTTTATTTCGAACCGGTAGAACTGAGCCGATAGGTCCTGCATCTAGATCGGCTGCACGGAGCGTTATCCCAGACAGGAGCAGTTTGAAAGAGATTGCCCGGCTATCAGTATGGGTCCTGGCCGACCCGATCCGGGCACTGCGCTATGAGTGGTGAGCGCCGCCGACCTCAAGGAGGCGGGGGCACTTTACTTCAAATAATGTTGGATAAGAATAAATGTTGATAGGAATAAAGCATAATTTGTCTTCGCGAGCGGCGACCAGCCACCAGATCCGGTCTTTCGAATATCTTGCAATGGGTTTGTGCCGGTAAGGTGCTAATGACTCGGTTTGGGGCCATTCCCATCTTTGGGATCATCGAGATAGGTTATCTGGAGCGGCCACCTGGATTCTGGTAGTATTGTATGCCTGGAACTGCCATCTCACTTGCCTCTCCCTTCCGGTATGTGTTGGAGGGGCGTATTGTCACGCTGGGCCCGCAAGGGATTCTGGCTGAAGGAGCGATCTTTATCGAGGACGGCGTGATCCGCGCCGTGCAGCCTGCTTCGGCGGCGGCCCCGGCGGGATTCGAGCAGGCTGCGCGGGTTCGAACCGGAGACACGCTCTACCCCGGCCTGATAGAGCTCCACAATCATCTTGCCTACAATGCCATTCCCCTCTGGCTCGTCCCGCGCAGATACACGAACAATGGACAATGGCGAGGTACGGCCGAATACCGGCGCAATGTTACAGCTCCCGCCAAGGTGCTCGGGAGTACTGACGGCCTCCTGCAAGCTGTCATTCGTTTCGTGGAGTGCCGCTCTCTCCTGGGCGGTACCACTGCATCTCAAGGCATTACCCTCATCGGTATAGGTACAAAGGACTTTTTCCCCGGCCTGGTACGAAACGTCGAAGCCCCAACTCTTCCGGGCTTGCCTGCTGCCGCGACTCGGATCGGCAATCCGCCCACGAAGGAAAGCGATAAGCCGGGCTATCTCGAGCACCAGGTCAACGCTGCGTGCTACCTCCAGCACCTGAGCGAAGGCATCGATGCCACCGCTCGCAACTGGTTTTTGCACCTGCGACGCGCAGATGGCACGTGGGCGATTCACGATTCGTTTTGTGGCATCCACAGCACCGCGCTCACCCATGAGGACTTCGACGTCATGGTCGAGCACGGCGCCTCCATGGTATGGTCCCCGCTCAGCAATTACCTGCTCTATGGCGCCACCGTAGACGTGGGCGCCGTCGCCGCGAGTGGTATCAAGGTCGGGTTCGGAAGCGACTGGGCACCGAGCGGCAGCAAGAGCTTACTGGGGGAGCTCAAGGTTGCCTGGCTGGCCAGTGAAGAGGCGGGCGGGGTATTCTCAGGCGAGGATCTGGTCCGCATGGCTACGATTCATGGGGCGGAGATCTTGGGTTGGGATGCTGAGTTGGGAACGATCGAGCCCGGCAAGCGCGCGGACATCGTGGCTATAAACGGCAAGACAGGCGACCCATTCATGCAATTCATCGAGGCCCGCGAGACGTCGATTACCCTGGTCGTGATCGATGGGATCCCCCGGGTTGGACAGCCCCGCCTGATGAATCGCTTTCAGCTAGACGCGCCGGAAGACCTGCACATCGGTGGCTCCCGGCGCATCCTTCACCTGGCGCAGGAGGACGTGCATCCGCTCGTGCGTGGACTCACGCTTGAAAAAGCAACACGGGACCTGGAGAATGCGCTGGCGCGCCTGCCTGAGCTTGCCACGGCGGTCGATCACGCACTTTTAGCAGGTTTCGACGCAGGCTTCGCTGGATCACCGCTGAGTTCCGTACGCCTGGATCTTGAACTGGACGACGAGCCGCTCGAAGCGATGGCTGGGTCTTTGGCCGATGTCGTCTTTCCCATGAAGTTGGAACCGATCACGGTTGCCGATGACCCGACCTTTTTACCGAAAATGGTGGCGGCCCGCAACCTTCCCGACTTTATAAAGGAAAACCTGCCCGGTATGTATGGCGCGTCCGTTCCAAGTCCGTTCGAGGCAGAGGAGGAGCACGTCGTAGTTCCGGGGTTGCCGGCCCGCGTAAACGCGACGGTGCAGACGATGCGTCGCTTCCTCAGCACGTGGCGCAGGTTTACGCTCGACCAGCGCAAACAGGTGGTTGACCAGGCGCTCCTGATCCTGGAGCAGCATTACGTACACCTGCCCTTCAAACGCTCCATGCATGGCATCGACCCGGTGCAACGGCTCCGCCTGCTCCGCCACCAACTGGATCAGTTGAAGGACGATGCTCTACCACCCGACATCGCGTTTCATGCTGAACTGACGGGCATCTTTCACTCGCTCCGGGACCTTCATACGACCTACCGCCTGCCCTACCCGTTTCGCGGGGTCGTTGCCTGGCTGCCGTTCCTCGTTGAAGAGTACTGGGATGAGGAGGAAGGCCGGCACCGGTACGTCATCTCGAAGGTCGTCGGAGAAGACAATGGCGACAGGCTCGAAGGTGCTGAAGTCCTTCACTGGAACAGCGTGCCTGTTGAGACGGCCATTGCCATCAACGCGGATCGGCAAGCCGGCAGCAATGCAGATGCCCGTCGCGCCCGCGGGCTCAACTCGCTTACGATCCGGCCCCTGGGTCGGGGGCTTCCGCCCGATGAAGATTGGGTCATGATTCGATACCGAGGCGCCGACGGAATCGTTCACGAGTCGCGTCAGGAATGGCTCGTATTCGTTCCAGATCCGACAATCACCACGCCGGATCTCGCCGGCGCAGAAGCGCTCACCGCATCGACGCTAGGCGTAGATGATCATACCGACGATATCCAGGACGCTAAGAAAGTGCTCTATGCCCCTCAGGTGTGGGAACAAGAGCGTGCAAGCGCGCCCGGGGTGCGGATCGCCAACGCGGCCGATGGCCTGTCGACAAGTATGCCGACTGTGTTTCGTGCTCGTGAGCTGGAGGCGGAAGCGGGCAGGATCGGCCATCTCCGCATCTTTACCTTCAACGTTCCTCGGGCGGATGCCTTCGTAGATGAACTCGGCCGGTTGGTGGAGCAACTCCCGGAAACGGGCCTCCTCCTGGACGTACGCGGAAACGGCGGGGGCCTCATTTCTGCCGCCGAGGCCGCGCTCCAGCTCTTCACTTCTCGACACGTCGAGCCCCAGCGTGCCCAGTTCATCAACACGCCGTTGAACCTGGCCCTTTGCCTGATGCATCCCGACGACCAGGTGGACAGCATCCACCTGGACAGGTGGGTCGCATCCATCCGCGAAGCCGTCAAAACGGGGTCTACACACTCGCTGGGTTTCCCGATTACGGATTTGTCTTACCTCGAGACCATCTCACAACGGTATTTCGGGCCCGTAGCCCTCATTACCGACGCACTCTGCTACAGCGCCACCGACCTGTTCGCAGCCGGGTTCCAGGACCACGAGATAGGGCCTATCGTAGGGGTGCACAACAATACAGGTGCGGGTGGTGCAAACGTATGGTCGCATGGCTTGCTGCGTCGCCTCTGGACGGCCCAGGCGTCGGACGAAACACCGTACGTCCCGCTGCCCGAAGGAGCGGACTTCCATGTAGCCATTCGCCGTACTATTCGCGTCGGCCTCCATGCCGGCGGCGTCGTGGAGGACTTAGGCATTCGGCCCGACGAGCTGCACCTTGTCACGAGGCGCGACCTGATGGAAGGCAATACGGATTTGATCAACAGGGCCGCAGGAGCGCTCGCTCGCTGGCAAAGCAGCCGGGTGCACCTACGCATCGAGGAGGGCTCCGGGAGGTTGCCTCGGATTGCCGTCTCCTCTCCAGACGGGAGTGCCGCCGCGTTTACTGTAAGCGTCCACATACGCCTGCCGATTGACCCCTCCGGTACTGAGCTTTCCCTGGATTTAGCGCACCTGCTTGACCATCAGGATGGCACGTCCGTGGAGATTCGAGGCGTGACGGAGACGGGGAAGACGTTTTCTTGCTATGCAACCCTTGGACGAACACGAGGAGCAGACATGGAGGAATCGCCATGAGTAATTCATACGATCATGTGGTCGACGCCGCGTTTCATGGGGTTACCCTGAACAAGCTCCTGGACGCGCCGGTCGACGCCCTGTCGGGTGTGTCGTCTGCCGATGCGGACCACCTCCGCGCCGCCTTCGGAATTCAAACCGTGCGTGACCTGGCTGAATCGCCCTACCTCCGGCGTGCAGCTGCGATGCTCGAGGCCGCCACGCTAGGGCACGATCCGGGGCCGTCGCCGGACTGGTCCGCCTTCTTCACGGCGGCTCCCATTGATCACTATGTATCCCATCCGGCTCAACGCTTCCGGCTGGATTTTGGCCCGGTGTACTACCGGGGTCGTTTAGATGGTAGTGCCCGGGTCCTCGTAATCGGGCAAGACCCTTCCACTAATGAGATCCTGGCGCACCGCATCTTCGTGGGG
The DNA here is from genome assembly GCA_964570345.1 of uncultured Rhodothermales bacterium. Classification (GTDB taxonomy): domain Bacteria; phylum Bacteroidota; class Rhodothermia; order Rhodothermales; family VXPQ01; genus CAZMXY01. The sequence continues at coordinate 513 of CAZMXY010000160.1, read as the reverse complement.
CACTCAGGCCAGCGGGTCCAACGCGTGTTAGAGAAGATTGGCATCACGCGGTCCTACATCATGTTGAATACGTTCCTGTTTAGCGTGTTTGGGCAGTTCAATGCGGAGCTGGAAGCGATCTCCGAAGAACCTGAGATTGAGGGATACCGAAACGCCTTCCTGAACCGGATCGCCCATGAGCACAGGATCCAGGCAGCAGTGACGTTTGGTCGGGGCGCTCGCCACGCTTTCGAACGATGGCCGGAGGGTGGTAACGTCCCGGTCTTCCATGCCATGCATCCGGCCGCTGAAGAGACAAACGTGATCGCGAACTGGAACCAGCTTCTGCCCAATCTTCGTGCGGCCGTGACCGCCGACGACGACGGGGTGGTGGATCCCGAGCTGTTCGGCGCCAGCTTTACCCCAGACGATCGTACACCGATTCCGAGCTTTGATTTTCCCTTTGGCGTACCGGAGTGGCATGGGCGAGGAGGAGGCCACAGCAGCAGGGACGGCAATAAAACGATACTATGG
>CAZMXY010000159.1:0-8780 GCA_964570345.1 uncultured Rhodothermales bacterium | reverse complement strand
TCCATCGCGCCGCCGCCGCGACCCACGAGGGGCACGAAACGAAAGACGTGCTTCTCGATCCGCTCATACTCCGTCTCGCCGATGCGGCGAATCAAGTTCATCTTCTGACCGCGGACGTCGCCGATGGGGATCACCAGACGGCCGGCCGCTTTGCCCTCGAACCCCTCGATTCGGAGCTGCTCGAGCAGGGGTTCGGGGACGTCCGACGCCCCGGCAGTTACCACGATGCCGTCGAACGGCGCGAAGCCGGGCCAACCCAGCGTACCGTCGCCGTGCTTGAGTACGACGCGGTAGTCGAGACTCTTCAGGATCCGCCGCGTTCGATCGAGCAGCGGTTTGTGGCGTTCGATCGAAAAAACGCGCGCGCCCATCTCGCAGAGTACGGCCGCCTGGTATCCGCTTCCCGTGCCGACCTCGAGAATCCGATCTCCTCGCTTCGGCTGGAGCAGCATGGTCTGGTAGGCGACCGTGAAGGGCTGCGAAATCGTCTGGTTCATGCCGATCGGCAGCGCCTCGTCCTCGTAAGCCCGGCTGCGGAGAGCCGGCTCGACGAAGACGTGGCGAGGTACGGCGGCTACGGCGCTGAGCACGCGATCGTCGCTAATCCCGTTTTCGCGCAGCGCGTCCACGAGCCGGTTTCGCTGGCGCTGATACTTACGGTCCTCTTGCATTTGCATGAAAAATGCAGCCTCGCGTCCGATCAGGCGTCGACCGGCGCCAGCTCGGCGCCCTCGGCGGCCGGCGTCGTGAAGGCGTCGCGCAGATGGGCACGGAGTTCGTTTACGGTCAGATTCGTGATGAGCTCACCGTCGACCGAAACGGAAACGTTTCCCGACTCCTCGGAGACGACCACGACGAAGGCGTCGGTCTGTTCGGTCAGCCCGACGGCCGCGCGGTGCCGTAGGCCGAGATGAGGGCTCAGTCGCATGCTGGTGGATACCGGCAAGATGCACCGGGCTGCCTCGATGCGCCGATTCGAGATGATGACGGCGCCGTCGTGGAGGGGGTTCTGACCGTAAAAAATGGTGATGAGCAGATCACGCGTAACGATCGATTGAAGGCGCGTGCCCGTCTCGATGTAATTCCGCAGGCCCGACGTGCGCTCGAAGGCAATCAACGCGCCGATCCGGTCTTTGCTCATCTCGGCGACGGCCGCCGTGACCTCCGACAGCGTCTCCTGCTGACCCGACGTGCTGACGAAACGCCGCACGAGCGGATTCCGCCCGAGTAGCAGCAGCACGCGTCGGATCTCGGGTTGAAAGAGGATGATGATGGCCAGCACGGCCACCTCACCGATCGACGAGAAGAGTGCCGGCAGCATGGTCATGTCGACGGCGGTGACCACGACCTGCACGGCATAGAGCGCCATCAAGCCCAGAAAGATCTGCACGGCGATCGTGCCGCGCATGAATTGATAGAGCTTGTAGAGGATGTACGCCACGATCGTGATCTCGAGGAGATCGACGACCCTGATCGGGATGATCCAGTCGAATAGTTGCACTCGCTGCTGTGCCCGCTCGTGATGTTCAAAGTTCGGAGTTCAATGGCTTGACGTCTCAGGGCCGATTCGGACACGCCGGAAAGTCGACGTCAAACTACGGCGTGCCACGTGGAATGCTTACGAATTCAGGGCGGCCCCGATCAATCGGAGCATTTCGACGGTCGGGGCCACGTCGTGGGTCCTCACGATGGACGCCCCGGCCAACACGGCCGTAGCCGTGGCGCCCAATGAGCCGAAAAGCCGCTCGCCGATCGGCGCCGGCGCCCCCGGACCTCCGAGCACGGCGCCGATGGTGCTCTTTCTCGACACTCCGATCAACACCGGCCGCCCGAGTCCGAGCAGCGTTTGCACTTCACGAAGGAGGCGGAGGTTCTCTCGGGGCGTTTTTCCGAAGCCGAACCCGGGGTCGACGACCACCTGCCTCACGCCGGCGAGGAGCGCGCGCTCGACCGATCGCTCGAGGGAGGACCGGACCGCTTCGACGACGTCCTCGTAGGCGACGTCCGCCGGCGCGTCGCCGGGTTTCCCCGTCGAATGCATGACGATCAGCGGCGCCCCGCACGCCCCGGCGATTTCGGCCGTTCGAGTGGTATAGCGAAGCCCCGTCACGTCGTTGATCAAATGCGCACCCGCGTCGAGCGCTGCCTCCGCCACGTCGGGCTTGTGCGTGTCGACGGAAATCAGCACGTCGGGGAAGCGCCCGCGGACGGCTTCGACGACGGGGACGACGCGGCGGAGCTCCTCGCCGGCCGGGACGGACCTCGCCCCTTCGGCGTACACCGAGCCCGGCGGGCGAGACGATTCGCCTCCGACGTCGACGATGGCGGCGCCCTCCTCGACCATCTCCTCGGTTCGTCGAAGGGCGGCATCAAGTGCCATGAACTCTCCGCCGTCGGAGAAGGAATCCGGCGTGACGTTGAGGATTCCCATGACGTGGGCTCCCGCCTCGCCGTACGGGCGGCAGTCGAGCGTCCGCCCGCGGCAGTCCAGAAGGAAGGCCGCGGGATCGAAATCGCCCAGCGAACGGTTCTCAGCGTACATTGGTCGGGTTCGGATTCACGTTGCGTCCTTCCACTTGGCTATCTTCTGACGATCGGCCTTCGGCGCCGGAGGGGTTCGTGGACCGAACGCTATATCGTAATACCATACGCTAGTATACGTACGAGCCGCGAGCGTTCATCAGGCGCCCGGCGCAACGGGCATCTACAGGATCATGATTCACGCGCGCGACATTGCCGGAAGAACCGTTCAGGCGCTGGCTTCGGCGAGGTTGCGGTCGGTCGACGCGTGGGCAGCGGATCCGGTCGGAACGCAGGAGAGGGTCCTTCGTGACCTACTCACCCGCGCGGCGGACACCGAATGGGGCCGTCGATTCGATTTTCGGCGCCTCGCCGCGTCGACCGACGTCGTCGCCGCCTATCAGGCCCGCGTGCCGTTGCACGACTACGAGACGATTCGATCCGACGTCGATCGCATTCGGCGAGGGGCGCAGGACGTCGTCTGGCCGGGGCGATTCAAGCACTTCGCCGTCTCCAGCGGCACGGCCTCGGCGGGGAAGATAATCCCCGTAAGCCGCGAGATGCTCGAGAGCAATCGATCGTTCGGCGTTGCCGTCGGACTCAATTACCTGCGGCGAACCGGCAACGTCGCCTTTCTGCTGGGCAAGCACCTGACGCTCCCCGGACGCATCGAGGACGACGCCGACCATCCCGGAACCGTCGTGGGCGAGGTGAGCGGGCTGCAGGCCGAATTCACACCCGCGATCTTCAAGTACCTCTTGCAAGCGGTCCCGAATCACGTCGCCTTTCTGCCGAACTGGGAGCATAAGCTGCGCGCGATCGCCGAGCGTACGGTCGGCATGGACGTGCGCTCGCTCGTCATGGCGCCGACGTGGTCGCTCGTGTTCTTCCGCGAGCTGATCCGGCTCTACAACGAACGTCGCGGCCGAGACGTCTCCACGGTCGGCGAAATATGGCCGCGTCTGCAGCTCTTCATATCAGGGGGCGTGCCGCTGGCCTCCTACCGGGAGCTGCTGCAAGAAACGATCGGCCTTCCGGGCCTTCACTTCTTGGAGACCTACGGCGCGTCGGAAGGCTTCTTCTCTTATCAATCCGAGCTGGACGACCCGTCGATGCTCCTGCATCTCGACAACGGCGTCTTCTACGAGTTCGTCCGGATGGACGAGCTGGGTGATCCGAAGGCGATGCGCTTCACGATTGCTGACGTCGAGCCGGAGGTTCGCTACGGCCTCTTCGTAAGCACGTGCAGCGGACTGTGGAGCTACGGGGTCGGCGACGTCGTGCGGTTCACGCAGAAGGCACCGCTAAAAATCGTCGTGGCGGGGAGGACAAGCGAGGTGATCGACCGATACGGGGAGGCCGTTTTCGGAGAGGAGGCTCGCGCGGCGCTGGCGGCGGCCTGCGAGCGCACGGGGGCGCGCGTGCGCGACTTTCACCTGGCCCCGCAGCCGGCGGCACGAGAGCGGCCGCCGTCGCATCAATGGCTCGTGGAATTCGAACGCGAGCCCGACGATTGGGAGTCCTTCGTGCACGCGATCGACGCTCACCTCATGGACGTCAACCGGCACTATCAGATTCGCCGCGAGGCGCGGGCGTTCGGACGGCCCGACGTCGTTTCGGTGCCCCGGGGAACGTTCTACGCCTGGCTGAAAAGCACGAAGGGGCGTATCAGCGGACAGACGAAAATGCCCAGGATGAGCGAGGAACGCGACATCGCCGATGGCGTTCTCGGTCTCGTGGAAACAAAACCGGACACAATTTCTTCATAATCTGGGCCGAGCGACAGGATTAGGCGGAACATCGCCTTCCGTGAAACGTGGATCTTCGCCGGGCTAACGGCAGCTCACGGCGATCTGTTCACCGGCTGCTTGGATGACTATCTCCGGCACATTGATTCTCACGTAGCAGCGCGATCGTCTCACCGAGACCCGGAAGGGTCGGCTTCTAGCATCCCCAAGCAGACCAACGCCTCACCTCGCCATACCGCTACAACCACCCCTAAACCGCTGATTGGCCTATGTATGTCCCCCGCCAGCAACGGATGCTGGATCAGTATCTCCAGGAGATCGGCCAGATCCCGCTACTGACTCCCGATGAAGAAGTCGACCTCGCCCGTCGCATCAAGCAGGGAGATCAGGACGCACTTCACAAGTTGACGCGCGCGAATCTCCGATTCGTCGTATCCGTCGCCAAGAAGTACCAGGGACAAGGCCTCTCCCTCGCAGATCTGATCAACGAAGGCAACTACGGATTGATCAAGGCCGCTCAGCGCTTCGACGAAACGCGCGGATTCAAGTTTATCTCGTACGCCGTCTGGTGGATTCGGCAGGCCATCCTGCAGGCCCTCGCCGAACAGAGCCGCGTCGTCCGCCTCCCGCTGAACCGCATCGGCACGATCTCGAAGATCCGCAAGACCAGCGCCAAGCTGGCGCAAGCACACGAACGAGCACCGAATATTGAGGAGCTCGCCAGGGAGCTGGAGATCGACGTCGAGAAGGTGCGCGAGGCGATGCAGCACACCGGCCGTCATCTCTCGATGGACGCGCCGTTCAACGAGGACGACGACAATAGCCTCCTCGACGTGCTGCCCGACGACGAGGACACGTCGCCCGACGACACGCTCCTGGACGAGTCCGTCAAAATCGACATCGAGCGTGCCTTGAGCCTGCTTCATGACCGCGAGGCCGAGATCACGCGCCTGTATTTCGGCATCGGGCGCGAGCATCCGCTGACGCTCGAAGAGATCGGACAGCGTTTCGGTCTGACGCGTGAACGCGTTCGTCAGATCAAGGAAAAGGCCCTCCGCAAACTTCGACAGAAACACCGCCGAGAAGAACTTCAGATGCACATCGGCTGAGTTTTTCCTCTTATTTTCTAACGAGGCACGTCTCCCTTTCGAGGCGTGCCTTTTCTCTTTAAGAGGTCGCGCGAGAGCACGTCCGAGAGACTGGGTCGCCCGATCCTCACACATCCGTCACCTACCGGCTACCGTCCCCCGCTTGATGAACGTCTGCATCCTCGAGGACCGCTACGACGACAGCACCTCGCCCATGAGCGAGTTCGATCCCCCTTCACAACCGGAGCATTATTTCGGCCGCCACACCTGGGAGCGCCACTTCGTCACGAAAGGTAACGCCGTTCAAAAAGTCATCGCTCTGTCCCGACAAGGATTCGACGTCTTCGTAAATCTCTGCGACGGAGCGTGGGACGAGGATCGTCCCGGGATCGAAGTCGTGCACGCCCTCGAGAGACTGAATGTCGCGTTTACGGGCGCCGACTCGTCGTTCTACGACCCGTCGCGCGAATCGATGAAACGCGTGGCCCATTATTACGGCATCGGCACCCCGGCTGCCGTCTTCGCGCGCACTGCCGGCGACGTCGAGCGCGCCGCGCAGACCCTTCGGTTTCCTCTCATCGTCAAGCATCCGAATAGTTATAGCAGCATCGGGCTCACGACCGATTCGCGCGTCGAGACGCCGGAGGCGCTGAGCAGGCAGTGCGACATGATGACGGAGCGGTTCGGCTCGGCCCTCATCGAAGAATTTATCGACGGGCGTGAGTTCACGGTGCTGGTTGCCGAAAACGCCGGCGATCCGAGCGATCCCATCGTCTACGAACCCGTCGAATTTCGATTTCCCGCCGGGGAAACCTTCAAGCACTTCGATCTGAAGTGGAAATATTACCACGACATGTGGGGCGAACCGTTCGACGACCGCGACGATTTGGTGGAACGGCTCAAGCAGACGTCGAAGGACTTGTTCGTCGGGCTGAGTGGCACCGGCTACGGACGATGCGACGTCCGCATGGATGCCGAAGGTGAGCTCTACATGCTCGAGATCAATCCGAACTGCGGTGTCTTTTACGGTCCGGATGATCCGGGCAGCGCCGATTTCATTCTTCAATACGATCCGGCCGGGTACGAGGGCTTCGTGGAAGCCATCCTGCGGGCCGCCGCCCGGCGCGTGAAGGAACCGAAAAAATGGTCGCTGCGGTTTGACGGAAAAACGGCATACGGAATGCGCGCCGACGAGGACATCGAAATAGGCACGCTGATCGAGCAATACGAAGAGCGCCCGCACGTGCTCGTGTCGAAGGCACACGTCGATGCACATTGGGACGAGCGCCGGCGGGCATGGTTTGATCGGTACGCGTATCCGCTTACCGATGAACTCTTCGTCATGTGGAGCGACGATCCGAATTCGTGGAAGCCGATCAATCATTCCTGCGATCCGAATGCCTGGCTTGAGGGACTGAACGTGACGGCGCGACGCCGCATCGAAGCGGGAGAAGAAATCACGCTCGATTACGCGACTTTCTGTAACGAATCGATGGCACCTTTCGAATGTGCGTGCGGTTCGCCACATTGCAGAGGAACGATCCGAGGGTCGGATTACATGGAGCCGTTTGTGGATCGGTACGGAGCGCACGTCTCCGACTACGTTCGGAGTAAACGAGCCGTGGAAGTAGAGCGTGAGTGAAGGAATAGAAGTAAGGACGCATGACGGTTTTGCCGGCGTATTCGCGGCGCGAGCGTTCACGAAAGGGGAGCACGTCTTCCGGTTGACTGGAGACGTCCACCGCCGCCCGTCCAAGTATTCCATTCAGATCGACGTCGACCGGCACGTCGAGCCGCGTGAGGGCGGCAACGGAGCACCGGCGTCGTCGAGCACGTCATGGCGGTATCTCAACCACAGCTGCGATCCGAATCTGGAGGTCGAATTCGACGCGACGCGCCTCGTGGCGCGGCGGGACGTGGCCGCCGGCGAGGAGTTGTCGTTCAATTACCTGACGACCGAGTGGGACATGGCGGCGCCCTTCGAGTGCCGCTGCGGCGCGGCGGGCTGTTTCGGGTACGTCGGCGGTTTCAAGCACCTCCCCGCTGATCAGCGGAAGCGCCTCATCGACCACGCGGCGCCGCACATAAGGTCCTGTGTCGACGAAGAAGCTCGCCTGCGCGTCGAAGCGGCGCGATGACGGCGATCGCGGCGGCGGAATCGGCTTGAAGGGCCGACACCGGATCACGATTCATTCGTCCGTGCAAACGCGGTCGGCGTTGCGCCGTAAATCTGCTTGAAGACTTTTGAGAATGTGTCGGTGTCTCTGTACGCGACCTCCTTTAAGGTCGTCGTGCCCAGGATTCGGCGAGTGTCCTCAAGGAGATCCTCATCGATTTCTGATTCTCAGCGAAAACGATAGCGGGTCGTTGCGCGCGCAAAGTGGAGCGAACTAACCCGGAAGGAGCTCCTCGAGTGCGAAGCGCGTTTTCGGGAGGATCTCTTCCTCGCCGAAATAGCGCTGCACGATATCAAGTGCCTCTTGGAACTTCGATATATTCAGATAGCGCAGCAGGAAACGAACATCGTCCAGGTCGTGGAACTCTTCGCCGATGCGCATGGCCGTGCACTTCATCGCGAGGAGATACTCTGGCCGGGCGACGAACACACGAAGATGCTCCAGCTCCAGGTACGCATCATACTCGCCGCGCGGATTAAGGTACCCTTTCACCGCATCATTTAGCCAGGAGTCGGGCACCCCTGCCGTCGCAGCAACCCTCGCGGCGGCCTCACGAATGACCCGCGCAGGCCGGAAGAAGGCGTCTACGTCTCGCGTTGCCTCGCGGGCATCAAGCGCGAGGCACATCACGGCGCCGCCGACCAGGTAGAGTTCACCTTCGGCATCCTGCGCAGCCAATTCGGCGTCTAGCAGTTCGAAGAGCCGGCGAATGTCGGCCTTCGTCAGCCTGTAAGTTGCCATTCGAATCTCAGACGCGGGCGCCTATCCCCGAGTCAACGAATATGTTGCGGCGCTTGAACGGTACGGGTGACGTGCGGAGCAGGTACAATCTCAGCCTCCGCAGTGATGTCGTGAAGTAGGGCTCCTCCAGGGGCGAAACCTGTCGCGTCCAGTCCGGCGGCGGCACCTCACACTGGTAGGAGGCCTGCTCTACCATTGCGGCGACGTAGTTTTGAAGAAGCGGCGAGAGGTCTCGCAGCTTCGGCGGAGCGACGGCAAAAGCATCATACAGTTGGGATCCCGTCATGCCTGAAAGCAGGTCGTTGAGCTCCGAGAGCGCGAAGCGATGATTCTCCGTGTCGCGAAGAGCACCGACAATTTCGTCGAACCTTAAACGGGATTGTGGCAAAGTGCGCTCAAGAACGTAGCTGGACACATCCTGCCCGGCGCCGTGGGCGAGACGCTTAAGGGCGGCTTTCTGCTCGGGCGTCACGCGAATCTGAAGTTGTTCGGATTTGATGCTCATA
>CAZMXY010000158.1:0-8805 GCA_964570345.1 uncultured Rhodothermales bacterium | reverse complement strand
GGACCAGCGGAAACGGCTGCGCACGAACGGAAGGTTTTATTAGAGCACGGGCGCACGATGACGCTGCCTCGCATCGAAGGTCGGCGCGCCGAAGGTCTCGCCGTCAGCTTCGACGCCGAGAACCGGTCGGAACGACCCACGATCCGTATTCGCGGTGGGAACGGCGCCACGTCGACGGATTGGAGGCCGATCGACTACCCCGAAGCGCTCGACTGGACCTGGCTCGAAGTCCGTCTCGACGCGCACGTCAATCCAGTACCGCTCGGTGAGGCCTTCACGGCGGAACTACGCGACACGTGGGTAACGACCGGTCCGCGAGAAGAGCAAGAAGTTCCCTGGACGTTCACGTCCCCGTCAGGCGCCGAGCATACCGTTCTTGCCGAATACGCCGGCGATTCGCACTGGCGGGTTCGCTTCGTACCGCAGGAGATCGGTCGCTGGCAGTATCGGTGGGCTCAGAATTTCACCGACACGCCGTACGAAAGCGCGATCGGGACGTTTGACGTCATTCCGGGAGATCGCGAAAATGCGCTGCAGGCGCTGGACGAGCTGATCGAGCGCGCGAACGCTTCCGATCAACCACCCGGAAGGCGGCGAGGGAGCACCTTCTCTGTTGCATTCAATCGCCTTCAACGAGGCTTGATGCGGCATGAAACACCCGAAAGCTTTCCTCTCAGCGATTCGCAGAAGGACGGGGGCGAAATCGGTCAGCGTCTCGACGACGCTCGCGAGGCGTTGGGAGGTACGCGCCCGCAGCGTCCACGTCTGGCCATCGACGATCCGGAAGGTGTCACGCTTCAGTAGGACGCTCCGGTACACCTTCATACCAGGCGGACAGGTCCTTCCCCATTAATTCTTCAAGCGGTTTGATCCCGGGCAGCAGCAGCCTGGCGATGACTTCCCTGTACTCCTTTCCGAGCTCGGGCTTCTGAACGAACGTGCGGCTGGAGTTGTCCGACAGCTTCTCCCAGTACGCCGGCGCCACGGTCTTCATGACTCTTAGATGCCAGGGCGGATTATCGAATCTATGATGTTTCCTGTGCTGCGACAGCGAAGCATTTTTATGCGTCGATTCGAAATCCCCAAATTTATCAAAATCAACGCCTAAAAACGACGCCGTCCGGCGCACCAACTCTCGCCTGTCGTTCAACAGATCGTCGAAGTCTAATATGAGAACCTTGTCTCGGCCGAATCGAGTTACGTAGGGTAGAATTTGTATATAATATCGCGACGTGGAGATGAGGAAGTGGTCTTCGCGTATAGCCTCTTCTATAGGCTTGTTTATATACCCTCTTTCATACGTATGCATATAGGATGATATAATGCGATCCACTGGATTTCGTACAATATAAATAAATTTCATATCTGGGTTATATTCATATATATCATCCCATATGTTAAGGTTAAGAGCGGGATAGAAAGTATATGAAGTAGAGGCCTCAAAATAGAGTGCGTCGCCGGAATGTTCGAACAACTGTTCGTATTCGGATATGTGGCTCTTCCAATCTTCCGTCTTGCTAAAGAAATCGGGTTCTTTCTCTCTGCATCCGACAATCGACGGATGTGATTTAAGAATGTCAAATAATGTACTGGTGCCGCACTTCTGAGCACCTATGATCATGAAGTTGACTTTCATTTCACCCTATTTGTCAAGATAATACCATCCGATCTTTCCGTGTCCGCATGGAGTACCGCTGTCGACCGCATGACCGGTGCGACCGGCGCTGACGGCTCCGGCGGCGGGCGCGTCGAGCACCGTCGACGCCTCTTTGCAAGAGTCCTAAGATTCGGTATCTTCCGACCTCTCATTGCAACCCACACAAATGCCAAGAAATGCGGCCTCAGGCACGATTCTGAGCCCACGTCGTAGAGTCTGAAAGAGTCCCTCGTGTATCGGCGAGTGTCGTAACCTGCCTCCCGATCAGCGAGCCGAGGAAGGCAGAAAGCGACCGGCTTCTCCATTCAATTTGTAGTCACCAGTGATTTTCGAAGGTTGGGATGAAGTATTCATGGCCTTGCCTCGTACTGGCGTTTAGTCTGGCCGGGTGTGTGGAGTATTGTCCTACGATCTCGCCTGGACTCAAGGAACCAAACGTACTGGTCGCGTACGTCCCGCGCGGCGACGTTCGGGGAGAGGCAGTCACCACCTCGTTCCGAAGCGCGCGGGTGGACACGAACGCGGCTGATTCAGCAATTGAGACGAGCCGAGACGACGATCCGATCCGACCACACGGTCCGAATCCGTCTTTTTGGGAATATAAGGGTCGCCCCGTACTGCTGCTCGGCGGCAGCAAGAACGACAATCTTTTTCAATCGGACGGTCTGGAAGAACACCTCGACCTTCTCGTCTCCGTCGGCGGCAATTACGTTCGAAACACGATGAGCTCACGCGATTCGGGAGACGTCGCGGCCTTCCACCGCCTTCCGGACGGTCGATACGATCTCGAACGCTTCAACGACACGTATTTCCAACGCTTCGAGACACTCCTGCAGCTGGCCGTCGAGCGCGACGTCATCGTTCAGATCGAGCTTTGGGATCGGTTCGACTTCGGTCCGCCGTATGACGATTCAGGTTGGGAAGCGAATCCCTATCGCCCTGCGAACAACGTCAATTACACGACGGAGGAGAGCGGCCTGGCCGACGCATACCTGGAGCATCCGAGCGTCAACGAGAATCCGTTTTTCCGTTCTGTCCCTGCCGAAAACGACAATACCGTGCTCCTCAGATACCAGCGCGCGCAAGTCGATACCTTACTCGACGTCTCCCTCAGATACCCGAACGTGCTGTACACGATGGACAACGAAACGAGCGCCTCGGCGGAGTGGGCTGCCTACTGGGCCGATTACGTCAAGAAAAGAGCTGCTGAAGCCGGCGTCGAAGTCTACACGACCGAGATGTGGGACGCGCGGGATCCGAAAGACGAGCAACACCGGCGGACGTTCGACTATCCGGACACGTACGCATTCGCCGACCTGTCCCAGAATAGTCACAACACGAATCAGGAGCACTGGGACAACCTGCAGTGGGTACGGCGCTACGTAGCGGATCAGCTTCGACCGCTGAATCACGTAAAAACGTACGGTGCGGACGGCGGTAGATACGGCACCACGCGCGACGCCGTGGAGCGCTTCTGGCGAACTCTGATGGGCGGTGCCGCGTCCGTCCGATTTCACCGCCCACCCAGTGGAATCGGGCTTAATGAAACGGCACAGGCTCAACTCCGAAGTGCGCGGATGTTTCTCGATGCGTTCGACGTCATGACCGCCGTCCCGGATGCAGAAAGCAAATTGCTTTCAGATCGAAGTCCGAACGAGGCCTACGTGACGTACGACGCCGACAATCGGTATGCCGTGTACTTCACGGATGGGGGTTCCGTGAAGCTGGACCTGTGCAATATCGAAGGGACGTTTGACGTAAGATGGCTCGATCTCGAGAAGAGTGCGTGGCACGTAGCCCAGACCGTAGAAAGCGGCGCGAGAATTCAGCTCACGCCGCCGGAGAAGGGTCATTGGATCGTCGTTTTGACGAGATCGCATCTCGTCTCCGAAGGTGACGGCACTTGAGAAAGCGGCGCGTGCATACATGATGAAAAGAGTGCTCGTTACCGGTGCGTCCGGATTCGTGGGATATCAATGTCTGCTGCCGCTCCAACGGAAGGGCTATGAAGTACATGCCGTCGCTCGCTCGCGCAACCGCGATGATTTCGGGGCGGTTCACTGGCACGTCGCCGACCTTCTTGATCCCCGGCAGGTGCAAGACCTCATTTCAAAAGTTCGTCCGACGCATCTGCTGCACTCTGCGTGGTTCCTCCAACCCGGGGCATTCTATCAATCGCCCCTGAACTGCGATTGGGTTCGAGCGAGCCTTCGACTACTGCAGAGCTTCCACGAGGCCGGAGGAAGCCGCTGCCTGATGGTCGGTACGGCGTACGAGTATGACCTTCAGCACGGATATTGCAGTGAACACCTCACGCCCTGCGACCCTACGACGACGTATGGACGTTGCAAGCACGCTCTGCAACAGCTCCTTGCCGCCTACTCCGATGCCGTTGAGTTGAGCAGCGCCTGGGCGCGCATCTTCTTCCTCTACGGACCCCGTGAATATCCGGCGCGACTCGTGGCGTCGATCGTGCGAGCACTACTCCGCGAGGAGCCGGCCGCCTGCTCGAGCGGAGAGCAAATTCGAGATTACCTGCATGTGCAGGACGCCGCGGGCGCGCTGACCGACCTCTTGGACGGCGACGTGGAAGGACCCGTAAACGTCGGTTCAGGGCGACCGGTCACGATCCGTCAGATCGCATGTTCTGCGGCCGACGTCATCGGAAGACGCGATCTTCTTCGACTGGGAGAAATATCGACTGAAGCGACGAGTCCTCCGTTGATCGTGGCCAACGTCGCGCGCTTGACGAAAGAGGTCGGCTGGAAACCTCAATTTGGACTGGAGGACGGCCTGAGGGATACGATCAACTGGTGGACCACGCAATTGAAATTGGAGGAAAACGTCCAAAGATGACCGAAGTAGCCATTCTTGGCGCCGGCATGGCCGGTTTCGGCGCGGCTTACGAGCTAAATAATTCCGGCATTCGTCCGGTGATCTATGAGAAGCGGCCGTATTACGGAGGGCATACGGCGTCGTACTCCTACGACGAAGGCTTCGTGTTCGACGAAGGGCCACACGTCTCCTTTACGAAAGACGAACGCATTCGGGCACTGTTCGCAGAAAGCGTGAAGGGTGACTATCAAGTCATCAAGACGGGGGTCAACAACTATTGGAAGGGGCACTGGATCAAGCATCCCGCCCAGCGCAATCTCCATGGATTGCCGACCGACCTCGTCGTCGACGTGCTGGTGGATTTCGTCAACGCTCGGAATGCTTCGGACGGAACCATCGAAACATACGAGGACTGGCTCGTATCGACGTTCGGAGCAACGTTTGCCGGCACGTTTCCGATGGAATACGGCCTGAAATATCATACGACGGACGCAAAAAACATGAGCATCGATTGGCTCGGTGAACGCCTTTACCGGCCTTCGATGAAGGAGGTGTTTCACGGCGCACTTTCGGATAGCACGCCCGACGTACACTACATCGAGGGATTCAGATACCCGACACACGGTGGCTTCATGTCGTACCTGTCCGGCTTCGTCGACGGTTGCGATCTGCAGCTCGGTCACGAATTAGTCAAGCTGGATCCGTCTGAAAGAGTATTGTATTTCTCTAACGACCGCGTCGTCGCATATGGCAACGTCGTATCCTCGATTCCGCTCCCGGAATTAATTCCTATGATCGTCGGTGTCCCGGATGACGTCCTGGAATCGTCGCGTCAGCTGGCGTGCTCGCAATGCGTGCTCGTAAACGTCGGGATTGATCGCGACGACATGTCGGAAGCGCACTGGAGCTATTTTTATGATCGAGACATTCTCTTCGCGCGACTCAGTTTTCCTCATTTACTGTCGCCGAATACGGTACCGCCCGGCGCCGGCAGCATTCAGGCGGAAGTGTACTTTTCGAAAAAGTACAAGCCCGTCGACAGGAGTCCGGGAGACTGCATAGAGCCCGTCATTCTCGATCTCCGGCGCTGTGGGCTCATCAAGGAGGAGGATGAAATCTTGTTCAAGAACGCCATGTTCATACCTTACGCCAACGTCATTTTCGACCTGGATCGAGCTGCCGCACTCGAGACGGTCCACGGGTACCTCGACGAGGTCGGCATAGCCTACTGCGGTCGGTACGGTGACTGGGGATACATGTGGACGGACGAGTCCTTCAAGAGTGGTGAGAGGGCCGCCAGGTCCGTTCTAGATTAGCTTCAGAATGCATCGATAATGCTCCATTTGATCTATTAGAGCGCTCTCATGACGTCGGATTTGAATGACTCACCTGCAGCAATAAGCAGGCTCAGAGTCCTCTTCGCCCTCGTTCTCGTGGGCTTATGTATACAACTGCTCATCCCGAGATCGCGCCAGCCTTACCCCGCTATGTTGTTGCCGGGAGGGGCCAGCATCCATGTTCATACGCCAGGCCGGCTCGAGTTTGGTCGCACAGAGGTGCTCGCCTGCGAGCCCGAAGGCACGTGTGAGGTCGTTCAAGTCCGCGAGATCCTCGCGAACTATGACGACTCCCTTCATGGATCGATCGTCCGTCGGGAATTCGGTCTCCGCAAAGTAGGTATGAGTCCGGGACGCACGTTCATCTTTGGTCCGGTCAAGCCTACGCTCCGCTCAGATAAGACGACGGAATTAGAAGCCGCCGAGACACGCGTATGGCTTCGAACTCGGCTCGAGGAGATCACCGGCCGTCCGATCACGCGCATGCATCTCGTTGAGAGCCGATACGAGTGGTCGCCCGACAGCGGTGCGCTACCGCAGCTCGTCGACAGGATCACCAAATCCACCTACGAACTCTAGCTCCGGCCGGTCAAGGATTGATCGAGAACGTAACAAATAGGCGCGATTGGTTCCGCCAATGGATATGCGGATATGCCGTTCCTACGGAGGGCCTTGCTCTCTTCAGGATCGTCTTTGCAGGATATGTCCTCCTGTTCATCCTGCCCACCTACGGGTGGATTGCGGAAGCCCCTCCCGCCTTTTACGCTCCACCCCGCTATAGTCTCGGGATTCTTTTTGACAGCTTTCCTCATGCGGTATTCCTGCACGCGCTTTCCATTGCCGTCATCGCGCTGTACGTTGCGCTGTTTGTCGGCTTCCGAACGCGCGTTACGTCTATCCTAATTACCGTAATTATCATTCTTGGTAATTCGTTCTCGTTCTCGTTCGGAAAGATCAACCACTCCTTCATCGTGGATTTTCTTCCCTTTGCCCTCGCGTTTTCACCGTGGGGCGACGCCTACTCTATGGATGCCTTGCGGCGACGCGGCCATCTAGGTCCGCCGGCGCCAGGCAAGCTCAGCCTTTCAAATGCGTGGCCGGTAGCGTTGACGGCCCTCGTGATCGGGTTCGGATACTTCTCCGCTGGATTCGAAAAAGCGCCGATCTGGTTCGACCTCAACACCGCCACGCATGGAGCACGAAGCTGGCTCATCCGTGGGTTCTTCCAGACGGGTCGCGTTGAGTATCTGGCCGACTTCTTCCTCCGCCTCGACAACCGTTGGTTCTGGGAAGTCGTAGATCTACTCGCTCTCGCATTAGAGCTGGGTTTTCTCTTGGCGGTCGTTCACGTCAGGGCATTTCGAGCCTTCGTGCTCATTGCGGTGGGATTTCACTTAGCTAATTACCTCATGCTTAACATTGATTTTAGTGGTCTCTATGTCGTGTATCTCCTCTTCATTCCCAGCAGCCTCGTTCTGTCTCGTCTTGACTTGGTCCGTTTAGAGCGGCGTCTCGCCTGGATCGCCCGACCTCGCTTCGCCGTGGCGCTCCTGACGTTATGCATTACCTCTTATGGTGCGTTTGAGGTTTTTCGCGTGTGGCAGGGATCGATGCAGTTTAGCCCATTGGCCGTGCTCGCTGAGCCGATCGGATTAGACCTCAAGGCAGTCATTAAGTGGAGTAGATATCTAGCCGGTCTTGCCTGTAGTACCGGCATCGTGACACTTATCATTCGGGATGCCCGGAAACAGAGAAGCCGAACTGCTGCCCCGGCTCACCATCCGTGAGTTCTACTCTGAGCACGCCCTAGATCAGAGCACAGACACGACTCGCAAGCCTGAATCTTCAACATTCGGTATGGGGGCGGTCGTCTGCGTGACTTCGTGAGGGTAGCGGGCTTGAATGTCGAAATCGTACGCCGGACCCCGTTTCCCCTCATTTTCAAGTGAATCTCCCAAATTTCCTTATAATCGGCGGCGTGCGGTGTGGGACGACCTCGCTTTACAAATACTTGCTACAGCATGAAGACGTCTTCATGCCCGCGAAGAAGGAACCCGACTACTTTGCGTGGATGGATGAACCGGCCCCAGAATACTTTAAAACGGCTGTTACGAATTTTTTAGACTATTCCGCACTATTCGACGAAGCGGAGCAGCAGGCGATCGGCGAAGCCTCGGCAATCTATCTGTATAAGGCCGACGTAACTGTAGACCGAATAGCGGCTCTACTTCCAGATGTCAAGTTAATTGCCATTCTTAGACACCCCGCTGATCGTGCATTTTCGCAATATCGCATGTCGGTTCGAGTTGGGGCTGAGACGTTGCCTACGTTTAGAGAGGCGCTCATGGTAGAAGATGAACGCGTAGAAGAAGGAGCCTCCCCCATCTTCCACTATCGTCGGCAAAGCTTGTACTACCCGAAGCTGGCTCGTTTTACTGAGAGATTTATGCGGGACCGCCTTTTCCTTCTCACTTTTGATGAATTTGTGGCCGATACGGCAGGAGTCGTTCGCCGAATTTTCGATTTCCTCGACGTCGACCCACGATTCACTCCCAATGTTGAACGAATCTACAACGCAACCAGAGCGCAGCCCGCCAGTCTACCACGAAGAATGGAAAGGAAGATGCGTGTTCTCTTCGGCCGGACCCGACGAGAATCACCAGAATTGAGAATCAGGCGTCGACGGTTGAAGGCAGTCGAAGACAAACTGAAGCCGGCGGTACGGGAAGAATTGATCGAATATTTTCGCCCGGACGTTCAAGCGACCTCTGAGCTATTGAGCAGGGATCTTTCATACTGGCTCAGATAAACGTAAACGGCGGGTCACTCGTCTAACCGTTCGGATCACCGTAATAACCGGCTGCGATCGTGGTACCTTCGGACACGTTAAGTCTCGCCAGGCAAAGAATCGAGGGAATGCCGTCATGAACGCCGTGCCTGCGACGCTCTGGCGATCGGCTCGTTCGCTGGTCTATC
>CAZMXY010000157.1:0-8875 GCA_964570345.1 uncultured Rhodothermales bacterium | reverse complement strand
GATCACGCCGCTCTCGATGAACTCGTGGTGGTCCATCGGGAAGGAGAAGTACTTGTAGCCCTCGAATTCCACATCCGGCATCCCGTCCTTCTTGGCGAACGAACGGGGCAGGAATTCGGGGATGTGTGCTTTAGTGAACTCGGCGCGCTCCATGCGGACCAGCTTCTCGTTCCAGGCCAGGTCCTGCGAGGTCTCCAACTCGCTGGCGTGCCAGCCCGGCGTCTCCTCCGGCGGGTTTTCCATGAGGCCCGCCATGAGGCCCACGTAGTTCTCCATGTAGGGCTTCACGAAGCTGATGAGGGCGCCCGTGTCGTAGCGCAGCTTGCGCAGGATCGGATCGACGACCTTGATGTTCGAGCCGTGGCCGTTCACGAAGATGAGGCGGTTGAAGCCGTGATGGATCAGGCTGCGAGCCACATCGTGCAGCAGGTTCAGCAGCGTCGTGCTGCGCAGCGTGATCGTGCCGCGCCCTTGCCCGGGCTCGTGCATATGCTGGGGCGAATAGCCCATCCAGATGGGCGGGGTGTGCAGCACGCCGATCATTTCGGACACGCGCTCCGAGATTTCGACCGCCGTGATCGTGTCCGTATAGAGCGGCAGGTGTGGGCCGTGCTGCTCCAGGCTCGCCATCGGAATCAGCACGATGTCCTTGTGCTGGAGGTATTCCCGGATGTCGTAGGCCGTCACCTCGCCCAGATTCCACGAGATGAACTTGCTGCGGAACGCCTCGTCCCCGGACGTGATGGGTTTGGTCTCGGTTCTCTTGCCGTTGGTCAGGCTCATTGCAAATCCTCCTTGTCGGTGAGTGCTTCCTGGTCCGCCAGAACGTTGTGGTCAATGAGATCCAGGAACAGGCCGGCCACCAGACGGCCGAAGGCCGGCGCGTTCACGTGGTGGTCGTAGGTCCGAATCGGAATGTCGGGCCGGCGGGCGCCGAGGTCCGCCCGGAGCGTTTCGAGGAAAGCCGTATCTGACTCCGGGTCCCAGAAGACGCCGCCGGGCACGCTCGGGATCGAGAGCCCCTGCATAGGCACGGCGATGACCACCGGGCCGGAGGCCTGGCCCAGCCGCGCGGCGAAAAGTCGGCCCAGCTCGACCATTTCCTCTTTCGGTGTGCGCACGAGCGTGTATTCCGGGTTGTGATCGTACACGGGGCGATCTTGCAGCGCCGCCGGGATGGCGCCCGCGTGAAAGACGCTGAAGTCGATGCAGCCGGGCACGATCACCTGCGGCAGGCCCAGCCGCCCGACCCGCATCAGGCGCTCCGGCCCGCCGTCGTGGATGCCCCCCACGAGCGGATCGTTGACCTCGTTGGTCGTAAAGTCGATCACGCCGACGAACTGCCCGGCCTCGGCCAGCTCCTCCATGGCCGGGCCGCCGACGCCGTTCGAGTGGAAAATGACCGCTTCGTAGTCGTGCTCGGCCAGCCGCTCCTTGAGGGCCATCACGGCTTTCGTGGTATTGCCCAGCATAGTCACCGCCACGTACCGGTCTTCCGGCTTCGGCTCGGGCAGCCCCCGGTGGCCGTGCTCCACCAGTCCCTTGAGGGCGGCCGCGACATTGTCGAAGACAGTGCGCGCAATCGGGTTGAGACCCAGGATGTCCACCACTGAGTGCACCACCATAATGTCGCTGGTGCCGACCAGGGGGTCGAAGTAGTGCTTCCCGGACGCGATGGGGGAGAGCAGCACTTTTGGTACGCCGATGGGCAACTGCATCATGGCCGCCGCGCCCATGACCGCGCCCTCGGCGCCGCCCATGCTGACGATGGCGTCCAGCCGGCCCTCCTGGTAGAGGGTGCGGGTCAGCACCTTGAGCGCCTCGCGCATGCCGTGTATAGCTTTCCCCCGGCTACCGGCCTGCTGCAATGCCTCGATGGTGGTGCCGCCGTACCGGGCAGCCTCGGCCCGGCTGATGTCCGGCGTGATGCCGAGCGGCTCGCCCAGAATGCCGGAATCGACAACGGTGATCGCCAGGCCGAGCGCGTGCAAGCGGTCCCGCATGTAGGCCGTCTCTACGCCTTTGGTGTCGAGGGTGCCGATGAGGACGACAGTCTTACCCATGGGTCGCGCTCAGGTGATCATGATATGGCGGTAGTGCTTCCATCCGCATCAATGCCTCAAAATCAGCGGCTTCAGGACGCGGGCGCACTCTTCCACCAAGCTGTTGTAAAACGTTTCGCTCAATAGGCTGCTGCCGTGATCCTCGATGAACTTCTTCTGCTCCGGCGTGATGTTCACCGGCTCCGTCTCGACGGCATCAGGGAAGGGGTTGGCCGGCGTCCGATCCAGCGGAGCAACAAACTCCACGGTCAGCGCTCCACCGTAGCCGATCTCGCGGAGTGTTTCAATGGTGCCGCGCCAGTTCACGTGCCCCATGCCACACGCCAGCCGGTTGCTGTCGGCGATGTGAATGTCGATGAGCCGGTCGCCAGCATCGCGGATCGTCTGAAGCGAATCCACTTCCTCGATGTTCATGTGAAAGGTATCGAGGGCAACACCGCAGTCCGGCCCTACCGCATCAGCCAGCGCAAGCGCTTGAGCCGCACGATTAATGAAGTATGTCTCGAAACGATTGATCGGCTCAATGGCTAAGCGTACGCCCTCCCGCTGGCCGTGGTCGTAGATCTCCTTCATGCTCTCGACAGCCCATTGCCACTCGTCGTCCGGCGTGGCGTCGGGCACGAGCTTCCCGACCGTGCAGGGCACGACCGATATCTCATGTCCGTCAAGCTCCTTGACCATCGTCACACAGTCCTTGACATATTGGACGGATTCAGCGCGATCGGCCTCATTCTTCGCCAACAGGTTGCGCTTGCCAAGCATGAGTGTCACGGATCCCCAGCACCGAATTCCGTTTTCCTGGAGCAGCTTCCGTACCGTCTTCACATCATACTGCTCGGGTTCGCCACTGAGTTCAATGCTCTCGTAGCCGTTTCTGGCCAGGCGCCGGACCGTAGTCTCAAGGGGTTCGGCTCTCATCCAATTGTGCATGGAAAGATGCAATGGGGACCTCCCTTACAGGTTTACCGACTGAACAAGGATGATATAGGCTAGTGTGCGAGACGGCCTGCAAGCAGTTCATAGAGCCCCTGCACGCGCAGACTCCACGCCGCCGCATGCCGTTCCAGGTGGGCCAAGCTGCCGGGATCCTCCGTGACCACGACTTGCGCGCCGGCATTCGCGGCATCTTCCAGCCGCGCCCGCGTCAGGCCGTCGGCGATCTTCGGCTGCGTGAACTCGAGCGCCAGGTTGCCGCACGGATAGGCGCGGCCGTTGCGCCAGAACAGCTCCCGTATCGGCGTGGACAGCACGGCCCCCAAGAGGGCGCGCGGCGCCGGGTACCGCGAAGCCACGCGTACCGAATGGGTCGGATCCACATAAGCGTAGGACGTGTCGTCCTTCGCTTTCTTCAGCTTGAGTCGGCCCTCCGTAACCTGCTCGGCCAGGAACGGGATGACTTCGACCAGCTCCACACCGTCGGGCAGGTTCACGCCCAAGCGCTCATCGTACATCTGGCCGAGCGCGAAAAAGTCGCCGGGCGAGAGCACAAACAGACGGCGCACACCGGTAGACGACAGTTCCTCCAGGTTGGCGCGCGCCAGGTCTCCGGCGAGACCCGGCAAGCCCAGCGAACTAGGGAGGTAGCCCGAGCTGCGTCCCTTCCCGATGAGCACCGGCTCAACGCCGACGGCCCGGAGCAGTATCTGCGCCGCCTCCAATTCCCGGGGCCTCAGGTACAACGCCTCGTCACCGACGAAAAGCGCCGCCTCACCCCGCTCCAGCACCGGCTCGGGCGCCTGCCTCTCGTACGGATTCCCCCATTGCCTGAACTGGTCCGCCAGTTCATAAACGACCGGGGGGGCGAGCTTGCGCTCGACTACGACCGCCCGCGTCGCCGCAATAGCCTCCGGAAGAGCCTGATCATAGACGCTATGTGCCCGGCAGCTGCCGCAATCGGCGCAACTGTAGAGCGCGTCCACCGTGTCTCCATTCCACGTCGACAGGCCGCGCCGCTCCAACGCAATTAGTTGCGCCCAGCCGTGCGGAGTCAGGGTCTCCAATCGCGTGATGTTGCCGACGGGGCAAACATGCCGAAACATGAGATTGTGACGGCAGTTTTCTATGACTTCTGTGTGATCGACTATCATGGCAACGATCTCATTCCTGGAGCAGCCCCGGTCAACGCCCGAAGCCTACTTTGCCTGGATTCATGATCCCCTTGGGATCCAGGGTGTTCTTGATGTCCTGAAGGAGCGGCCATGCGTCGCCGTACTGCCGGCGCATGAAGCGGGCCAGCTTGAGTCCCACGCCGTGGTGCTCGTTGATCATCCCGCCGTTCTCCAGCGACGCCGTGACGGCCGTGTTCCAGATGCGGTTATGCAGGCGTATCGCCTCTTCCGGATCCTGCGGCGGCGCCTCGATGATGAAGCGTGAGTACATGGCCGCACCCCAGTGCCACCAGTGCGAGAAGTGCGCAATGTACCTGACGCCCCAGTCCTGGTAGCCTTCCTCGACCGCCTGCTTCTGGGCCAGCCAGAGCCCTTCAATCTTGTCGAAAGTGGACACCGTCTCGGTCGTGCCGTACATCCACGGGAGTTTGAGCGTTTTGGGCGGGTAGTAGAAGTCGTAGCGGTGGTTCCACCACCTCTCCCCAGGCTCGCGGCCCAGATCCCTTGCCCCCAGCTCGCTACAAATCTGAATGGCTTTCTCCTCCTGAAGCGCGGCGATGTCCGGATCTCCGTCGAAGCCGATGACCATGTACCCGCCCGTGAGATCAAGCCCTAGCGTCTCCTTCACGAGCGAAGCTGTCGAGTTGGGGTCGTAGAGCCGGATGACCATGGGGCTCAACCTTCGAACCATCATACGCCGGCCCGCCTCAATGGCCTTCTTAATATCGTCAAAGAGCATGGCCCGCAGCAGGCGCACCTCCGGCAGGTAATCGACCTGCATGGTGGCCTCCGTGATGACGCCGAACGTCCCCTCCGAGCCCAGGAACAGCCGCATGAAGTCGGGACCGGACGCGTGGTTGGGTACCGGCGGCGTGCGCAGGATGCGGCCGTCGGGCAGGACGACCTGCATGCCCAGGACGAGATCTTCGGCCTTGCCGTACTTGGTGCTGATGGTGCCGGAGCCCCGGGGCGCCAGATAGCCGCCCAGTGTGGCGCAGTTGGCCGAGGCCGGGTAGTGCGGCAGCGTAAGGCCCCGCTCATTGAGCGCCCATTCGAGCTGCGTGCCGTTGATGCCGGCCTGCGCCGTCACCGTCAGCGATTGCTCGTCGATGTCGAGGATGCGGTCCAGCCGCTTGAGGTCCAGGATGATGCCGCCGTAGAGGGACAGCCCGCCGCCCTGCGTGCCGGAGCCGCCGCCCCACGGGATGACGGGGATATTGAAGGCGTTGGCGATCTTCAGGACAGCGGCGATCTCCTCCGGTGATGCGGGGTGTACGATGTAGTCAGGAGCCGGGAGTGGCTGTCCACGGTCGCGCCACATCTGCGGGGGCCAGAACCAGTCGCACGAGTAGATGAGCTTGTCGGAGGGGCGAGTAGAGATGTGATCCGCGCCCACGATCTCCTCCAGCTCGCTGCGGACCATCTCGTAATGAAAGGTGCGCGGCGGGTAAGAGTCTGCACGCCCTGCCTGGCGAAGCGCCTCCACCTGCTCGGTGAGCGTATTCGTCTCCCCGTCCGTCATTCCATTGTCTTCAGAAAGTGGATAAAATGGTGACAGGAGAATAGCCCAATCCCTGCCCACTCCGCGAGGCGGTGCGATGACTGACCTTGTGGCGCTACCGACGTGTACCTCCGGTATGCAGAGATAATACGAATAGTATCCCCCACGCGCAAGGCCTGCAACGCGCTATTTGCCACCATCGGTCCTGCAGCCATACGAATCGTGGACCTTCTTGGGGCACTGTGAAAAAAAGCGAAAAATCCGTTGCGTATCACGCGTCAATTTTTTAAATACCGGCAACGGCGTCATGCAACTTGTATCTGTATTGGATGCGTGCAGTATACAAGAAGTAATCGTAACGCTCACGAACGGAGCTCGTCAGTTCCTTTCGTGATCTCAGACTCATGGACTTGCTCATGTTCTGCAGGGCTGTCCATCCATCGGCTGAAAGACCGAGGGTACGGCAGCTCTGCTTACCATGCCGTCTGAGCTCTCGCCACGGTACGATTCTTACATGAGGCAATATGGGCGGGAGAAATGAATGTCGGCATCCACGCGTCCTTCGAATCAAGAGCCGCTGTTTTTGGGACTTCTGTTTTTAGGTACGGATGCCGATCAGTCTTAGCGCGTCTCGAGGGTCGTCGGCTGCCGGCGACGAGAAATCGAGTTCGAAAGGGCTGGGAGAGGGCTAGAGAAGCAGCTGGCTTCACGATCGAGAAGGGCTGGCATGACGAACTGCGCTTCAAGGATCTGCGCCATACGGCCGGTTGCGCGTTCGAGGACATCGGCCTCAGCTCATCTAAACGCCAGGCCGCGATGGGTCACAAGCGGCGCGAGACCGGTTTGAAGTACGAAAAGCGCCAGGTACAGCTCGACCCTGAGGATGCGATCAAGGTGGCGCGACATCTGGGAATACTGCACGACG
This sequence comes from uncultured Rhodothermales bacterium, assembly GCA_964570345.1. Taxonomy (GTDB): domain Bacteria; phylum Bacteroidota; class Rhodothermia; order Rhodothermales; family VXPQ01; genus CAZMXY01. Next base: position 2,278 of record CAZMXY010000157.1, on the reverse strand, counting down.
TTCAGAAAAGGCCGGCAGCGCCGGTGGATTGACCCAGCCGTAGATTGACCGGATCGCATTGTAGGCGTGCTGGATCAAAGAAAACATGCTTTCGGGAGCTTCAAGCTGCATCTTCAACTCGTGGAGCCATAAGCCAACAAAATTGAGCTATCCAGACCAAGTCTCCGCTCGCCCGAACCACTCGCGCTGCCAGGGGGGCGGGAGAGAAGTAGAACCAGTGTTCGTCGTTAAGAGTGTCGAAATCAAATTGGACGAAGAACGACGTGGGACGGTGCACCAATCGCGAAACTACGACGCCGTCTTGCCGCCGACTTTCGTATCGACGCCAGTCGAACTCTTGCGGATTGATGCCTCGCTCAACCACTAGTCGAAAGAGTTCATCTCGTTGTGTCGTGACGAAAGTGAAATCGCTGTCGGCTCTGTGCTTCGGCATGCGATGAGAGACCCTAGACAACGAGCGACCTGAATTCGTGTCGTGTAGTTTGTCGGATACCCCCTTTCCGGGGCTTCCGTCGCCTGCACCGCCCAAACGCAAAAAATCGGCCCCACGGGAACGTAAAGGCCGATTTCGGCATGTGGAGCTAAGGAGATTCGAACTCCTGACCTCTGCAGTGCGATTGCAGCGCTCTACCAACTGAGCTATAGCCCCGTTCGTGCGCGCTAAAACGAAGGCGGAAAACGCGGGTTCCGGAGCGGAAGCCCCGCACGGGGAGCGCTCAGGTCGCCTCCGAAACGACACGTTCCGGCACCCGCCGCCGGCCGTGTCGGCGCTCCAGCCGCAGCTCACGGAGATAGGTATAGAAGTCGATCTCCATCTGATGGCGCTTTGAGTCCACGAAGCGGCGTCGCCGTTCTCGGTCCTCCCGCGCGACGACGCGGAGCATTTCGTCGCGGGTCGGAAGTGCGGCGGTTCCCTCGAGCAGGTCGGCAATCCATGCGGCCTGGGCCTCGGACAGCGGTGGGATGGCGCCGAGCGGCTGAACGAGGCCGAGGAAATAAAGATTGGGGTGATCCGGATGCACGACGTGCCGGTACAGCGGAAGGTAGTTGTCGCGAGGCTCGATGAAGTCCAGGAACGGGAACGACGTGAGGTATCCGGTCGCGTAGATGATCAGATCGACTTCTTCCACCGTGCCGCCGACGAACCGCACGGCACGTCCCAACAGCTTCTCGACGTCCGGCTTCGGCAGGATGAGTCCCCGCTTTACGAGCGGCAGGAGATCCGTCGACACCGTCGGATGGGCGGAATCCAGTCCGTATTCCGGCGTCGGGAAACCGTAGCGTTTCTGTCTCCCCTGCGTGAGGTAGATCAGCACGCGAAAGAGAGCGCGCTGCAAGAGACGAGGAAGGCGGGAAGAAAGCGGAGAGAGCCACAGGTCCGTCGGGCGACCCAGCAGCCGTTTCGGAATGACGTGCGCGCCGCGCCGAGTGGACAGGTACGTTCGCGCCGCGACGCCGGACACTTCGCAGACGATGTCGCATGCGGAGTTCCCAACGCCGACGATCAGCACGCGCTTGCCCGCTGCCACGTCAGGCGTGCGATAGGCATGCGAATGCATCTCCGTCCCGGAGAATGACCCCGGAAAGGATGGCACGTTCGGCTTCCAGTGGTGACCCGTAGCAACGAGGACGGCACAGTAGTGCTCCGTGCTCTTGGTGTCGTTCTCGAGGTCACGAACCGTTACGTGGTATGAACCGTCTCCGGTGGGCCGGACGTGCTCGACCTGCGATCGGAACGCAATCCGACGTCGGAAACCGAAGTGGTCGACGTACGACTCCAGGTAATCGAGCATCTGCGAATGCCTGGGGAAATCCGGATAAGACGACGGCATGGGGAAGTCGGAGAAGGCCGTCCGCCGGCGCGACGTGTTGGTTTGAAGGGACGCATACGCCGGCGAGCGACTTGTCTCGTTGTCATACCTCCAGAGACCGCCGACGCCCGAGCCCATTTCAAAACAATCGAATGGAATCTCGCGCTCCGACAGGATTTTCGCGGCCGCGGTGCCGCTGAAGCCGGCGCCGGTGATGCATACTTTGTTCGACATGAGGGTTCGAGTAATGACGTCGAGACCGTCGTTCGAAGGTAGGTACCGGGTGCAGTCCGCGTGGGTTCATTTCTTTTTCACTGCTCCGGCGACCTCGCCGGGCTCCCGGAGAGGGCGCCCTCGAACAATTCTCCGCTCGGCCAAGTATCTTCCGTCCGGAATCCGGCAACTGAAAAATCAGGAAGGATGGCCTCTGTCCGCAAAAAAGATCCCTTCGGCGCTCGAGACACGTT
>CAZMXY010000156.1:0-8877 GCA_964570345.1 uncultured Rhodothermales bacterium | reverse complement strand
CGGCCAGCGGCTCGACGACTTCTTCGTTGTCCTTGAGGGCCGAAATCCGGATCCCTCGCAGCGTGCCGCAGTCGACCTGCGTCGTCGTGACGTCCTGCGAGACGTCCACGAGGCGGCGCGTCAGATACCCGGCATCGGCCGTCTTCAAGGCCGTGTCGGCGAGACCCTTCCGCGCCCCGTGAGTCGAGATGAAGTATTCGAGAACCGAAAGACCTTCCTTGAAATTCGAAATGATCGGGTTTTCGATGATCTCACCGGCCGAGCCGATCAGGCTCTTCTGCGGCTTGGCCATGAGGCCGCGCATGCCGCCGAGCTGGCGGATCTGCTCTTTGGAGCCGCGAGCACCGGAGTCGGCCATCATGTAGATGGCGTTGAATCCCTCCTTGTGATTCTTGAGCGTCTCGAAGAGCGTCTCGGAGACCTTGTTGTTGGTCTTCGTCCAGATGTCGATGACCTGATTGTACCGCTCGTTGTCCGTGATGAAGCCCATCTCGTAGTTATTCCGAGCGCGGTCGACCTCCTGCTGCGCGTCGCCGATGAACTTCTCTTTCGAATCGGGCACGATGATGTCCGCCAGCGAGAAGGTCAACCCGGCCGTCGTGGCGCGCTCGAAGCCCGTCTCCTTGATGTCGTCGAGGAAACGCGACGTCCGGGCAAAACCCGTCGCCTTCAGCACGCGGGAGATGATCGGACGAAGGTTCTTCTTCGTCAGGACCTCGTTGATGAAGCCGACCTCGTTCGGCACGATCTCGTTGAAGAGCACGCGACCGACGGTCGTTTCGATGATTTCGCCGCTGGGCAGCTTGACCGTGATTCTGGCATGCAGCTGCACCTGGCCCTCGTCGTAGGCGTGGCGCACTTCGTGCACCGACGCGAAGCGCCGGCCTTCGCCCTTCTGGCCGCCGCGCATCTTGGTCAGATAGTAGAGGCCCAGGACCATGTCCTGCGTCGGAACGGCGATCGGGCCGCCGTGCGCCGGGCTCAGGATGTTGTGGCTCGAGAGCATGAGGATCCACGCTTCGAGACACGCGTCGTGACTCAGCGGCACGTGCACCGCCATCTGGTCCCCGTCGAAGTCCGCGTTGAAGGCGGTACACACGAGCGGGTGAAGGCGGATGGCCTTGCCCTCGATCAGCACGGGCTGAAACGCCTGGATGCCCAGACGGTGCAGCGTCGGCGCCCGGTTGAGCAGCACGGGACGCCCGTCGATCACTTTTTCGAGGATGTCCCACACGTCGGCCGTGCGGCGGTCGACGACTTTCTTGGCGCTCTTGACCGTCTTGACGATGCCGCGCTCGATGAGCTTGCGGATCACGAACGGCTTGAACAGCTCGACGGCCATCTCTTTCGGCAGGCCGCACTGGTGCAGGTCGAGCTCGGGGCCGACGACGATCACCGAGCGGCCCGAGTAGTCGACGCGCTTGCCGAGCAGGTTCTGCCGGAAGCGTCCCTGCTTGCCCTTCAGCATGTCGCTGAGGGACTTGAGGGCGCGGTTCGAATCGCTTCGGACGGCGTTCGCCTTGCGGCTGTTGTCGAAGAGCGAGTCGACGGCCTCCTGAAGCATGCGCTTCTCGTTCCGAAGGATGACTTCGGGCGCCTTGATGTCGATCAACCGCTTCAGCCGGTTGTTTCGGATGATCACGCGCCGGTAGAGATCGTTGAGGTCGGACGTCGCGAAGCGGCCGCCTTCCAGCGGAACGAGCGGGCGCAGCTCCGGCGGAATCACCGGGATCACGCGCATGACCATCCACTCGGGACGATTTTCCACGCGGCGATTTGCGTCTCGAAACGCCTCGACGACGGCCAGACGCTTCAGCGCGTCGGCCTTGCGCTGCTGGCTGGTCTCCGTCTTGATCTGGTAGCGGAGCATCTGCGAGATGACCGGCAGATCGAGCCGCCGCAGCATCATTTCGATGGCCTCGCCGCCGATCTTCGCGATGAACTTCTCGGAGTCCTCGTCGTCGAGCCGGTTGTTGTCCTCTCGAATCTGATAGAGGATGTCGAAGTACTCGTCCTCGGAGAGAAGCTGATTGTCTTCCACGCCGAGCTTGGCGGCGCCGCCGGCCTGGATGACGACGTAGTGCTCATAATAGATGATCTTCTCCAGGTCCTTCGATTTCAGGCCGAGGAGGTGACCGATCTTGTTCGGCAGCGTCTTGAAGTACCAGATGTGAACGACCGGAACGCTGAGCGTGATGTGCCCCATGCGTTCACGCCGCACCTTCTTCTGCGTGACCTCGACGCCACAACGGTCGCAAATAATTCCCTTGTAGCGAATCCGCTTGTATTTGCCGCAATGGCATTCCCAGTCCTTCACCGGACCGAAGATCTTCTCACAGAAGAGCCCGTCCTTTTCCGGCTTGAAGGAGCGGTAGTTGATCGTCTCCGGCTTCAGCACTTCACCGTAGGACCGCTCGAGTATGCTCTCGGGGCTGGCCAGGCTGACGGTGATGCTGCCGAAGTTCTTCTTTATCTGCTGCGTCTTTCCGTACGGCATAAGGTCTCTTGTACGATCTAGATATGTCCTGACAGGCACGCTTGACGTTGACGGGCGGTCTCGGACCCGTTATTCGAGCCTGACCTCGAGCCCGAGGCCCTGCAGCTCGCGAACCAGCACCTGGAAGCTCTCCGGGATGCCCGGCTCAGGCATGTTCTCGCCCTTGACGATGGATTCGTACGCCTTCGATCGACCCTGAACGTCGTCGGACTTGTACGTCAACATTTCTTGCAGCGTGTGGGCTGCGCCGTAGGCGTAGAGCGCCCAGACTTCCATCTCCCCGAGGCGCTGACCACCGAACTGCGCCTTGCCGCCGAGCGGCTGCTGCGTGATGAGCGAGTAGGGGCCGATGCTCCGGGCGTGGATCTTGTCCTCGACCAGGTGGCTCAGCTTCAGCATGTAGATGTAGCCGACCGTCGTTTTCTCGTCGAACGGCTGACCCGTTCGTCCGTCGTAGAGCTGTGCTCGCCCGTCGGTCGGGAGGCCGGCCTCTTCGAGGTACTTCGTGATGTCCTCCATCGTCGCGCCGTCGAAGATCGGCGTCGCGAAGCTGGTCCCGAGCTTCTTCCCGGCCCATCCGAGGAGCGTCTCGAAGATCTGGCCAAGGTTCATTCGGGAGGGCACTCCCAGCGGATTCAGCACGATGTCGACGGGCGTGCCGTCGTCGAGGAACGGCATGTCCTCGACGGGCACGATCTTAGCCACGACGCCCTTGTTTCCGTGCCGCCCGGCCATCTTGTCGCCGACCTGAATTTTCCGCTTGCGCGCAATGTAGACCTTGGCGAGCTGCACGATGCCCGGCGGCAGCTCGTCGCCCATCTGCACCTGGTGCTTCTCGCGCTTGGATTCGCCCTCGATGCGGTTGTACACCTTCTGATAATTCCGGAGGAGCTTGCGCAGGCGCTCGTTCGACTTCTTGTCGTTCGTCATGTCCTGACGGACGTTCAGCTGGCTCGGCTGCACGTTCTCGAAGGCGTCCTTCGTAAACTTCGCGCCTTCGGACAGAATGACGCGGCCTTCGCGATCCTCGACGCCGGCCGATTTCTTACCGTCGACCAGGTCGTAGAATTTCTCCCAGAACCGTTCGTTGAGGTGCTCGATCTGGCGCTGGTGCCGGTCCTCGATTTCGGCGAGGCGCTGCTGCTCGATCTTCTTCGAAGCCGGATCGAGCTTGCGCCGGCTGAAGAGCTTCGTGTCGATTACGACGCCCTTCATCCCCGGCGGGGCCTTGAGAGAGGCGTCCTTCACGTCGCCCGCCTTGTCGCCGAAGATCGCGCGGAGCAGTTTCTCTTCCGGCGTGGGATCGGTTTCGCCCTTCGGCGTGATCTTTCCGACGATGATGTCGCCTGCGCTGACTTCGGCCCCGACGCGAATGATGCCGCGTTCGTCGAGATCCTTCGTCGCTTCCTCGGAGACGTTCGGAATCTCTCGCGTGAGCTCCTCCTCGCCCCGCTTCGTGTCGCGAACCTGCAGCTCGAACTCCTCGATGTGCACCGACGTATAGACGTCGTCGCTCACGAGCCGTTCGGACAGGGTGATCGCGTCTTCAAAGTTGTATCCGCGCCACGGCATGAAGGCTACGAGTACGTTCTTGCCCAGGGCGAGATCGCCCTTGTCGGTGGAGAAACCGTCGGTCAGCACCGTGTTCTTCTCGACGCGCTGGCCTTTCCGAACGATCGGCATCTGGTTGACGCACGTATCCTGGTTCGTGCGCCGGAACTTGATCAGATTGTACTCGCGAACCGCGTCTTCGAAGGTCAGATCCTCGTCTTCCTTGTCGGTGTCGTAGCGGATGACGATGCGCGTCGCGTCCACTTCCTCGACGACGCCCGAACTTTCGGCGACCAGGACCGCCCGAGAATCCCGAGCGACTCGGTCTTCCAGTCCGGTCCCGACGAACGGCGCTTCCGACCGCAAGAGCGGCACCGCCTGGCGCTGCATGTTCGAGCCCATGAGGGCCCGATTGGCATCGTCGTGCTCGAGAAACGGAATGAGGCTCGCCGCCGGTGACACGATCTGGTTCGGCGACACGTCCATGTACTCGACGTCGCTCGGAGGCACGATCGGGAAGTCGCCCTTGAATCGGCACTTCACGTAGCGATTCTCGAAGTTGCCTTTGGCGTCGATCGGCGCGTTGGCCTGTGCGATGACGGCATTGTCTTCCTCCTCCGCCGACAGAAAGCGGATTTCCTTCGTCACGATCCCGTCTTTCACGACGCGATACGGCGTCTCGATGAAGCCGAAATCGTTGATCGTCGCATGAACGCACAGGGAAGAGATCAGCCCGATGTTCGGGCCTTCCGGCGTCTCGATCGGGCACAAACGCCCGTAGTGCGTGTAATGCACGTCGCGCACCTCGAAGCCCGCACGCTCGCGCGTCAGACCACCCGGACCGAGGGCCGACATCCGGCGCTTGTGCGTCAGCTCGGCCAGCGGATTCGTCTGATCCATGAATTGGCTGAGCTGGTTGGTCCCGAAAAACGTGTTGATGACGCTCGAGACGGTGCGTGCATTTACGAGGTCCTGCGGCGTGAAATTCTCTGCGTCGCGCAGGTTCATGCGCTCCTTGATCGTGCGCGCCATCCGTGCGAGACCGAGGGAGAACTGGCTGCCGAGCTGCTCGCCTACGGTGCGAACCCGGCGGTTGCCGAGGTGGTCGATGTCGTCGACGTTGCTGCGCCCGTTCTGCAGGTTGACGAGCTCCCGGACGATGGCGACGATGTCGTCGCGCGTCAACGTGAGCGTATCCGCCGGGACGTCGAGCTTGAGTCGTTTGTTGATGCGGTACCGCCCCACGTCGCCCAGGTCGTACCGCTTCTCGCTGAAAAACAGGCGATCGAGAACACCGCGGGCCGTGTCGAGGTCCGGCGCTTCGCTGCCGCGAAGCTGCATGTACATGTGCTCGAGCGCCTCGGCCTCGGAATGCGACGGATCCTTGCGCAGCGTCTCGATCAGCGTCGACTTGTTGACCTCCTCGTCTTCGTCCTCTTTCAAGAGGAAGATTTTCGAAATGCCCGCTTCCTTCAGTACGTCATAGTCTTCTTCCTCGAGCTCGTGGTCGGCCGGGAAAAGGACCTTGCGCTCCGTCTTCTCGTCGATGACCTCACCCGTATCCTCGTCGACGATCTCGTGGACGTGCTCGACGGTGACCGACGCCGCGAGCCGGCGCCCGACGATTTTGCCGAAGGCCTTCTTCGACTTAACGACGTGCTCGTCGGCCAGGTCGAAAATCTGGACGATCTCCTCGTTCGACGAATATCCGAGGGCGCGAAGTAGCGTCGTGACGGGCAGTTTCTTTTTGCGGTCGATGTAGGCCCACATGACGTTGCTCACGTCCGTGGAGAATTCGATCCAGGATCCGCGGAACGGGATGACGCGCGCGGAAAAGAGCTGGGTTCCGTTGGGATGGATGCTCTGTCCGAAGAAGACGCCGGGGCTGCGGTGCAGCTGCGAGACGACGACGCGTTCGGCGCCGTTGATCACGAAAGTGCCCTGCTCGGTCATGTACGGAAGATTACCGAGGTAGACCTCTTGCTCGATGGCCTCCTCGGCCTCGTCTTCGTCCTCGTCCTCTTTGCTCGACAGCCGCAGCTTCGCCTTGAGCGGCACGGAGTAGGACAATCCCTGCGCGATGCATTCCTCGACGGAATGCTTCGGCGCGTCGAGCGCGTAGTGGATGAACTCGAGCGTGTATCGCTCGCGGCTATCCTGTATGGGAAAATGCTCCTTGAAAACCGCCTGCAGACCGATGTCCTCACGCTCTTCAGGAGCCACGTCGTCCTGCACGAAGTCGAGAAAGGATCGGAGCTGGATCTCTAAAAAGTCGGGGTAGTCATGTACGGTCGGAATGCGTGCAAACGTCTTCCGCTGTGCGTCCGTTGCTTGACCGTTTGTGTGCAGCATAGATTGAGAAGCTAGCGTGGTTGGGAACGCGGGGGAAGCTGGGTCCCGTTTCTGTCGCCCGCCCGGCGGGCGTACCGTGGGCCTGAAAGAGGTGCATCTAATCGTCAACTTTACGAAAGACGACTTGTTTCACCTTTCGACCCGTTCTTTGCCGGCGGGAAGCGCCAAAAGCCGACCCTGTACAGCCGGGGCCGGCTCAGACTCTGGCCGCTTCGCGCCGCGCGCCGGGGCACGCGGCGCATGCCGGATTTCGGCTATTTGAGCTCGATTTCTGCGCCGGCCTCTTCGAGCTTGGCCTTGATGTCGTTCGCTTCGTCTTTGGAAGCACCTTCCTTGATGGTATTCGGAGCGCCGTCGACCAGCTCCTTGGCCTCCTTGAGGCCGAGGCCGGTGAGACTGCGCACCTCCTTGATGACGGCGATTTTGTTGCCGCCGATTGCCTTGAGGACGACGTCGAATTCCGTCTTCTCTTCGACGGCCGCTGCGCCGTCGCCTCCGCCCGCCGGTCCGGCCACCGCCACGGCGGCCGCCGCAGGCTTGATGCCGTACTCCTCTTCGAGAAGTTTGGCGAGATCGTTCGCCTCCTTGATCGTAAGGCCAACGAGCTCTTCTGCGATTTTCTTGATGTCTGCCATGTGAGGTCTCTCCTGCAACGGTCCATGCCGCCTGCGGCGACTGCGCTGCGTATTAAGGGTTGATGGTTGCTTCTGACGTATTCGTGCGGTACGAAGAAGGCCGATCGCCGCGGGCCGGTCGTTTCGAGCCGCAGGCCGCTCCGCTCTCCGTTATCGATTCAGGCTTCCGCGCGGTCGGCGATCTGTCGGATCGCGCCGGCCAGCGTCCGTCCCGGCGCCTCGATGGCACCCAGGACGTTTGCCATGGGGGCCATCAGCAACCCGAGAACGTCGCCGATGAGCTCGTCCTTCGACTTGAGCGACGCGAGCACGTCGAGGGCATCCGCACCGAACACGGCCCCGTCGACGTAGGCGGCCTTCAGCTCGGGGCGCTGGAGCGTGCGATCCTGAATGAATTTCTTGATCACGCGGGCCGGAGCCGACGGCTCCTGACTGATGGCGACGGCCGTCGGTCCTTGTAAGTGCTCGATGATCTCGTCGAATCCGCCCAGGCGTTCCATCGCCAGGCGGATGAGCGTGTTCTTGTAGACTCTGTATTCGACTCCGGATTCGCGGAACCGATTGCGCAGCTCATTGGCTTCCGCGACCGTCAGTCCGGAGTAATTGGTCAAGTAGACGATCGACTTCGACTCCAGCGTCTCGGCGATCTCCTCGACCATCACTTCCTTTTCGTTCTTGGTCATTGGCATGGCTGAACCTCGATCTCGTCGGGTAATCCCAGGTGGTGACGGCTCATCGCAGATTGCTGACGACGACCGTTCGATCGAGCGGCACGGGGGGACCCATGGTCGTCGAAATGGTCGCCGAGCGCACGTAGGCCCCTTTGGCCGACGAGGGCCGAAGCCGGAGTACCTCTTTGAGGAACGCTTCGGCATTGTCGCGAATCTGTTCGGCCGAGAACGACGCCTTGCCCACTGCGGTGTGGAGATTGCCGAACTTGTCGACGCGAAACTCGATTCTTCCCGCCTTGACGTCCCGTATGGCCGCCGCGACGTCCATCGTAACGGTACCGCTCTTCGGATTCGGCATGAGGCCACGTGGACCGAGGACGCGCCCGAGCCGGCCGACCTGACTCATGACGTCCGGCGTGGCTATCACCACGTCGTAGTCCGTCCATCCCTCATTCTGGATGCGGTCGATCATGTCGTCGAGTCCGACGAAATCGGCGCCCGCTTCTTTGGCTTCGGCGTGCTTGGCCTCCCCGGCCAGCACGAGCACGCGCACGTCCTTCCCGGTGCCGTGCGGCAACGCGACGGATCCGCGGACCATCTGGTCGGCGTGGCGCGGATCCACGCCGAGACGCAGGTCTACGTCGACCGATTCGTCAAACTTGGCAGTGGCCGCCTGTTTTATGAGGTCGCACGCCTCGTCGAGCGAGAACGGGCCGCCGGCCTTCTTGATCGCGTCGAGTGCTTCCCTGTACCGCTTTCCCTTTTTTGCCATGAGTGCGTTTTGCCGTGCGGTTCGAACGACGGCTGAAGCGTCTCCCGCGAGTGTTCGATATCGGAGCTCCTATTGAGGAATTCCGTCGACCTTGATGCCCATCGACCGCGCGGTGCCCGCGATCATCCTCGCCGCCTTCTCGACGTCGAAGGCGTTAAGGTCTTCCATCTTCGTCCTGGCGATTTCCCGGCAGTCGTCCCAGGTCACCGTGCCTACCTTTTGGCGGAGAGGATCACCCGCTCCGCTCTCGATCCGGGCCGCTTTCTTGAGGAGTACGGCCGCCGGCGGGCTCTTGACGATGAAGCTGAACGACTTGTCGGCGAACACCGTGATCACGACCGGGAGGACGAGGCCCATTCGGTCCTGCGTCGCGGCATTGAACTGCTTGCAGAACTCCAT
>CAZMXY010000155.1:0-9018 GCA_964570345.1 uncultured Rhodothermales bacterium | reverse complement strand
TTCGAATGAAAGTCCTGCGTTTCATGGCAGAGTGCGAGCAGTTTGCGTAAAGTGCGTCTGGGTTGAACGAAGGTACGCATTCGCGCAAAGGCGAGCGCACGGTTCGCCTGGGGCATGATTCCTCACCCACAAAAACATCGTAGATCCGCCGTGGACAATCGGGCGAGCCACTCCCGTCGACGAAAGAAGAGAGGGCGCTCTTCGAACGTCTACGTGAGCTGCGTCATGCAATCGCGCGCGACGAGGACGTGCCGCCTTACGTCATCTTCCACGATCGCACGCCGGCCGCCATGGCCACCGGATGCCCGAGCTCGACGCGTTCGCAGCCCTGCCCGGCGTGGGCGAAGTTAAACTCGAGCGCTACGACGAAGCGTTTGTCGGTGTAATCCGATCGTTCGTCGCGGAGCAGGAAACGGCTCCACAAGGAAGCCCCGCGAACCTATTACGGATTGGAGAACCCGATGACGTCCGCTATCCGAGGATGTCCGCACAGCGCGTTTGATGCCAGCATGCCGGAGATGACGGTCGCCTCGACGCAGCCCGCGTTGATACCGGTGTAGGTCCAGTCCCCCGTCACGACGAGATTGTCGAAGCCGCTCGCGTCAGCGCGCAGGCGATGCCCGGTGCTGCCGGGCACGGAGAGCACGTAGCGCTCGCACGGGTCGATATTCGCGCGGAAGAATTGGGCGTCGAGTCGCGCTTCGCCCTGTCGATCTTCGCGGTCAACCAGCATCTCCCAGTCGAGGCTACCGTCATCGTCACACGCCTTCGGCCACATCACGGACGTATTCTTGCCGAACCAGTCTGCAGCCGCCGCCCGCACCTTCCGCCATTCCGAACGCGGAGCATCCGCGTCGTCGAGCGGCGGTATGCCTCCGACCATCGGCGCGCAAAAATACGTCACATTTCCCGGAACGACGCCGTCGGACCAGGTCTCCCGCGGAAGGAGATGGCTCATGTCAGCCCACGTGTCCAGGGGCTCCGCGTAGGCGTCGGCTACGGCCCCGGGCAGCGTCCAACCGAGACCGTCGAGGTCCGGCTTCATCCACACCTGTACTGCCTGCGTTCGCACGGTCTCGACGCGCTCGACGGCCTCCTTCCAGGCGGTACGGGCAGCGACCAGTTCCGGTGCGACGAAGGGGATACTCGCCAGTGAGATACCGAAGACGACGACATCGAAGTCGCGGCCTTTCTCGAGGGTGAACGTCTCTATATCGTCCCATGGCGTCCAGAATGATTCCAAATCGATGCTCTGCGCTTTCAGTGCCTCCCCCTCCACGATCTGGTCGTAGAGCGGCTCGCTCGGCCAGCACGGTAGCCCCTTGACATCGAACAGCGGACGGTAGTCCCCCTCTGCTATGGTGACCTGACGCCCGACGAGAATGCGTTCCACGGACCGCCGGTCAGTCGAAAGCCCGACGTTTTTGATCCGATGGAACAGCTTAAACCGCACTCCCCGCCTTTTGAGCACCTTGTACATCGGGCCGAAGATGGTGTCGCCCATGCCGGCCTGCATCTTCCAGAAGATGGCGCCTTTGAAGGTCAGACACATTCGGAAGATGAAACGTATCGCGACGCCGGCGCCGACAAGTTGATCGTTCGGATCCCCGTTTCTGTAGGCGAACAGCAGGTCGTAGAACGCCCTGATTAGGCTTGATTGCACCGTATCGTCTGCCACGCCGTGCATCGAAAGAAACTCGCGGAAGTCATAGCGGTCCAGCGTGTCGAGCGCATGCGCCTCGTCACTGATGCCTTCGGCCAGGATTCCCGTAATGCAGGCCATACCCGTATCGAGGATATAGAAAAGCCGCCGGGCCTCGTCGTGCGCTTCTATTTCGTGCTCGATGCGATGCCGCAGCCACTTCCGAAATGCCTCGACCAGATCGTGCAACCGCTCGGCGTGCGGGCCGGCGGCGTCGGCACGGGCGGCCTCGCCCGCTCGCCTGTGTGCCTTCTTCAGGAGCTTTTCGCCGGCGCTAATGAGAATAAATTCCTCACCGACCCGTAAAAGATCGAGCACGCGCCGCAGCGCGATCATCACTCTCTTGAAGCCGTACTCGAGCCATCCGATCGGCGACAGGTCGTGTCGGTCTCGGCGATGGCTGGGCTTCGGCGCCACGAGCGAAGATCCTTTAAGGAGGTCGAAGAGCCCTCCCAGCGTGAGCTCGACGTAGGACCACAGCGATGGGAATTCGCCGCCCGTACCCGGCACGTCGTCGTCGGATGGAAACTCCAGCGGCCAATTCTTCCATTCGCCGCCGACTTCTTCACCCACGGCGATGAAATTGTGGCGCTTGAACGCTTCGTCCCACGTGGCCAGCGGCGCACTCACCGGACGGCCCAGCTCTTCGTAGATACGTTGAATGTAGCGAAAGGCGTTCTCGTACCACCCCATCCAGACGTGCAGGCCGTGCTCCTCGATGCGGTCGTTCTTTTCGCGATTCCGGCCGCTTGCACCTTTGCCGCCGAGGCGCCACCCCATCTGGTAGACTGTGATCGACTCGAAGCGCTCTCTCCAGTCCGACAGCTCGGTGAGTGCAAGTGCCGTAGTCAGCGATCCGAGTCCGCCACCGAGAATGACAACCTTCTTACGGCCATCCTGAGGTCCCTCTCTTGAAATGGATTCCATCATCAGCGCCGAAAGAGCTTGCCCAGACATCCCGAAGCGAACTCGACCTTGCCGTTCCAAGGCAGGCCTTCGGCATAACGACGCTCATCACTACGTCGCCACAGGACCAGCCCGTCCGGCTCGTGGAGCTTCCAGAGCCTGCAGAGGCGTTCGTCCGAACCGGAAGCGTCAATAATCGCATTGACGGCTCGGCGAGCCGCTTCATTTGCCCCCTCCATGGTCGCCAGGTCGGTATAGGTGCGCACGTAGTCGGCGGCAAGAAAGAGATTCTGAATACGTGTATACGCATCCGGCCGAAATTGCCAGCTGTTCACGTAATTGACTAGCAGCGGCTCCATGTCCATGTCCCGATGCTCCGGCTTCCTCGAGGGATCGCGCCTGATATCCGGATCGAGAAACCACGAATGCAGCATCTCGTCGTCGAGATCGGTCGACCCGTCATAGTTGAGGCGGTCTTTCAGCTGCTGCCAGACCTCGGCGGCGATCTGTTCGCGCGTGCACTCCTCGGCCGACATCCCGTTCGTATGCTGCTTCGAGCCCGGAACCGTCCATTCGGAGATGTCGACCGATAGGATGCCGCGCACGGTGCCGTCGCCGTAGGACGACAGATCGACGGACGGCCAGATCTGGTGCTGTGAGATGGAGGTCAGCGCCCACGGGCTGTCCACGTAGAGCTCGTGGCCGTACACGAGCGGCACGTCTTCCTTCAAATAGAATTGGATGCCGTTCATCCACTGCGTGTTCTCCCGAATCTGCAGGATGCCCTCCAGGGTCGAGTCGGCCTCGAGGAGGTTCTTTGTGATCAGCGGCGCGACTACCTCGAGCGGTACGGCTACGACATAATAGTCGCCCGAAACGTCAACGTCGGAGCCATCCTTTGAGACCGTGGCGCTCGCGATGCGGCCGTTTTTGACGTTCAGCCGCTCAAGCGTGGCACCCATATGGTACTTGACGCCGCGCGACTCGAGATAGTCGAGCCAGGGCTGAATCCACACGTCGTTCGTCGGACCGTTTAACACCTGATCGGAGCTGCGACCCGGAGATGCAATCCCGAGCATGAGCTGCACGAGGATGTCGCCGATGGTCTTGGTACTGGCCAGCTGTGCCTTCGCTGCGTTGAGGCTGCGCGTAAGACCGACGGCGAGGTACTCCTGGTATGCGGGCGACCTGGACGAAGCACCCACGAAGTCCCACCATCCAAGCTTCTCGTATTCGTCGAGCCGACGGTCCTCGCAGCTGGTGGCGATTTGCCATACTCGCTCCGCGAAAAACTCCTTTTCGCCCGGTTCCAGTCCAATGTCGAGATCGAAAACGTCCGTGAACATCAGCTTCCATTCGGCGAGCGTTCGCGGAAATCGGTCGGTGAAGACGATAGGCGCCTTTCCCTTACGCGGGTACTCGAGCCGCGTCGTGTCGACGAGATTTCCGTAGACCGTGCGACCGGAGTCTCCGATCGGAATGCGCTTCATCGTGTCGGGAAGATGCCTGTAGAAGCGCGGAAAGAACCGGAAGCCGTGCTCCCCCGGCAGGTCCCGGCGCCCGTTCATTCCCGATCCTTTGAACGGAATGCTGCGCGCCTTGCCGCCGGGAATCGTCTTCTTCTCGTAGACCTCAACCGAAAAACCGCGCTCGACCAGCTCGTGGGCGGCACTCATTCCGGCGACTCCGCCGCCGAATACGATCACATTCGTCATTATGGCTCGGACCGGTTGCCTAGGAGCTGATGTGCCTCTTTAAGGTCCCTCGACTCCAGACCCTCGGGGAAGTGGCTAAGTAGACCGGCGAGCGTCGTTTCATCCGCCGCCTTTTCATCGGACCAGCGCAGCCGCGCCAGCTCCATCTCCGTTCGAAGCTGCCAGGACCTCGCGGACTGTTCGGAAGCCGTCCGCAGGGACTGCTCAAGGAGGCCGAGGGCCCCGGTTGGATCATCGGAGGCACGGATGGACCCGCTTAGCCTGTACAACTCGGCCAGAACCACTCGCTCCTCGCCGGATTCTTCCATGCTCACAGCCTTGTCCAGCGTGACCTTTGCATCTTGAAGGCGTCCCATATTCTGAAGCACGACGCTGCGCAGCGCCAGCCAGTATGGCATGTAGAGCCCCGATCCCGTCGCCTTCCATGCCTTGATGCCCTCGTCGATATCCCGGAGTCCTGTTTCGACCTCGCCCTGCTCGGCAAGTGCCCATCCCCGCAGGACGGTTGCCAGCGCTCCCCAGATGGGGAAGCCGTGCTTCTCGGCAAGGGAGATCGTCTTTTCGGAGAAAGTCAGCGCCATTTCCGCATCCCGCTCGAAATGCGCCAACAGGGCGGCGTAGGCCAGACAAAACGCCGATGTATGGGAATGTTGAACTCGCTCCGCGATTTCGATGGCTTCGCGCCGATAGGTACTTGCCAGGTCTGGGCGTCCAAGCATCCACAGCGTCTTGGCAAGGTAGATGCGGCTTGCCATGCCCGGATCCTGACCGAAGGATGCGGCGTGTGACGCATGCTCATCCGGATCAAAGAGGGCGACGGCCCGCTCGAGATGTTCGCGAGCCTCCGCGAACTCGCCGAGGAAGTAGAGGGTGACCCCGAGGCCCACGTGAGCCTCCAGGCGCACCCCCTTGTCGGGAATCTGCTCCGTAAGCCGCAGGATCTGCTCGGCCAACTCCCGGGCCGTTCCGAGATGGCCGCTCACCACGTAGTATGCCCATAACCCGAAGAGCACCGCCACGATTTCGGGCGTGTCGTCGATCTGGCGACACAGCTCGCGAGCCCGACGGTACGCCCGTTCGACGGCGTCCGAAGCATAGCCGCGGACGGCCATGAGAGCAGGGCCGAGCATGACTTGCAAGGCCAGCTCGCGATGAGTTCTGTCAGTGGAATCGGGCTGCGTCTCCAAGAGCTCGAGCGCACGAGTCAGGTGCGCGACGGCCTCCGCATTGCTCGAACGGTGCGCCGCGCGCCGGCCGGCATTCATCCACCAATCGATGGCCTCGGCCATGCGGCCCGCTTCCGTGTAGTGATGAGCGATCAGCTCAGGCCTGCTCTCCGCCACGTCGGGAAAATGGGCCGTCAGCACGTTGCCGATCTGCTCGTGATAGCTTCGGCGCGTGCTTCTCAGAAGGGAGGCATAGGCCGCATCTTGAATGAGGGCGTGCCTGAACACATAGGTCGAAGCCGGCGGAAGCCCGCGTTGATAGACTATCTCCGCATCGACGAGTACGTCGAGCGCGGCACGGAGCTCGTTTTCGTCCTCCGATGAGAGCACGCGAAGCAGTTCGTAGGAAAACTCACGGCCCACCACTGCTCCAAGCTGGGCCGTCACGCGCGCCGATCCGAGTCGGTCGAGACGCGCTGTAAGAGATTCTTGCAGCGTCGAAGGCACGCTCAAGTCGACGATGGAACCAATCAGCTCGTAGCGACCGTCGCGCTCGTGAAGACGACCCGACTCGAGAAGAGTCCGCGTGATTTCTTCTACGTACAGAGGAACACCGTCCGTCTTCTCGACGATACGCTCGACGAGCTGCGGCGGAAGGTCTTTTCCGTCGGCCAGACTCCGTACCATCTCGATGACTTGCTTCCTCGGGAGCCGGTTCAGCGCGATGTCGGTCATATATGATCGAGATGCCCACGGTGACTTAAAGTCCGGACGATGAGTAAGCACGACGAGAATCCGGACGGTCGGACACTGGTCGATGATGAGCTCGAGTAGATCACGCGTGGAGGGATCGGACCAATGTATATCTTCGACGACGAAGACAAACGGTTGCTCGGTCGCCCTGCGAATGACGACGGACGCCAGCGCTTCCAGCGTCTTCTCTTTCTGCCGATCGGGCGAGAGCGACGTTGATTCGTAGCGATCTTCCTTCGGAAGCGAGAGGAGATCGGCAAACAGCGGCGCCGTCTCAGCCACGTCGAGACCGTACTGGACGAGGAAACCTTCGACCTTGTCGAGCTTCTCCTTTGGTCCATCCGCCGGAGAAAATTCCAGAACGACGCGCTCCAGTGCATCGATGATGGGATAGAATGGACTGTTCTGGTGATAAGGCGAACACTGGCTCTCAATGAGCCATACAGACGGATCATCGGCCACCTTCTCTTTAACGGCTTGCAGGAGTCTCGATTTGCCGATGCCGGCCTCGCCGCGGAGCAGGACAACCCGGCCGTTTCCCTCGGTAGCCTGCTCCCACGCACCCAGGACCATGGCGATCTCCGGTTCGCGTCCGACCAGCGGCGTCGGCTCGCCGGCTGCGGCCTCAATACGATTTCGTGCCGCACTCTCGTGTGCGATCACGTAGAGCGCGCCAACCTCCGGCGCGTGCGTACCATGTTCGCGACCGTCGAAATACCCCTCAATCAGACGGAACGTCGTCGCGCTGGCGACGAGTGTGCCGGGCTCCGCCATCGTCGTCAATCGAGCAGCCTGATCAACCGTCTTTCCGACCAACTTCATCGACGAGGAAGGACTGCGGCTTTCCTCGGCGACGACAAGACCCGTGTGGGCGACGGCGCGAGCGGTCGCGTGAACGCCGCCGTCAGACGCGAGGCGGTTGCAGGCCTCGATGGCCGCGAGCCCGGCGCGAACCGCACGACGAGCATCGTCCTCATGCGCTTGCGGATAGCCGAAACAGATCAGCACGCCCTCCCCTGGATAGGGTACGTGCACTCCTTCGAATCGCTGTGCGATCTTCCGGCAGGCATCCTCGAAGGCCGGCATCGCCTCCAGCAACAACTCGGGATCCGTATCACCTCCCAACGGCACAAAGTTGATAAAGAGCATCGTGACGTGCCGTCGCTCCGCCGCGCTCAGTGACCTCCCAACCGCACTCCAGCCCGCCGAGACCGGCTCAGGGGCCTCCACTGTGTCGTGCGTCGGCACAGTTGCGGAGGCCATCTCTACTTCCGCACCGCTTGAGAGGCGACGTAGGCTCGTCCGGCACTTAAGGAGATCATCCAGCATCTCGTCCATGGCCTGGTAACGCACAGAGAGGTCTTTGGACAATGCACGCTGCAAGGTACGTTCGACGTCTTGCGGCACGTCGCCCCGATGGGCATCCAGCGGCTCCGGAGGCGCGTTCAGAATGGAGTACAGGATCGCCGCCTCGTATTCGCCTTTGAAGGGACGGACACCTGCCAGCATCTCGAATAAGACCACGCCCAGTGCCCATATGTCCGTGCGCGCGTCAACATCTCCGCCCTTGATCTGTTCCGGACTCATATACGCTATGGTGCCCAGCGTGTCTCCCGTCCGCGTAAGCTGTAGATCCGCGACCTTTGCAAGGCCGAAATCGAGTATTTTGGAGACGCCGTCGTCCGTGAAGATGACGTTCGCAGGCTTGATATCGCGGTGGATGATGCCCGCGTCGTGTGCCTTCTTGAGCCCGCGGGCGACTTGTACGGCCGTGTCGACGGCCGCGCCAACCGGCATCGGGCCTTCGGCGATGCGCTCGGAGAGGGTTCGGCCGTCGTAATAGGCCATGGCGAGATACAGCAGGCCTTCGTCCGTTTCGCCCGCCTCATAGATCGTGCAGATGTTCGGGTGATCGAGGGCCGATGCGGTCTGGGCTTCGCGAAGAAATCGGCTGCGCGCCGCGTCGTCGTGATGACCACCGGGAGCCAGGAACTTGACTGCCGCCGTCCGATTCAGGCCTTCGTCCTCGGCCTTGTAGACGATCCCCATCCCGCCACTTCCAATCCGCTCTAGAATGCGATAACGGGAGACTTGTCGGCCGACAAGGCTGTATGACTCACCGGACACGGACGAACGCTCGCCACTTGCGTCGTCGCGACCGGCCAGGGAACGGACGCCCATGATGTGGCACGGATAGGGGATGAACAGCGTCGACGAGCTACTGTCATACGGAAAAACGGCTGCGAAGGCCAACATTGTTCGTCGACGCGCATCGCGGAGGATACTTACTAACAAACTTCCGCAAAAACAAGCGTGTAGCCGACATAAGTCGAGAGGATCGACAAGAGTCCGCTCGAATCATCGTGAAATCGTATCTGCCAACGGGTTACCGACAATTCGAGTTCATGGAGAAGCGGCGGAATGCGACGCCGGCATGAGTGCAAACGACGTGTAACGCGGCTCGAATCGCGCCGGATCGACGTCGGTGTGGTTGCCCTCGATCGCGTCGTCGGCCCGCAGCGCACCCGAATCGAACACGACGCGGCCGTCGGCGTCGCGAACGGTTTATCTGCCTAACACGTCGCTTGGGGAAGGGCAAGTCGAAAGTGTCTGCGTGAGCGCCGTATCCTCCTTGCGCATGTCGCCGACCGTCATATCGCAGAAGGTCATCCGGCTGCCGAAGCGGAGGTCGATATCTGCGCTCAAGTTGCCCGTGATAAACGAGGCGTTCTCCGCGAAGGAGCCGAAAGTGATGCTGCCTGCGCCGTCGGCGAGC
>CAZMXY010000154.1:0-9114 GCA_964570345.1 uncultured Rhodothermales bacterium | reverse complement strand
TTAACGTGAGGACGATTTAACGTGAGGACGGGCGGTTCTTTGCTACTACTTTCGATGAGGGGCCGGCTCCGGCGCCCTCTTTTGCAGGGTGACCCAAGGAGGCCTATGCGGCGCGCCGACCCGGGCTCGAGACGCTCAAGGTCGATCCCGTTCCAGCCGCTCGTTCAGCTCCGCCAGTCGCACGAGCAGCTGCTCGAGCTCGGCGTAGTAGGCTTCCTCGTTCATGCCCGCTTTTCCGGCACGCAATTCTGCGATCGAGCGCTGGAGGGCCTCTCGCTCGCGCAGTAACGGGCGATCGGCTTCGTCAACGTCGGCGAGGACGTCCAGTGGACGGAGGAAGGTGACCGACGCGAGGGCGCCTTGACCGGAGCCGTCCACCTTGTCGAATCGAGCGGCCGCGCCGTCGCCGCCGTCGTGGAGCATGGCGTGTTCGGTAGCGAGTTGACCGCCGGCATCGAACGAGCGCGCCGCCTCGCCGGCGGCATACCGAAACAGCTCGAGCACCGACACGCCGCCGCTCTTGTCGAGATCGGCGTCCGCCGAACGCAGCCCCTCGATGAAGTAGCGCGGGAAAACGGTCTCGTCGCGCTGCGTCCCCGTGGCCGTCGCGGTGATGACGACGCGGTCCGGGCCGCTGAGCGACTCGGCGAACGGGCCGCTCGCGCTGGCGGTGTTGACGAAGACGATGCGGCCGGCGTCGAGGCCGTCGAGCAGCTCTCCAAAATCGGCGTCGTCGAGGTCCCGGCGAGGGATGTTCAAGCGGGCTCGCGCGCCGTCGTAGCTTCCGTGGCCGAAGAGAATCACGTAGACGTGATCGTCGGGCGTGGCCCGCCGCGAGAGCCGGTCGAAATAGGAGCGGACGTTCTCCGCGGTCGACACGTCGTCGACGAACGGGCGGCCGGCTAGCGCATTCTCGCCCAATACGTACACCTGATCGCCGGGCATCCCGTAACGATTCACGAGCAGGGAACGCGTCTCGTTTAGATAGTCGCCGAATCGGTCGGTGTAGGCTGGATCGCCTCCGAGCCCCGCGATGAGCAGGGCGTATCTCGTTCCGGCGTCCTGCGCATATGACGTGGGTGCGGTGGGCCCGCTAGTCCAAACGCCAAAGCAAAGGAGGACGGAGGTCCAGATCGGCCGAAAAAATAGTCCGGTCACGGTCGTCGTCGCAATTTAATCTCGAAACGCATCGCGCCCTGCTCCGCCCTCACGGCAGGCCCTTCCTTCGGCGCCAGATCCACTCGGCGGAAAGCAGTCCGAGCACGAGTGCGAACAGGAACGGCATGTCCCACAGGTAATCGATCGTATAGATCGACGTGCTGGTCCGTCGGCTGCGAAGGTTCGTGGCGATCGAGCCCACCTCGTCCGGAGCATAATAGAAACCGCCGGCCGCGTCGGCCAGCCGTTCCAGAAAAGGCCGCTTCAGCACGGCATCGAAGTATTCTCTCCGTGAGGGGCGCACGAGGAAGCTGAGTTCCTGTCGGCCGACCTCGGATCCGTCGACGACAGCTGAGACGTCCAGCGCGTACACGCCTTCCCCGGACGGCAGCAGCGTGGCGGTGTACGCTCCGGCGGTTCCGAGGTCGGGGCGGAAGGCCACGTTAGACGTCGCCCCGTGCGGATCCGTAAGCGTTCCGGAGACGAGAGCCTCGGCGGCGGGCCCGTAACGTTCGTCGTAGACGTTGACGCGCAGGGGAATCTCGTCCTCCGGCGCGAATCGATTCGCGTCGAGGCGGACGTCCACGCGATCCGGCGCCGACGCGGCGAGCCAGCGGACGAACTGGCGCCAGAAGCGGGCGTGGCGCCCGTCCTCGGCATCGAGCAGCATCTGCCACCGCCACGTGCTGGCCGTGGCCAGCGCCGCGCTGCGTCCCTTGCCGTATCGCTGAATCATCAGCAGCGGCTCAATCTCGCCGAACTCGTCGTTCGGTTTCTCGGCCAACACGGTCGCGCCCGGCTTCACGGGGCCGAGGAGATTGATGCTCGTCAGACCCGGCATTTGCGACCAGCGCGAGCGGTTCTCCGCCGGCGCGGCGGCGAGGCGCAGGATCGGACTCTCCAATCCGACCGCGGTTGGCGTAAATCGGAAGCCCTGCTCGTCGACGGGTTTGTCCTCGTCGGAAAACGTACGCGGAATCGCGGTTCGGCGTCCCGGGTCGAGAACGACCGGCAGCAGATCGGCGATCGGATTGTCCCAATAAGCGCCCTCGGCGAAAGAGACCCGCCCTCCCAACATGGCGAAGCCTCCGCCGCGCAGGCGGACGAATCGCTCGATCATCGAGAGCTGATTGAGCGAGAAATGAGCGGCTTCAACGTCGCCGAAGAGCACCGCCCGGAAGCCGAACATCTCCGCCTCGGATACCGGAAATCCGCCGGCCAGCTCGTCGGCTCCGCGGATTCCTTGCCGGTAGTACTTCCCCGTACCGGTTCGGAGGATGGACGTAAAGTGCACGACCGGGTCGTCCTCGAGGGCCCGCTTGATGAATTTGAAGTCACGGCGCGGGTGGCCTTCGATCAGCAACACGCGCAGCGTGTCTTGTCGTGGGTCGATCAGCACGTTCGCCGCGTTGTTGTCCGTGTTGATCTCGTCGTGCGCCACGTCTACGCGCAGAACGTATTCGGCGGCACCCGGGCCGTCGGTCTCGTAATACAGGGTGAATTGATCGATCCGCCCCCCGCCCTTCAACGTCTGCCGCTCGGTGTGCACGAGGTCGTCTCCGCGGTAGAGGCTCACCGCTACGGGTTCCGGCTCCTCGCGCCAGGATCGAACCTTGACGTCGATCTCGGCGCCCGTCGTCTCGTCGACGCCGCGGTGCACGACGGTTTCAAGTAGCTCACGCTCGCGATCCGCCGATTCTAGACCGAGCCCGACGACGTGAAGCGGTACCTCGCGGGCGCGGAGCTCTTCGGCCTTGTTGAGCGGGACGTCCGAGCTATTGTCGCCTCCGTCGGTCAGCATTACGACGCCGGCCAGGGGCAGGCCGCGGAAATCCGACAGTACGCGATCGAGCGCCGACGAGAGGTTTGTCCGGCGACCGTCTGCCACTGTCGTCAAGACGTCGTCTACGCGGCGTGCTCCGTCACCGAACGCGTAGTACCGCACCTTAAAATGCTCTTCCAGATCGCTCGCCACCGCGTCACGGCCCTCAAACAGCACACGGCGTGCCTCGTCGAGCCGGGTTCTGCCTGAGGAAGCGTCCGGGACGTTCATGCTCTCCGACGCGTCGACGAGCACGGCGACGAAATTCTCGTCCGGCACGACGTCCGGCGTGATCAGCACCGGCTCGAAGAGCGGCACGCAGAGGAGCAGGAGGGCGGCCGTGCGGAGGCCGAAGGACAGGGCGCGGTCCCGGCGCCGGGCGTATCGATCCGTCGACCGATACAGCAGCACCAGACCCATGGCGAGCACGATCAACGCCAGACCGAAGAGCACCGCGGCGCTTCCGCTCTGGAACCCCACCGAGCCTTCCACGAAGTGGACGCGATCGAATTTAAAGAGGGATTCGAACATCGGTGCGTCGGTTACTGCCTGCCGGTCTTCGACAGCGATTCGTAGTATTTCTCTACGAGAGCGCGGTACTCCTCGGGCACTTCGCCCGGTCGGCTGCCAAAGAGCTTCTTGTCCATGGCGATCTGGTCGAGCTCGCTCATCAGCGCCTCTTCGAGCTGAGAGAGCGCCGCGAAGACCTCCGCGTCGAAAAAGGCCCTCGCCGATTCGCCTTCGAGCGAGACGCCGTCGTGTTCCGCGCGGGCCAGCGCGCGGCGGACCGGGTCAAGCGCCTGCGCACCCGGCGTGCCGTCGAGATTCCGCTGCATGCGTTCAAGCCGCTCGCGCGCGCGATCCATCCGCGCCTGTCGCGCGGCGGCGTCGGCCCGCGCGGATCGGTCGCCCCCCGCCTGCCCGCCGCGTTCGCCGGGCGTGGACGCCGTCTCGTCGTTCGCTGCGTCCGCCGTCGCCTGCGACCCGGCTTGATCCCGCAGCGCACGCAGGTCGCGTTCCATCTCACGCAGCTCGTCGATGGACCGAGCGATCCGCTCCTCGTCGGTGACCGGAAAGCGCCCTCCAAGGGCGCGCACCGCTTCTTCAATGCGCTGCATACTTTCCTGGATGCCCTCCTCACGCCGTCTCGCGTGATCGAGCCATCCGCGCTCGAGCGCCCGCTCTGAATCCTCCATCTGCTCGTCCAGTGCTTCGCGCCGCAGGCCCTGCCGCAGGTTGCGCGCGGCCGTCGCCAGATCGGGTTGATCGGTGCTGCGCGTCGCCACGCTCTCGGCCTGCCGGTCGAGCTCCTCGAGGGCCTCACGGACGGCCCGGCGCCGCTCGGCGAGCCCGTCGAGCTCGCCCCGGTCCACGCGGCCGCTCCGGGCGCGCTCGGCGGCCCGATCGAGGTCCCGGGCGAGACGATCCTCCTGATCGATCATGCGATCGAAATTGCGATCCATCTCGTCGAGCACCTGCCGGCGGTCGTCGTTTCCGACCCTCTGCAGGTTCTCTGAGAGGCGCTCGAGCTCGTTGACGGCCTGCTGCTGCCGCGAGCGGGCGCGCTGGACGTCGCCCTCCCGGAGCGCGCGTTCGGCCTCCTGCATGTTGCGCGCGACGCGATCGAGCCGTTCGTCGACGTCGGCGCCCATCCGCTCGTCGCCCCGGGCCGTTCGGCGCATGCTGCGCGAGAGGTCCTCGGCCTGCCGTCGAAGATCGTCTTGATCGCGCTTCAAGCGTTCGACCGCGCGCCGCTGGTCCTCGCCCTCGAGCGCCCGCTGACTCTCGTTGGCCAGATTCTGCTGCCTTCGCGAGAGTTCGCGCAGCTTCCGAAGGGCTTCGTCCATCTCGCCGTCACCTGCGTTCCCGCCGGCCGACGACTGCGGCAGGGTTTCGTACTTGTCTTTCGAGATGTCGAGCTCGAGATCCATCAGCTCGGTCATTCGCTCTTCGGTGGCCGAGGCGTTTCCGCCACCGCCCTGCCCGCCGCGATTGAGCGCGATCTGGCGGTCCTTGTTGAGCGCGTCGGCCTTGAGCAGGTAATTCAGCGCCTCGCGCTCGGGCGCCATGGCTTCGCGCAGGCGGTCCGCCTCGAGTTCCGTTACGGCCGCCCCCATGGACCGGACCGCCGACCGCAGATGCTCGGCGATGGCCCGGGTCTCGTCGCCCCGCTGCAACTCGAGTGAGAACGCGGTGGCGTTGATGCGCTGGTCGATGTTGCGCCGGAGATTCGCCTGTGCCTGAGCGAGGGCCCGGCGGGACGACGAATAGGATTCCTCTCCCATCTCCTTTCGCTCTCGATACAGCTTCCACGTGGCGGCGATGATCTGCTGCTGGTTCAGGACGATCCCGCTCTGAGCCGGACCGCCGGCCGGCATCCCGCCGGCAGCGGCCTGCGTATAGTCGCGGTCGAAGGGTATGACCTCGATGAAATACAGATCCGTCGCCGCCGGTTCGTCGTGAAAGACGTCTTCGGCCTCGACGAAGTACGAGATGACGTCACCCGGCTCCAGGCTGAAGTCCTCCAGAAAGAAGAGGTGCTCGCCCTCGGCGTTTGTCGAACCTGCGGCCGGGGAGTTAATCAGACTGACGGTCTGCTCCTCGCCGCCGTTGACGGCGAAACGAAGGCGGACGTCTTTGAGACCGTAATCGTCCTCCGCTCGCGCCGCGACGAGCACTTCCTCGACGGAATTGGCGCGTACGTCGCGCTGCGGATCCGTAACCGTCACGTACGGCCTCTCGTCCTCGACAGGCGTGATCCGATACTCATCCGGAAACTTGTTCCGTTTTTGTTCGCGGTCGGTCAGGTGGATGCTGTAGTACCCGGGTTCCTCGAGGCGGATCGTGCCCCGAAACCGCCCGTCCCCGGCGGGGTCCAGCTGAATCCGCCGCTCGTCGTCCAGTACGAGCTCGGCCACTTCGACCGTGCCGGTCACGGCTACGTCGAGCGTCACCGTGGAGCCTTTCAATCCGTGCACGTCGCCCGTGTCTTCCTCGATTCGTGGATCACGCCGCGTGTAGGAGGGATAGGTGTGGGTCTGGTCGATCCGCACGACCGACGGGAACGTGTACAGGGAGATCGTGAACGGCTCGGAGCGCCGCTGATCGTGCTCGACGAAGTATTGGATCGGGTCCTGCACGTCGAGAAATTCGTGGAGAAAGGCGGGCTCGCCGACGGCGCCCTGCATGGACTCCTTTCGCCAGGTCCCGTCTCCCGTCCGGTAGTGCACCACCACGTCGCGGTCGCTCTCCTCACGCAGCGTCACGACGACGTCCTGCGATGCCCCCTGCTCGATCTCCACGCTACCGGGATTCACCGTCATGTACGGCTGCGACGTCGAGATCATGGACGCGAGGTCGGCTCCGCCGAACGAATGCCGGAGTTCGTCGAGCGAGGTGAAGGCCAGGAACAGGAAGAGCACGAGTCCGGCCCCGCCGGCCGTCGTGAGAATGCGCTCTTTCTGACGATCGACGACAGTCGTCAGCGGAATCGTGCGCGCACGTTCGGAGGCGTCGTCGATCAGCCGATCGACGAGAATGCCGTGAGCGTGCCGGGCCGCGGCCGGATCGTCGATCTCGACGGCGCTGTTGAGACGATCTTCGAGATCCGGGATCTGTTCTTCGACGAAGAGGGCGATCTGCCGGTCCGGAATGGTGCGGATGGCCGGCTGAAGGACCAGTCGAACGATCAATACGAGCACGACCAGGGCCCCCAGGACGGCACCGCCGAGCAGGATGACCGGGCCGATGGGCGAGAAGCGGTAGAGCAGAAGGAGGATCGAACCCCACACGGCCAAAACGCCGATGCTGAGCGCGGCAC
The DNA here is from genome assembly GCA_964570345.1 of uncultured Rhodothermales bacterium. GTDB lineage: Bacteria > Bacteroidota > Rhodothermia > Rhodothermales > VXPQ01 > CAZMXY01. The sequence goes on along the minus strand of CAZMXY010000154.1, from coordinate 2,314 downwards.
CCTGCAGCACGGCGCGGCGGCGCCAGCGGCTTCGAATGTCGCGAATGAGCGCGCGGACCCGATAATTGGTGTTCGCCATGGTCATTTCCTCATGCTAAATGCACTCCTATACTCCCAACTTCTCTCTGGTGCCGTCAAACGTCTCGCGGACGAACATGCTAAATCCGCTCCTGTGCTACTCCCGCCCCCTCCCGGACGGTCTGCGAAGCCGAATGCCGGTTCGCGAAATACGTCTCGAGGACAAACAGGGCCAGCACCAGCAGGAGGATCACCCGCCAGAGCTTCTGGCGCCGCTCGTCGGTTACGATCGAGGCGGCCGCGGCCTGTTCCGGCGTCGTGGCCACGTTGTCGGACGGTGTGACGACCGCCGCGTAGAGCTCGTCCGGATCACGCGGTTGCAGATCGGATTCGCGTGCGTCGACGTTCACGGAGAAGAAACGCGTCGCCCCGCTGCCTGCGGCCGCGTAATGGCCGGGGACCTCGGTCTCGCGGAAGTAGCCGCGCCCCTCTTCATCCAGCGTCACGCGATAGAGCCGAGTGCCGGGCGCCCGAACCTCCCACGTCTCGGCTGGGCCGCCTTCCAGCGGGATGACGTCCCCGACCCGAAAGACGTGGACTTCGTCGGCGCGGCCGGCGCCGTATCCCGCGATCTGATACACGAAGGGTATGTACATCTCGTCGAGGGGCAGATCCGTCCAGCTCGTGTTGAACGTCGACGCATAGAAAAGGACGAGTCCGCTTCCAAGACGTCGCTCGGCGAGAAAGACGTCGCCACCGTCGAACCGGCCGACGACGACGGTCTCCTCGCTCGGTGCGAGGCGCGCATAGCGGCGAAACTTGGGACGAAGGATCGCGCCGGAACGCCCGCCTGCGGAAAACGGCTCGAAGACCGGATGCCGCCGGTCCACCTCGCCGACGATGGCCTCGTACCCTTGGTCCTCACGCGCATCGACGACGTCCTCGATGCGTCCGACGTCCAGCGCCTCCAGCATGCTTGAGAGCTCACTGGTTGCGGCGCCGTCGCCTGCCGAGACGACGAGCGTCCCGCCGTTTTCGACGAAGCGGCGCAGCGCCGCGCGCTCCCCGTCGCCGGTCGCCGCCCGATTCGCCAGAAACACGACGTCGTGGCGGCGAAGATCGGCGTACGCGAGGCGGCCGTCGACCGCGAATCGAAAGCGCGACGCATCGCCGAGATCGAAGGCGCTGCGTAGAAAGAACGCGTCGCGGCGCGCGGAGTTGGACGGGGCGTCGAGCACGAGGACTCCCGGCAGGGCTTCCGCGCGGTCGGTAAAGTAATAGTGGTCGTCGTCCGGAAGCGCGTCGCCGCCGGACCGCGCCTCGCCTTGCAGCACGATGCTGCCCTGGTAATACCCCTCTCGAGGGGCGACGCGTTGAAACGAAACAGGCGTCGACGGGCGTGCCGGCAGCGCTTGCCGGCCTACTTCCGCGCCGTCGACCATGAGCGCGGCTGAGCGTTCCTCCTCCTGGTCGCCTCCGGTCGCCGCGACACGCACGTCGTAGCGCACGGCGTAGCGGCCCTCGATCCGGCGCCGGTCGAGCCGAAAATCCTCGACGAACGCATTGCCTTCCGCCGCGGTGCGCACGGGCACGGTTTCGAACAGGATCCCCTGTCCCAGCTCGAAATTCTCCAGCGCGCCCGACCATCCGGCGTCCTGGAAATCCGACACCAGCACCACGACGCGCCGGCGATGGCGGGCCTCCTGCAAGAGGTCCTGTGCTCGCTGAAGGGCGGGATAATAATCGGTGGATCGATAGCCCGGCTCCGCAGCGTCGAGTGCGCCGCGGTGCACGGCCAGGTCGGTTTCGAGTGGCGCCAGGATCTGCACGTCGTCGGCGAAGGAGACGAGCGCCACTTCGTCGCTGGGGCCGGCCGCGTCGAGCCTACTCCGCACTTGGGCGAGCGCCTGCTCGAATGCGTCGCCCTGGCGCATGCTGAAGGACCGGTCCAGGAGCAGCACGACCGATTCGCTTTCTCGCTGCGGGATGAACGGGATTTCCTCGGACGGCAGGTACGGCCGCGCGAACGCCAGGGCGAGGAGGCCGAGCAGTGCCATCCGCGCCGCCATGAGCAGCCGATCCTTCAGCCGGCGCTTTCGGATCAGCTCCTTCGGCGTCGCCTTCAGGAACATCAGCGAGCTGAAGGGCACGGTCCTGGCTTTCATCCGCCGCACGAGGTGATACACCACCGGCAAGAGGGCCGCCGCGGTCGCGAAGAGGAATATGGAGTTGATGAACGAGATAACGAGATAACGAGATAACGTGAGAACGTTGGGACGTCAGGACGTTGGGACGT
>CAZMXY010000153.1:0-9243 GCA_964570345.1 uncultured Rhodothermales bacterium | reverse complement strand
TCCAGCTGGGCCGAGCGGAGCGCCTCACCGCAGCCCTCTCCGTCGAGAAGCGCCTGGTAGAAGTGCTTCATGAGTTCTGCAGTCTCCGGATCCGGTACTTGCCACAGGCTCATGATCAGCGTGTCGGCGCCGGCTATGACGAAGGACCGGCTCAGCCCCATCACTCCCTGGCCGATGCGCACGTCCCCCAGGCCCGTTTCGCAACAAGAAAGCACAGCGAGTCCGGTGCCCGAAAGATCGATTTCCAGTACGTCGTCGGCGTTGACGAGCCCTTCATCCGCCCCCTCCCCGTACGAGCCGGCCAGCCATGCATTGGCTCCGGCCAGAGCGAGTCCTCCGCCGCGCAAACCTGCGCTGCGCACGTGCGCAATGGGTCTGTGCTCTCCACGCGGGCTCACGTCTACGGACTCATCTTGAAAGTACGCGTGCGTCGCGACGTGAAGGATGGCGGGGGAATGCACACTCTTCAGCTCCGCTTCGGTGGCTTCCGCATCGACGAGCGGGTCGACGCCGAGAAGCCGAGCGATTTCCATGCCTTCCTGTCTCGCCCACGAAAGACGTTGAAAAACGCGGTCGCGCACTTCGGTTTTTCCAAGATCATAATCAGGATCCGCCATCACGACCGGAGGCCCGTAGCCGACATTCGTGTCCCGCGAATCGCGCAGCAGGTCCCTGCCCGTCGAGATGTAGCTAATACGGTAATCGTCGATCAGAAAGCGGTCGTCATGGGGAAGTGCGCCGAAGGCGACCCGGCAAAGCTCCCCGTCCGGCGCAATGAACAGCTGCGAGCAATTCTCCAGTGACGGCACGACGGGATCGAATACCCTCCGGCGCAGCTCCTCTCCTGGTGCCGCGCCGGATTCGTCTTTTTCGACCCCGAGGTGAAGGTGCCGCCCGCCCCGCTTCATGCGCTCCTGGTATGCCGCGATCACCGTGTTGATGGAGTCAGCCTCTCCCAGATCAAGGAGTTCACAGGGTCGGCCCCGCCGTACGACGAACGCGATATAGTGTGCCGGCAGTGGATGCTCATCTCCCGGATCAACGTAAAACTCCGGCAGGCACAAAAACTCGACGAGCGCAGCGTCCTCGGGAAGCCGGCTCTCGACGTCCGTCACGCCCGCCTTCGGGATGCGGTATCCGCCTACCGCGGCCGCAAGGCCGGCCTCCAGCTGCTCTTTCTCCGAAAGGCTTTCTGCAAGGTGCGCGTCAAGCTTCAACCCTGCGTGGTCGATGAGCCGCGCAGCGGCGTTCCGCGATTGGAGTGTGCGAAGCCGGCCGACCTTTCCCTGCAGCTCGGGCATGCTTGCCGCCGTGCGGTGGATGGAGCGAAGCGCGTCCAATGCAATGAGCTTCCGGCGCAGGACGTCATCGCAGGCCGCGCGGATGGCCTGAGGCTGATCGGAGACGTAGCGCTCGACGAAGGCGACGAGTTCATACACGTACCGAAACAAATATCCTGCATTTTCCCGCAGCTGACGATCGGACAACCGCGCTGATCGCTCTTCCAGGACCGCATCAGACCAGGAGATGGCCTCTATCTTCCAGCGAAGGGCTGCTTCGTAGTCCTGTTCCGCCACCGATATCTCCCCGAACAACGCCGCGCATTCGGCGCGTAGGTGCGGGTCATCACCGAGCGCATCCGACGAAAGCAGTTCAGTGAGAAGCTGTCTTGCGCGGCTCGGCTCACCATCGTGGATGAGAAACGACGTCCATCGTAACACTACTTCAGGTTGTAACGCTGCTTGTGGCAGCGCATGCTCGAAATGTTCACGGGCGGCCTGACTAAAGCCCATTTCCCGATAGATCGTGGCGAGCAGAATTTCGATCCTCGAAGAATAGGGATGCTCCTCCCCGAAGAGGTCCGTTGCGTGGAAAAATGAGCCGAATGCCAGGATCTCGGCGATACCGTTGTGGCCGACAGCAGAATAGACGCGCGCTGCAACCTCCAGGCAGTAGATGATCTTGAGCCGAAACTTCTCGGCGGGTTCATCTCGCTCGGGCAGCTCGCCTGTCTCCAGGAGAATCAAGCTGAGATCTCGCGATCGCGCGACGCCCTTCTGAACGCGATCTATCGCTTGCTGGAGATCGCCCAGTTCGAGATAGATCCACGCCAGCGTGTACTCACTTTCGAAGCAGGCCAGGAATAGGTCCGGACTCCTCTCGATCTCATGCTCCAGGACCGCCGCCGCATACCGAGCGGCAAGGCGCAAGGCGTGCTCCGCTTCCTGGAGTCGCCGCTGCTGCACGAGAGCGCTCCCCAGATAAAAGAGCGTGAGCGGGTGCTCGCATCCGTATGCTTCCTTCGTGCGGTCGGCCGCTTCAGCGGCGAGCTCAACCGCCACGGAGTAGTTCCCGGCCTCCAGCAGGGCCCGCAGCTGCTCATGCACGCCTTCCAGCTCCTGATCCCGCAAGAGCTCGAGGGTCGGAAACCGCTCCTCACGCTCGGTGAAGGGGCTTCTCGCCGTTTGACGGACGACCTCACGGTGGCTCGCAATCTCCGGAAACCGCCTGAAAACGTCTGAGACGGCGTCCGGAGTAGCGTTTCGCCGAAGTACGTACTCCAGTGCATTCGCGTTGAGGAGCGTTTGGGCCGGCACGCGCGGGTCCAGGCCCGCGTGCTGCGTGAACACCTCGGTCATGCGGCTGTAGACGTCGAATAGCACCTCACCGCCGAAGCCGCGTTCCGCGGCCAGGAGCAGGAGGGGCAGCCGCAGAGCGGCGGCACGGACGAGATCCTTCAGCTCGTCATCATCCAGAATACGCGCCGGAACGTGCGACAAGAAGTCCTCTTCCGGCGCTGCATGCCCTGTCAAGACAGAACGTTTCGAATAGTTCAGGACGCTTCCTGTGACGGCACGCATGGCATCGTCCGCACCGCCCAGAGCGATCCCCGGGACCGCGACGCGACCGCCTGATTGTTCAAGTTCCGTCTCCGAAGCCTGGATGCGAACGACGACTTTCCCCTGGTCTGCCACCTCGACTTCGATACCTGTCTGTGACTCGTCTCGCGGCTGAGATGGGCGCGCTCGTCGCCTAAGCCGGAGACGAACGCGGTCTCGGAGCCCGAACCCCCGAGCGAGCTGAACGACCGAAAGGAATAGAAGAAGGCTGCTCTGGAAGACGTGCCACGCATCAGCCGCCATCACGACGGCAGCGCAAGCCAGGGCACAAAGGCCGCCAGCGACGGCGACCACGTCGACGAAATGAAAGGCGACGATCCGACCGTTCTCCGTCCTGGTACTGCTCCAGCTGTACCGTAGAACGAACGGGAGGAAGCCCGCCGCCAAACCCACGAAAAACACCATTCTGACGACCTCCGAAAGTCCTGAATGCCCGGCAAATTGGGCAGCCCGGCCGCGGCGGCGGCTCGGCCGCTCGCTACCCGATCCCACTACGTGCTTCCTTCTGCTTCCGCCTCTGCATCCGCACTTCGACCTGCGCGGTGACCCATTCCGCACTCGGATAGTCCCCGAACGTGACGTTCCGCATCCTGGGTCGCTCTGAGGTAAAGGCGGATAGCACCTTTTCGAGGGGGCCTTCCGGTGCCCTGGAGAGGGAACGCTCCACGCGCTGCTCATCCAGCGGAGGCAATTCCAGCCAGCGGAAGTTAGTCGATCCAACCGTGGCGAAGACTTTCAGCACGTCCGTTCCCTGCTCGTAATTGCCGGGCAGGTCGGTCTTGAGGGGAAGGATCTTCTCCTCGCCAGGCTCGAACGCCACGAAATAGTCGCCCTTTCCCGGCGGGTAGACCTGGGTGATGCCCCAGTCGGGCTGCAGGTCGAGCATGGCGACGTTGAGCACCTGCGCTGCGTCGTTGCGGATGCGCAGAAACGTCCACTCGCCGACGGTCAGCACGGGAGTGTGGCCGGGTTCGTCGAAAGGCTCCCACTCGGGCGCGTCGACCGGATCGTAGTCCTGCTGCTTGCCCACCACTTCGACCACGAGCTTGCGCGCCAGCGGCGAGCGCTCATCGTGGTTGTCGAGTCGTAGCACGGCATGGTACTTCGCCAGGTGATCGAGGCGCCGTACGACGCCGGCTGCCGCATCCGGATTTCCGGGCTTCAGCACCGGCCGCAGCGGGATGGGCGCCCCACTGCCGTCCCAGAGCTCGTACTCCCCTTTTTCATTCAGCGCGACCTGATACCGCGGCGACTCCGCATCCGCTGCCGGCTCCACCCAGCCGCTCGCTTCCATGGCACGGCGAACGGCCGCCAGGGCCGCCTCCTGATCCGCCTGCCGTTCCAGATCGTCTCGGCGTACGAGGCACACCTTCTGCACGAGCTTAATGGAGCCGGATCCGAGGAGCACGGCCTGGTCCCCCTGTTCGACGGGGCGGGCGTCGAAACGTTCGGTAATTTCGACCCACGAACCGGTCGCGCCGAGTTCGGAGAGGCCGGCAAGCGCGAGGCGCTTTTCAGAACCCGTAAAGTCCGTCGTGCCGGAGGGATAGATGGCGAACTGTGCGCCTTTGCGGAGTCCGTGCGCCTGACCGGCGTTCAACAGCAGGCGCCCCTTGGCCTCATCGACATCGATGACCGGCACGGCATAATGCGACCGTACGCGGCGGCTGCCGAACACTTCCCGATCGCCTTCGCCCTGCAGCTGAGGCGTCTGCTGCACGAACTGGCTGTGCACTCTGGGCAGGATGCGGTCGTGCAGCAGCTTGTAGCTCAGGCCCGGTCCCAGATCCTGCAGCGCATCCAGCAGCCAGTAGGTGAGGGCGCCGTTGCGCTCTTTCCCGTCGAAGGCGTACTCGTAGGCAAACTCGGACGGCCGACACGCAGCCAGCAGCACGTAGCCCTTCGGCTCCGGCAGCCATCCGCTGCCCAGCGATACGCTGCGTTTCGCTCCTCCGTCCAGGCGCTGCCAGACGGCGGCCAGGTCGGCTTTCGAGGCAACCAGACTCTCGGTAGAGCGCTCGGTGGTGTCGATCGTGGACAGACCGCGGATGGCGACGTCACCTCTGCCGCGCGTCAGTCCGCCGGAGTGGCAGCTGTCGAGGACAACGGTGACGACGAGCCCTTTTTCGACCATGGTGTTCAGGAGGTGCGCCAGCTCGATATCGCGCAGGTAGCGCGCTTCCGTGCTGCCGATGTCCGTCGGGACCAGCGCTTCGTCGATGCCGTCCGCTCCCTTGCGTTCGGGGAGCAGGGTTCCGGCGCGTCCGCCGTGGCCGGAGTAGTGGATATAGAGATGGTCGCCGGCCTGGGCGCGCTCGGTGAGCCGCTTCAACGCGGACACCATGTTCTCGTAGGTGGGCCACTGCTCCGGAGGTTCGAGGGGCTCGCGCCCGCCACTGTTGCTCGCCGTGAGCTTGAAGACGTGCTTTTGCGAAAGGCTGAGCTTTCGCCGCAGAAACGCTTCTACGTGCAGGATGTCGCGCACGCATCCCCCCAGGCTGGCGTAGTAGCTCCCGTCAGGCAGCCGATTCGGCAGGTAGTGGTCCACGCCAATCAGGAGAGCGTACAGGTTGGACGTGCCGTCAGCCGGTTCCATCATCTAGCCTTTCTGTGCAGGTGAGCTTATCTGATGCTGTATTACGTCCTCCGCGCCGGACCAGTCAAGGGGGTGGTACGCGGGGATCAGAGCCGTCCGAGGTGATCGATCCGTCTCCTGCCACGAAAAAGGCGGCCCAGTATGACGGATCGCCGAAGGGGTGTTCCGGGCCTGTCGCGATAGACTGTGCCGCGGTGCGGCATATCTGACTCCACTTAACGGTCTGCGCCGGAAGGGTCTGCTTCAACTGCTCGGGAAGATCTCGCACGGTGGCGGAGGCCATCTCGCGGTCCAGCGTTCGGAGCCACCCCGCGCTTTCTTGCAGCGCCTTACCGATTCCGATGCCGCCGCCCATCCAGCGATAATAGAGTTCGCTCATCAGCAACGTCGTGGAGAGATCGTCAACGGGCCACCTGCTGCCGATCACAGCGGCAAACCCGGCGGCGAGGAGCGCAGCAGGGAGCGAGACTTCTTCCGAAACGAGGTTGGGTCGCGTACGACCCGTTTCGCAGCCCGAAAGCACCGCCAGGCGTCCCGCCGGCGCCTCTACTTCACTGAAGATCTCGGCGATGGTCCACAGTGCGTCTGCTTGCTGCCGGTCGTCAATGTGCATACCGGAGCGATAGGGGCTGCGGTCATCAAAGGCGCCGTGCCCAATTAGATGCAGGAGCTCGACGCGTCCGGATGCCTGCCGGAGGTCTTCCTTATTGACGATGTTCGGACCCAGGGTCTGCACGTTCCAATCGCGGGCTCGATGAGCGATCATGGCAGCTTCCAGCGGGGCGAAACGAAGGGAACGGGTCGGATCCAGCACGAGCAGCACGTGGCTTCGTACGGCGGCCATATTCTCCGCCGCCCAACGGTCGCGGTCCTCCTCGGTCGGCAGGTACAACCACCCGGACAACGGCCGGCGAGGGGCCCTCACGAAGCCGAGCGCCCGACCGGTGGGCAGAAAGCAGACCTCGATTCCCGAACCGAGGAGACGTTCACAGGAGTCGAGCGGCAGGTTGGTGACGTCCGTCCCGGCGACGAGGAAAACGCGCTTCGCATTGAGACCCTTCAGCCACGCTGTCAGCGGCTTTACCAGCCTCTTGTCCAGCCTGGATAGAACGGCATCCAGCGACGAGGCCTCCGACTCGGGCAAAGGACGCAGGTGCCGCTGCGTGGCATGCATCGCGACAGGTGTATCTGCGTGCTGCTGCCCCTGCCGGTAGAGGGCATCGGGAACGGTGCGCCAAAGCGATCCAAGCAGGTGGATCAATTCTCCCCGTGTAAAGCCCGGAATCGCTTCGCGAAAGATGCGGCCGTTTGCATCCATCGCCCAGAACACGGTCCGATCCGGCATCACGTGCTGGAAGACGAAGAATTCCTCGTCCGCCAGCCCGGCATCGCGCAGGTGTTCCTGGAGATTAGCCGGGAAATGCAGGCCCTGAAAGCCGGGCGCGACGTGCATGACACCTCCCGCGCTGAAGGCGAGTTCATCGAGCCTATCCACTTCAGCGGCAGCCTCGCGCCGGGCACGCCAGCTCGCGTTTGTAGCTACCAGGCCGTCGAAGCGATACCGGGCCCGAAGGTGGTCGTCGACGGTCTTGCTCTTGAACCGGAGATTTTCATAGCCGCCTCGGGCATCATGATCACGACCGCCGAACCGGGCAGTCAGGCTGTCGCCGCGGGCAAAGCTGACAATGTCCGGGCCCTCCCCGGAATCGGACTGCGGTTCCTGTGGGACGGGTGATCCTTCTGTTCCGTGCGGCTTTGTCCAGAGTGCGCTTCGCTCCGAAAGTACATTGAGAAGCATCTGGGAGCGGAATCGTTCGAGTTCGTAGATGGCCTCCTCATCGCGTTCCGCATCCAACGCCGTGTCGAGAAAGCTGTCGAGATAGGTGGGGAAGTCGTTCGACAGCGGCGTGAACGAGCGCCAGGATGCTTCGGAGAAGACGTCGGTAACCTGGGTCCGCGCGCTGTCGAGGAGCCGAAGGCGCGCCCGGGCCGCCTCGAACCGGTCTTTCGATCCGCGGGGATAGTGCTCGAGCAGGCTAGAGAGTGCTTCCGCCTCGACACTTCTATCTCGGTCGGCGGCGGCACCAACGGCATACCAGGCCTCGACGGGATCGCCTCGCCCCGCTTCGGCCAGGTGAGCCGTCATGAGAGCGACGTCGAGGGGCGCACCGCCGCCCTCGGCAAAGGTATCCCGAATCTCCTCCGCCCGATTCAATTCGCCTGTCCCAATGAAAGCATCCACCAAGGTACGAGCCAGCAGCGGCGTCCGTCCACCTTCATCCCAAAGGTTCATACCGAGCCGGGCGGCTTCAGCATAGTCGCCGTGTTCGACCAGCATGATTGCGGTCTGTCCACGCGCCTTCATGACGGCATCCGGGTTACCCCAGGCCTCCGCATGCTGCAGCGCCTTCCTTAGAGCGGAGAGGCCCTCCTCGATCTCCCCCAGTCCGCGGCACGCGATCGAGTATCGCATTTCGAGGTCGAAACGGCCTGCATCCGTTGCTCCCATCTGTTGCAGCTCGGCATGAGAAATACCGGCGGGAAGCTCCATTGAGGCGGACCGCAATTCGGCCAGGAGGCCACAGCATTGCTTCATTTTGGCCCAGGCGCTACCGTCGAAATAACAGTCGATTGCCGCCGTCAGGACCTCACTTCGCGGGACCGGATCCGTTATGCTCACAAGCTGATCCATGAGGTAGTCTCCCCCGCGCTCCGCGTCCCGCATGTTTCGAAGCAGATCCGCTACGCGAACGGCGACCGCCAGCAGCTGGGGTTCAGGCAGGCGAAGACGCCGGCCGAGTTCAAGCGCTTCTTCCAGATACGTCCGAGCAAGGTAGAATTTGCGCTTTCCTGACAGGAAGCCGGCGTAGTTGACGGCGGCGAGAAAGTGGTGTCGGCTCGGTTCTATGGAATCCAGCAGCGAGAACGTTTCCTCCCACAGCGTCTCGGCTCGCTTTGCGTCCTGCTCCTGGAGGCTGTTTGCCAGCAGACTCGTCAACTGAGCCAGTTCGCCGGTTACGGCTTCACCGCCTTCGTCGAGTAAGGTCCTGCCGTAGGTGACCGTGTCCTCCAGCAGGGAAAGGCCGTTCGCCGGCTCACCCAAATCGAGGCGTGTTCTGACTTCCTTGCCCCTCCATTTCAGCTGCCCGGCAGGAAGATTTTGTGCTTCTGCCGCCCGGGCAGCCAGCCGGTACTGCTCGAAGGCCGGCTCCCACTGCTTCATTCGCTGCAGGGTCCGCCCGGTCATTCCGATCAGCTCGGGCAGCAGCTCCTTGCGTTTGCCGCTTTCCTCAATAATGCGGCGGGCCTCCATGAAGAGCGCCCTCGCAAGGCGAAGCTGGCCCACCTCGAAATGGCCCAAGCCACAGTCTCTTGCGGAGACGATCTGCGCGTCGATATCGCCCGTCTCCCGCGCCTTTTCTCGTCGATCTTGCGCTTCATGGAGCCGGTCGAAGGCGGCCTGCGAAGTGTCCGGTTTCATGATGCTCCTCCGGCCGATGTTTCCTCCTGCTTAACGTTACGAAGCAGAATCGGAATAATGCAGCGACTGATCGCTTCTCGTGCGTCGAAAAGGTCATTGGCGGTGGGCAGCCGAACACCTTGAGTGCCCGCCGGGAGGCCTCAGCCGCTCGCCGGGAAAATGCCCGCTTCGTCCGCCATCGAGCCGTCCTGCGTAATGCCGTTCCAGATGCCCCTGCCGCTAAGCGAACAGCCCCGCGCGGTGCACGAAGCCGGAGGGATCGACGA
>CAZMXY010000152.1:0-9253 GCA_964570345.1 uncultured Rhodothermales bacterium | reverse complement strand
GTGGTGGTCGTCGAGGTCGAATACGTGCGGCGATTCCTCAACAGTCCCGAGATAGTACGCGACCTGGCCGTAATCCTCGCAGACGTCCTCCAGCGACTTCGAAAGCTTGAAGGCCCGAATCGTTTTCGAGACAAACCGGACGTTGCCGATGCGATCCCTGAGATCGCCGTCGTCGAGCTTGATCGGACAGCTCGACGCGACTCGAGAATCGAGGCACCCGATGTCGCGGAGCAAGCGCCGGAAATCCTCCGTGTACAGTGCGCCGCCGAGACACTCGCCGCGGAGAATCGGATCGGCCGCCATCTCCGCGGGAATGCGGCGATCGGCAAAAACGTCAGAGAAGTACAGCTCACCGCCGGGTTTCAGCACACGAAAAATTTCCTCAAAGACGCGGTGTTTGTCGGGTGACAGATTGATGACGCAGTTCGAGATGACGACATCGACAGAATCATCATCAATGCCGGCCCCCCGTAGGTCTTCTATGTAGCCCGTCCGGAAGTCGACGTTCGGCTCGTCGTATCCGAATCGGCTCATGTGCCCTTCGACGTGGCGACTAGCGATGTTGAGCTGCTCCTCCGTCATGTCGACACCGATTACTCGACCTTCCGATCCAACGAGTCGAGATGCCACGTAGACGTCGCGTCCCGTTCCGCAGCCCAGGTCGAGGACCGAGCATCCGTACATCGCGAGCGGTATCGGGGAACCGCATCCGTAGAATCGGTCAGTGATTTCGTTGTCGACTTCACGGAGAACGGCACCGACGTGAGCAGGAATCGACTCGGCGGTACAGCAGGCGTTCGTTCGCAGATCTTTCGTCCCCTGAAGAACGGAGCCGTAATACGCACGAACACTCTCGAGAATAGGATCTGCAACTTGCATAAGGTCCGAAGGAAGTCTATGGATTGATGGAGCCCTGCTAGGTACGTATGTAGACATTGGAATGCCACCGTTACACGCCCGCGGTACGATCGGGAAGGACTCGTCGCGATGGGGCGGGGCTACGAGTTGCAGCAGATCATCGAAGCGCTCTCGAACCACGTCTCTTCCTTGCGTGCGATATCCAAGGAGTTCGAAAACGATCCTTTAGAAGGAGTACTCGCACTTCAGCATGGTATCGAGTCTTATGAATGCACTCTCAGCTGGGCAGACAGACCCAAACGCAAGGAAAATCATGAGAATACAGCACTACCTGCTCGCCCTGGTCGGCTTCTCTTCATGCACCCTCGTCGGAACTCAAGGCAGCGAAATCACTCCCGGTGATCGGTCCGTAAACCTGGCAGGCCAGCGCTCGCCCGGTATAATGCTCTATCAGTTCTCGACCGACTATCTCTCCTATGCATCCGACGGATCGTTGGTTAGCAAGGAACAAACAGTCGCAGAGATTGAGATCGAAGTGGATGAAACCGGACGGCAAACCCTGACAGCCCACCACTTCGAGCTGATCAACCAGGACCGATTGCGAATGAGCATTCCTCGACTGGCAGGCTGGCAAAACAGTATGGATTCCGACTCGGACGAAGTGTTGGGCGTGCCTCATGCAGACTTCGCCGGATTGCAGACGGATACGGGTGAGCCCCTGTCCCCCGAGATCGCCCACCGGGTTTATAATACCTTCGTCGATCTCTATGCATTCAACAACGTGTTCGCCCAGCCCTCGCTTGCAGAAGGAAACCGGCGACCCCAAGGCACTTTGAACATACCGAACCCTCAGAATGGCAGTTCAGCGAGTAACTGTCGGCTCTCCTCCTCGACTTCTGGAAGATCCGTAAATCGGAATCCAACGGATGATAACCTGGCCTCATCCGAAATTCCACCCGACCGAGCCAGGACTGCACGCCGGATGCCCTGTAGTACGAGATGCCAAAGTGCGTCCGGAACGCCATCTGAATCTTACTTTCCAGTATCACCGAGAGCGCATCGCTAGGAAGGGTACAGCGCCAAACGGACACCTTGCTGACGTAGTCCGATAGAACCTACGGCTTCCACGCATCGTCGTAGGACGGCGTCTCATCAAAGAGCGGACTGAAGAAGCCATTTTCGCGTCTGTCACCTGGGATCCACGCACGACCGGCGCGGCAATACGCCTCGAACTGTTCGGGCAAAGCGGTCATAAGTGTGTAGACATCCGTCTCATCCCGGGGTCTCCATACCGTCCTTCCGCCCTCTGCGAATAGGCTCAAATGCTGACACCAGCGACGGGTGAAGCCACTGGATTGCTTCGCCGTGCCCACGTAGATAATCCGTCGAGGCGGTCCTTCATGAACGAATAAATAGACGCCACCTGAGAAGTCGGTCTCGAGCTTCGCGAGTCGTCCCGCGTCCCTCCAGCTCGCGTCGTAACGCTCCATCCGTTGTCCGGTATGCTTAACGAATAGGATGCTGTCCAGGGCAGCAAGATAGGCATACCGCCGTCGATCCGCAGTACGGTGGTGCTATTCTAGAGGCTATATTGTACACAGCTATGAATTGTACAAGTCTTCCGGCGACCAGCAGGTCACTCGCTTTCTCGGTACCGATCGCGGCAAGGTACCGCGGCGTCCCGCCGAAGATGCCGTACGTCAGCGCTCGTTCGCGCGGATCGGCGAATGGGTCCATCTCGGCCCGCATACCGGTAGTCGAAGGGTTGCCGCTTATGCTGCCAGGCGAACCGCCGTACAGCGGACCGCCGCCGGCCGCGAGCGCCTCCATCGTCCCCACTTCCGCTCCGGCGAGCAGGAGAAGTATGGGGCGCGCCAACGCACTTCGGAGTCGCCCAACAGCCGGAAAATCGTCCTACCGACCCAACAAAAAGCTTACCAGCATCCGGTCTGCCCTTGACTTCCTGCAAGTAGGCTCGGCAATAAGCGGCAGGCGCCGCGTCGGCGTTGACGAAAGAGTTTGGTGCGGCGACGCTCCTTTCATGCCGGTACGTACGTGCGCCTGTCCGTCTTCACCATACCATTAGGCGGCCAGGTTGCGGACGTGAAGAACCTCACGCCCCCCCATTGGCCTAACGTCGTCTGGCTCAAGTGTGACGACGGCGATCGTCCGACCCTCGCCAGTCACAAATTCGACCTCGAGTGCGGATCCTCCCTTGTAGACGTGCACGACCGCACCGACGTCGCCTTCCTTAAGACCGTGTTCGTCGAGCGCCCGCCTCAAGACGACGACGTCGAGTTCTCTGCGCGTGTCCATCGTTTCTTTACGCTGGGTATGCTGTGACAAACCTCGGTCGCGGATCCGAATGCTCAACAATCCAGACCGTCCGGAGTCGGATCGACCGACCTCTAGGCGTGAAGAGATTACCATCGATTAGGTACTTTGTGCCATAGGGCGTCTGAACTTCGCTGCTCACAATATTCTCCCTGACGATGTCCAGCAACCTTTCTTCCAGCACGCTCGGCTGATCCTGTGCGAATCCAAGGCCTCGGAAAAAGTCCGCCTTCCACTTGCCGACCGCATGTGTTTCCGAAAGAAGATAGTCGGTCAGCTTCTCACGCGGAATGTAGGCTTCTGTCCAGTCTGGCATGGATCAGCATCTTTCAGGCTCAGCCTCGAACGGCGGCCTAACGATCCCAGCTAACCGGCGCGGGGCCGACTCCGCAGCCCGCATACGGGCCGAATAGCTCGAGCACACCCGAGAATCAAGCGAATACATGAAAGGCCCCGCGTCCGCGTTCAGCGCAGGTTAGGCCTCGGCGGCTCACGCAAGGCGTGACGTGCCTTGCAGGTGCAACACCCGCCTTGCCGCCAGACTCGGGGAATGCGGCCGCCGTGACGCGACAGCATCGCGTAGTGGCGGCAGCGGCCTGCCTCCACCGCACACGCTTTGCTCGGCACGAATGCCTAGCCCCGCGTCTCCTGCAGGCCCGGGGCAGGAACGATGCGGCGGATCAACGAGCGACGTGTCGCACCGCCACCCGCACGATGGCGATGTTGACCATTCCGAACAGCAACGCGCCGATGGCCCACCACGAGAAGAACGTGGAGAACGCCGAGCTCAGAAGCAAACCCAATCCGAACCCGCCTCCGAACATCAGGGCTGCGCCATGAGCCGGTTGCTCCCCTATCCAGTTCGCCACCCGTCCTCGACGCTGCCACACTCCGCCATTAAGCCAACTCATCCCCACGAGCAACGGCAGGAGCCCGATCATGTCCACCAGAGACAGAGCGTGTCCAGGGCTGATCGGCACCAGGGCTGGACCTTCGAAGCTGGCCGGGAGAGCGAGAATCACGAGACCAAGACCGATCAGCGCAAGCGAGCCGAGCGGCCAGGCCAATATGCGTCGGGTGGTGAGCAGTAGAAGCATCGGAGGTACGCTTCGGAGCTGGGTGGTGTATTGCGCTACAGTACGTCGCACAGGGTGCCGATCAAGGAAATGCCTAACGCTCCGGTTCAGTGGCGGGCCGCGCAGCGGACCGTCCGCTGCAACCGGTTGTTAGGCCTTGAACCTTTGTGGCGATTCACCAAGTGGTGCCGGTGCCAATCACTTCTGATGAGGACATACAAGCTCCCAAAGGTGCCCATCTGGGTCTGTGATGTATCCAGTATAGCCCCCTGATACAGTATCAATTGCTGCCGGCCCCGCAGAAGCGCCTCCGTGAGCCTCGGCCTTGCCGAGCGCTTGATCTACATCTTCCTTGGTTTCGACTGCGCAGCTCATGACGGCTGGTGCAGATACCCCAGGCATGAGAGCGTGGCGGTTCGCCTTCTTGGTGTATGACTCGTAGCTCTCTTTTGTCATAAGAAACAGGGAGAGATTCGGAAGTTCAACGGCAACCATATCGCCATCGATTTGGGTATCACCAAAACCAAAAACTCCCTTATAGAAATCAAGTGTCTTTTGAAGATCAGTGACGGGGAGACAAAGTACGGTTGTTCTTACTTTCATGCTGTTTTCCTTGCCCTTAGAACCTTGCAAAGCTGTCGCTTTATGTATGGCTCTCGTGCCTTGTGGCCTAACGTCCTGGGCATCACCTGCGGGCGAAGCCCGTCAGGTGCATGCCCTCGTTAGAATGCACGTCCTGTCCTAAGCAGAAACGCAGGAGGTAGCCCCAACGGTAACTTAACCTAAAGGGATCTAATACCGCTGACTAAAACGCGACGGTCTCCTCGCGCAAAGGCATGACCCGCCCCGTCGACTTCATGGGGTTCGGCGCGCGGGATGTGTTTGAGGTAGACGGCCATGTGCGCGAACGGCACGATCGCGTCATCGCGGCTGTGATAGAGAAGAATGCGTTTCAGCCCTGACAATCGATCAGCGAATGCCTCCGGCAAGTAGAATTCCTCAACCTCCCAATCCGGCTCACCCCAAAATGGACAGGCTATCATGACGAGACCCGACGCCGCTAAAGATTGTCTTCTCTCAGCAATGAACTGAGAATCATGGCACCGCCCATCGAATGGCCAATGAGGACGCCGTCATCAGGGAAATCGACCAGCTCCGCGTCGAGGGCGTCCAGCCAGGCAATGGCGTGCGGCTCCTCAGGACTAGGCATGAGCGGCGCGCATATCCGATAATCCTGAGCGAGCTCGCTTCTGAGGAATGCAATGAGCTCCTCGCTGCCGAATTCTGGATCGTCGACTGCACCGCCGGCACCGTGAATGAACACCAATTCCCGCATTATCTCGCCGCGCCGCAGCCCCGTGTAGAACGCGAAGGCCGTGAGCGGCCTGAACCAGACGTGGAGGCCCCCTTCTCTGTCCTTTTAGGATTTTCTCGCGCTGGATGTCCTTGTGAGCGGTCAGGACGTCGAGAAGCTGCGTCTCGGAGATCGTCTTTCCGGAGATCTTGTCCTTCCGTCGCGGATACCGGATGCCCTCGGAGGGGCTTTCATCGATGTATCCCTCCGCCGCCATCCACTTGAACAGCATCTTGCAGAAGCGCAGATACGTCCGCTGTGAGGCGCGACTGAGATGCGGCTGAAAACAGAACGTCCGGACATCGCGGTCTTCGATCAGGCGGACCGGCATCGTCTCGCCGATGGCCCGCTTTAGCCGCTCGAGGCGACGCTCATAGTTCTGAAACGTTGCCGGACTGACGTGCGAACGGCTCTCGAGAAACCGCTCGCCCACCTCCTCCAGCGACAAGCCGGCCCTCGAACGTCTTCGTCGCGCCTCGAGGTGGTCCCGAATGTCCCACGCGCCGAACGGGTCGAATGCTCCGCGTTCGGCCTTCTCTTCCAGTTCGAACTTGAGCCGCTCCGCCTGCCGCTTGCTATCGGTTCGAAGCGCTCTGACTTTTTGTTCGAGATCGCCGTCGACACGGCGCGTGAATACGACGTAGTAGTAGCTTCCTCGCTTTCTTAGACTGGCCATTTTTTGAGCTCTGTTCGTTGGCTATGCGTCGAATTCGGACCGACGACGGAGCGAGGAATGCCCGCTCCGCTCGTCGGTCTTGTCGCGCACGCCGCAGCTGCTCGCCGTCGAATCGTAGGGTCGCCCCGCAGGAATGTGGCGGGGCAAGGCTTCCGGCTAGATCGGGCGGAAAAGCCGCTCGATTACGCGGCGATCGAAATACTTGCGCCGCGATCCCAACCGCACGCTCGGGATGTAGCGCGGATCGGAAGGATCGAGATTGCTCCGGTTGAGAATGGTGCGGTGGTTCAAGCCTGTGTAGCGACCGACCTGCCGGGCCGACATATACTTCTGCTTGTCGGAACGGACCGTAATCGGCCGACGGAGCTCGTCGACCTTCTGTTCGATGCGCTCGAGTCGTCGCTCGAGGCGCTGGAGGTGATCTGACATGGTACAGTAGCTTAGTGTGAATACGTCTTCGCTCCCCTGCGCTGACGATCACACCAACCTGTCGGAATCCGGCTGCCAGGCGGCGCCGGAATTCCACTGCTGATGTTAGCAAACGGCCGCGACAAAAGCACCCGGGCTGACGGGTTCGCCGCAATCGCGTGTATTCGCGCTTAATCGGCCTCAATCGGCCTGATTCTGCCACATATTGCCACGTTTTGCCACCGCATCCATTGCGCGCAGATCCACACTGCTTTCGCGCAGAATAAGCCGCCGACCGGCGTCGGATGCGACGCGACGTAATGGGTCTACATCGCCGGGAGGGCGAGTGTGTCGAATCCGATCGGATGCCCTTCGTCGCGCTGTCGACGACGTGCAGGTAGAACGCGAAGTTACTCACAGTCCCAGCTCCCGCATGCGGCGCTTCAGGTCACTCGCATCCAGATGCTCGTAGATCTGGGTCACCTCAAGGCTGGAATGGCCGAGAATCTTCGAGACCTGGTTGATGTCCATCCCGCTGCGGAGGAGCTCGGTCGCGCAGCTGTGACGCAGGCCGTGGAGATTGACTCCGGCCGGGAGTCCGGCGGCGCGGACGTACTTCTTGAACGTTTTGGTGACGTTGTCGCGCGTGAGGCGCACCTTCCCGCCGTCGGCGTTGCGGCGGAAGAAGATGCGGCCGCTATCCGGCCGACCCTGCAGCCGGTGCCAGGCCTCTATGTATGGCCTGAGCTTCTGCTGGATGGGCACGACGCGCTCCCGGCCGGGCTTCGTGTCGGTGATCTCGATGAAGCCGCCGTCGAAGTGGATCTTATCCCACGTGAGCTTCAGCACCTCACCGCGACGGAGTCCCGCGTAAAAGAACACCGCGACGAGCGGTTTGAACCATGAGTGGAAGCCGGCCTTGTGGCCCATCGTCCACTTTTTGCGCTGCATCCGCTTGAAGGCGCGGAAGATCTCGTGGAGCTGCTCCTCCGTGATCGTCTTGTCGGAGATCTTCTCCTTCTTGCGCGGATACCTGATGCCGGCGGCAACGTCGCGTGGGACATAGTCCTCCTCCGCCAGCCACGCGCAGAACGTGCGGCAGAAACGCAGATAGGTCGCCTGCGTGGCGCGGCTATAGTCGGACTTGTAGCAGAACGCGCGCACGTCCGCCTCACCGATCTGCACGACGGGCGTCTTCGCGCCCCATTCGGCTTCCAGCCGGTTTAGCTTCGAGCGGTAGTCGAACCGCGTGCGCTCGGAGACGTGAGCGCGGCTCTGGATAAACAGCTCGGCGGCTTGAGCGAGCGTGAGCGATCGCTGCGCCGGACGGCGCTCGTCCTTTTTCTCCTTCAGGTACGTCCAGTCACTGAAAGGGTCGATCTCACCGGCTTTGTAGCGGTCTTCGAGCTCGTAGAGGATCCGCATCGCCTCGCGGCGATCGCCGGTGCCTAGCGAGCAAATCGCTTGCTCCCGCTTGCCGCCGAGCCGACGGTTAAAGATTGCCTGCCAGGTGTTGCCTCGTTTTCTGAGAGATGCCATCGTCGGGCCTCCATGTTTGATTGAACATGAAGTCCCCACGGAACGTGGCCATCTGACCCAGACTCAGACGGGCTATTGGTGGCCAAGTAGGTCACCAAATAGGTCACCAGGGTCATCAAACGGTACATCAGAGCGCCTTTTTCGTGACGTTCCGTGAACCGGATTACCCGCCGCCAAGAAACGCAAAAAGCCCCAAAAACAGCCGTAAACGGCCTTTTCTGGGGCTTTTTGAAGCGTTTGAGCATGTGCGTGCCCGGGAGGATTCGAACCCCCGGCCTTCTGATCCGTAGTCAGACGCTCTATCCAGCTGAGCTACGGGCACGTACGTCGCCGCTCGCGGTGATGCGGGCGCATCCGGCCTTGCGCAGATCGCCTAAACGTGGCCGTCAGGCTTTTGTTTTGGCAAGCTCCGCGACTCCATGAAAATTTAGCGGGCGAGCCGACCCGACGCAATGAAGGCCTGATTAAGATCGTACCGGGAACGCGTGTTACGGCGAAGTCCAGATCCACCCATTCGCCCTGCAGGATCGCAAGCGCCGCATCTCGAGCTACCGGGTCGTTCGACGGAGACGCGAGCTTGACGAGGCACTCAGGTAAGGAGACCATGTCGTTGAATGACCGTTCCAGACCTCGAGAAACACGCCCTCGATCTGCCTCGCAGGAAATGTCGTCAGGAGCGTCACGTGAAAGGCGTCTTCTTCTGCACCAAGCACGTCATTCCCTACATGCGCGGAGAGGCGGCGGGAGCATCATTAATCTCTCGTCGATCTACGGAATCGTCGGCGCCCCGGACGTCCCGCCGTACCACACCTCAAAGGGCGCCGTCCGGCTTATGACCAAGACGGACGCGCTCCTATATGCAAAGGATATGATCCGAGTGAACTCCGTGCACCCCGGCTACGTCTGGACGCCGCTCGTTGAAGAGCTGGGCAAACGTTCTGAAGAAGGTAACTTGAAGACGTGCTTCAATGAGAGCGGCGAGCAGCCTCTCCCGCCTTCTACCCGAAA
>CAZMXY010000151.1:4421-9308 GCA_964570345.1 uncultured Rhodothermales bacterium | reverse complement strand
GCGACGTCGCAGGCCAGCGCGCCCAGCCCGAGGGTCACCCCGCTCAGCACGAGATGGGCGAGCCGCGGATGAAGACCCTGTCCGGCCATGTCCCGCCCGTGATCCGTGATGGCCCCCGTAGAGTCGAGCGCTCCGAGGTTCCGAAGCAGATCTCGGGCCTGGTCGAAAGCGGTGGCAGGAGGCGGATCCATCCATCGTAACGCAGACGGATCCGCCGTGCCCCAAAGCGCGAGCTCCAACGCCAGCGGAGCGAGATCGGCCTGCGCTATTTCGGGTGTGCCGTGCGGTTCGAGATGATGCTGTTCGAGGCGCGACCACAGGCGGTAGCAGACGCCGGGACCGAGTCGCCCGGCACGCCCCCTGCGTTGATCCGCCGAGGATCTTGAGACGGGCACGGTCACGAGCCGTGTCATCCCGCTCCGCGGCGAAAATCGAGGGACGCGCATCTGCCCGCCGTCGATCACGACGCGAACACCTTCGATGGTGAGGCTCGTTTCGGCAATGTCCGTCGAGAGGACGACTTTACGGCGTCCGTTCGGAGACGGATCGAGCGCACGATCTTGTTCCGGCTGTGGAAGGCTTCCGTACAAGGGATAGACGTCGGCGTCGACGTCCCGCAGGCGTTCGCGCGTACGTCGGATTTCCCCCGCGCCCGGCAAAAATACGAGCACGTCTCCGTGCGGAGCGGCAGAGAGCGCCGAGCGCACGGTCCGGGCGGCCACGTCCTCGAGACACGCTTCCGGCTTTCGGTCCAGATAGTGGGTCTCGACGGGATAGCTCCGGCCCTCGCCGGTGATGACGGGTGCATCACCGAGGAAATCGGCGACGGCGGCGCTCCCCAGGGTCGCCGACGTGACGAGCAGGCGGAGATCCGGGCGAAAGATGGCCTGGGACTCCAGGCAAAGCGTCAATCCCAGATCGGCCTGCAGGCTCCGCTCGTGATACTCGTCGAAGATCACGAGGCCGATACCGCAGAGTGACGGATCGGCTTGCAAGAACCGCGTCAGCACGCCTTCGGTGACGACCTCGATACGCGTATGGGGCCCCGTCCGCGAGTCCATCCTGACGCGATAGCCGACGGTCCGGCCCACGTCTTCGTTGAGCAGACGGGCCATCCTTCGGGCGGCCGCCCGTGCGGCCAGGCGACGTGGTTCGAGCACGACGACGCGCCGGCCCTTCAGCCAGTCCGCGTCGAGGAGAGCCAGCGGTACGATCGTCGTCTTTCCCGCCCCCGGCGGTGCCTGAAGCACGACTTCACTCCGCTCGCGGAGCGCAGCGTTCAGCGCAGGCAGGACGGATTCGATGGGGAGGGGCATCTTCGGGGGAAAGCGTGTTAGCACGGATCGTTTGCGTGCGACTGAAACAAACGCGGCGCGGCGCGTTCGAGTTGCGGACGGCTCGACTGCGAAACTCAGGTTCGGAATGCGTATTTTTCGACGACGTTTTTCAGCCGCCCCTTGAGTGCGCTGAGTGGCCTTGAAAGCGGACAGACAGATCATGGACGGTTTAATGAGTCATTCGTCGTCCACCTCATCGGAGGCCTCCGGCGCCGATGAGCGGCTGCGTGCCCTTCTCGAGGCCGCCGTAGACGGGATCGTGACCTTCGATGAGAGCGGCGAAATCGAAACCGTGAATGCGTCAATCGTCCGACTCTTCGGCTACGAGCCTTCGGAGCTCATCGGGCAAGACGTGCGGATGCTGATGCCGGGGTGTCATCCGAGCGAGTATGAGGACGATCTGCGGCGTCACCTCGAAACCGGTGAGCGGCGGATGATCCGCGCCGGTCGCGAAGTCGAGGGGCGAAAGAAGGATGGGACGACCTTTCCCCTCGACGTTTCCCTGAGCGAAGCCCACGTCGGCGGACGGCGTTTGGTTACGGGCATTCTGCGTGACGCTACGGAGCGGAAACAAATGGAAGAAGCGCTTCGCGTTTCCGAGGAGCGATTTGCGAAGGCGTTTCGTGGTAGCCCCGACGCCCTGTTGATGATCAAGAATGACGGCACGATCCTCGAGGTCAACGACGGTTTCGAGAACGTTTTCGGCTATGCGCGTGCGGCCGCCACGGGACGCACGATCGATGAACTCGATCTGTTTGCTCGTCCGGAGGATCGGCGACACTGGCGTGAGCTGTTCTCGGAGCAAGGACGTCTCGCGGAGATCGAGGTCGACTTGCGCACGAAAGACGGGGACGTACGTCACGTGAGAATTGCGTTCGAGCGCATCACCGTATTCGACGAGCCGTGTATTTTGGCCGACGTGCGTGACGAGACGGAGCGACGGAACGCCGAGCGCGCGCTGCTAAAGAGCGAACGTCGGTACCGAGCGATCTTTGAGCTGTCGGCCGTGGGACAAGCCGAACTCGAGCTGCCGATGCGTCGCTTTCTGGCCGTAAATCGCCGCTTCTGCGAGATCACCGGATATTCCGAGAGCGAACTCTTGAAGATGACGGTCGTCGACGTTACGCACCCCGACGACCGATCGTACGACACCGGGCGCTTCGATCGGACCCTCGCCGACGGGCGGCGCGAGCACGTCAGCGAAAAGCGCTACCTTCGAAAGGACGGGACCGTTCGCTGGGTCGACGTGCGCGGACGTCTCATGACGAATGAAGACGGTGAGCCGACCCGGATCGTAGAGATCATCTCCGACGTCACCGACCGCCGCGCCGCGGAGCAAGCCCTTCGGGAGAACGAGCGGAAGCTGCGAGAGGTGAACGAGACGCTGGAGCAGCGCGTTTCGAAGCGCACCGACGAGCTCGTGCGAGCGAACGAAACGCTCGCGCAGCGTACGGAAGAGATCGTACTGACTAACCAGATGCTCGCACAGCGCACGGAAGCGCTCGTACGCGTAAATCAGACGTTGGCACAGCGGAATCGCGAGCTGCGCGATTTTGCCAACGTTGCCTCGCACGATCTCCGGGAACCGCTGCGCAAGATCCAGACGTTCGCTGATCTCGTCGAGAGCGATTACGGAGCGAGTCTCGACGCGGACGGACGCCTGTACCTCGAACGCATTCGCGCGGTAGCATCGAGGATGACCCATCTGCTCAACGACCTTCGTTCCTTTTCGCGGATAACCTCGGGTGCCAATCCGTTCATTCGTGTGGAGTTGAACGAGGTCGTCGAGGACGTTCTCTCCGACCTGGAGATTCGCATCCAGGACTCGGGAGCTCGGATCGAGGTCGAGTCACTGCCCGCCGTAAAGGGGATTCCGTCGCACCTGCGACAGCTTTTCCAGAATATCATCGAAAACGCCCTCAAATTCCATCAAGGCGACGACGTACCCAACGTGCGCGTCGTGCCGGCTCCGGGCGGTGAGACCGGGATGGTTCGCGTCGTCGTCGAAGACGACGGGATCGGATTCGACGCGGCCCACGCGGAACGTATCTTCGTGCCGTTCCAGCGCCTGCACGGACCCGCGAAATACGAAGGCACGGGGATGGGGCTCGCCATCTGCCGCCGCATCGTCGAGCATCATGGAGGCACCGTAACGGCCGAGAGCGATGTGAGTGAAGGAGCCCGTTTCATCATCACGCTGCAATCGGCGGACGGCATGGACGTCATTCCGCCACGCGCTGCAAGAGCGTCCCGCTGAGCTGGAGCAACTGCGTTTGCGCCCGTGCCGCCTCGAACTGCGCCGTTATGAAACGGCCTTCGGCATTCGTCAACGCACTCTGTACTTCGCGCAGGTCGACGGAAGTGATCGTACCGAGCCGAAAACGTTCGAGCGCCACGTCGAGATTGAGCTGGGCGAGCGAGACGTTCTCACGTTCGAGGTCGACGAGTTCGAGGCTGAATCTGTAGTTCTCGTAGGCGTTGTCGAGGCGCGTTTGGAGGGTGATGCGCGTTTCCGCGACGGCCAGTTCGGCGTTGTGCAGCGCCAGGTCGGCGTTTTCCCGTCGCCGGCGTCGGTTGAAGCCGTCGAACAGTGGGACGGTGGCCGTGATCCCGTAACTGAGCCCCGGCGGCTGACTCGCGATCAGGCCCATCTCCTGCGTGAGCTCATTGAACGCATAGCCTGCCGTCACTCCGATCGAAGGGAACCACTCGGACTGCACTTCACTGCGGGCCAGCTGCGCCGTTTCCTCACTCTGCCGCGCCACGGCAAGAGTCTTGTTGTTTTGCCCGGCCGAACGTCGGAGCTCCTCCACGGCGAGATCCTGATCGATGCGGATGGTGTCGGCCACGACGAAATCGAGGCCGCCCTCCCGTGCGAGAAGTCGATTGAAATCGGCCTTCGCATTCGTCAGCGAAACGCGCTGGCGCAGCAGAAAGGCCCGATCGGCGTTCAGGTCGACGCGGGCCCGTCGCACTTCCAGTTCCGATGCCGACCCCAGGTCGCGACGCAGCTCCGCGATCTCGACGCGTTCACGCGACACGTCGACGGCGGCTTGCAACACGTCGATTTGCTCCTGCTGGCGAACGAGATCGTAGTACGCCGTCATGACGTCCGCGACCATCATTTCGGCTGTCGAATTTGCACTCAGCTCGGCGTGTTCCATCTGCGACCCGAGTCGCTGGTACGTAGCAAACTGGCCGAAACCGTCGAACAGCGTCGCACTGAGGTTCATGCCGACGTCGATCGTATTGACGCTGTTGAAGACGGGAGCACCTTCGCCGCCGGTGTCGCGCCCGTAGGTGCGGCGGCCCTGCTGCGCACGCAAGTCGACCGACGGTAGGAAGCCCGCGTTGCCGATCGAGTAGTCGTTCGCCGCCATTCGGGCCTCGTTGCGGGCCATCCGGATGGTGTAATTGCTCTCAAGCGCGGCCTGGACGGCGTCCTCGAGCGTTAGCACGGGCTGAGCGTCGACCGCCGGCGTGGGGAGCAGACAGAGTAAAATGCCAAAAACAATGCGCATGGCCCAGCAAAGGATATTGATTCAACGTC
>CAZMXY010000151.1:0-4321 GCA_964570345.1 uncultured Rhodothermales bacterium | reverse complement strand
GGGGATGACGTAGAGCGTGAGCACCGTGCCGACGAGGAGTCCGCCGATCACGGCGATGCCCATCGGCTTGCGGCTTTCCGCCCCGGCGCCGAGTGCCATGGCAATGGGAAGAATGCCCAGGATCGTCGAGAGCGTGGTCATCAAAATCGGGCGGAATCGCGCGATGGCCGCTCCACGGGCGGCGTCCAGAATCGACATGCCGTCCGCCCGCTTCTGATTGGCGAATTCGACGATTAGGATGCCGTTCTTCGTGACGAGTCCGATAAGCATTACGATGCCGATCTGACTGAAAATGTTGAGCGTCTGGCCGAAGTACCAGAGAAAAAAGAGCGCTCCCGTCAGCGCCATCGGCACCGTCAGTAGAATCGTGAAGGGATCGCGGAAGCTCTCGAATTGAGCCGCCAACACGAGGTAGATCAAGATGAGCGCGAGCACGAAGACGAACATGATACTTCCCGTGCTCTCGACGAAATCGCGCGAGGCACCCGTTAGCGTCGTCGTGAATGACTCGTCGAGGACGTCGCCGGCGATGCGGTCCATCGCCTCGATGCCGTCGGCAACGGTGTAGCCCGGATTGAGCTGCGCGGAAATCGTCGCCGACACGTACCGGTTGAAGCGGTAGAGTTGGGGAGGACTGCTTTCCTCTCCTACCGTCACGAGATTGTCCAGTGGTACGGCTTCGCCCGTCTGCGCGCGCACGTAGAGGCTTCGCAAATCGAGCGTTTCGCTTCGACTCTCCCGATTCACCTGCCCGATGATCTGATACTGCTGCCCGTTGCGAATGAAATAGCCGATGCGCTGCTCGCTCAGTGCGAGCTGGAGCGTCTGGGCGACGTCCAGAGGCGAGACGCCCATGCTCTCCGCTCGTTCACGCTCGATCGTCACGCGCAACTCCGGCTTGTTGAATTTGAGATCGACGTCGGCAAAGGCGAAGACCGGCTCCTGCCCCACGGCATCGAGGAATGGCGGGATCGCGTCTTTCAATTGCTGGAGATTGGGCGCCTGCAGCACGTATTGCACCGGAAGACCACCGAAGCGGCCGACCGAAATGGTCTCCTCCTGCGAGACGAAGACGCGGGCACCGGTCATTCCGTTTACGCGCACCATAAGGCGATCGACGATTTGCTGCTGCGATCGCTCGCGCTCCGCCGGCTCATTCAAGATCAGAAAAGCAAATCCGGAATTGACCGCTCCGGCCGCGCTAAATCCGGGTGAGGTCACCGAAATGATGGCTTCGGTTTCCGGTACTTCTTCCTGGATCATGCCGATGAGCCGATTCATGTACCCATCCATGTACTCGAACGTGACGCCTTCGGGTGCGGACGCGAACATCCGTGCGTTGCTGCGATCCTCCAGGGGAGCGAGCTCAGACGGCAGCATCTCGTAGAACAGCGCGATGAGTGCGGCACAGACGCCTATGAGGGCGAGGGCCTTCCACCGTCCTTCCATGAACGAGCCGAGCGAGCGGCTGTACGCGTTCGTCAGCCATTGGAAAAACGGCTCGGTCCTGGCATAGAACCACGTCGGCTTCTCGCGGTGCCTGAGCAAGCGTGTTGCGAGCATCGGCGTGAGGGTCAGCGCGACGAAGGACGAAATGATGACGGCGCCGGCGAGCACGACGCCGAATTCGCGGAACAGCCGTCCCACTAATCCACCCATGAACAGGATGGGGAGAAACACGCTGGCGAGCGCGAGGGTCGTGGCGATGATGGCGAAAAAGATCTCCCGCGTGCCTTCGATCCCGGCCCGAATCGGCTCGACACCCGTCTCGATCTTCTTGTAGATGTTCTCCAGCACGACGATGGCGTCGTCCACGACGATTCCGATCGCGAGTACGATGGCGAGCAGCGTCAGCACGTTGATGGAATAGCCCATCAAGTACATGATGAAGAAGGCGCCGATCAGCGAGACGGGTATGACGAGAACGGGGATGAGCGTCGTGCGCCAATCGCGCAGAAATAGAAAGATGATCAAGACGACCAGGAGGAAGGCGATGAAGATCGTCTGCTGAACTTCCGAGATGGACTTGCGCACCTGGTCGGTGTTATCGAAGCCGATCCCCAGTTCGAGATCGGCCGGCAGGTCTCTCTTGATGGTTTCGACGCGCTCGTAGAACTGGTCGACGATGTCGATGTAGTTCGCGCCCGGCAGGGGACGCAGGACGACGCCGACCATCGGAGTGCCGTCTCGCTTCAAGACCGTGCGCTCGTTCAGTGCCCCCAACCGGGCTTGTCCGACGTCGCGAAAGCGTACGATCTGGGCGCCCGACTGCTTGATGATCAGGTCGTTGAAATCGTCTTCCGTCACGAGGCGGCCCATGGTCCGGACCGTCAATTCGACGTCCGAGCCCTCGATTCGACCGCTGGGGAGCTCGACGTTTGCCCGCGAGAGGGCGGTGCGCACGTCGAGCGGCGTAAGGCTGTACGCGGCCAGTTTCTGCGGATCGATCCACATCCGCATGGCATAGCGCTTCTCGCCCCAGATGTCAACGCGACTTACGCCGGGGATGGTCTGGAGCCGCTCCTTGAACAGGTTGTCGGCGATTTCGCTGAGCTCGAGCAGATCGCGCTGGTCAGATCGAATGTTCAGGAAGACGATAGGCTGGCCGTCGGCGTCGGCCTTCGACACGATCGGCGGCTCGACGTCCTGCGGCAGGTTCCCCATCGCCCGCGAGACGCGGTCACGCACGTCGTTGGCGGCGCGCTCGAGGTCCGTATCCAGATTAAATTCGACCGTAATGGAGGAGCGTCCCTCGCGGCTGACCGAACTGAGCGTGCGGATGCCGTCGATGCCGTTGATCGATTCCTCGAGTGGTTCCGTGATCTGCGCGTCGATGACGTCGGCGTTGGCCCCCCGATAATTCGTAGCGACGCTGATCACGGGTGGTTCGACTGCCGGGTATTCGCGAACGCCGAGAAAGAAGAACCCGATCACGCCGAATATGACGATCGCGAGCGACATCACCGTGGCCAGGACCGGACGCCGGATGCTCAGGGTGTAGAGGGTCATCGCTCTGACTCGTGTCCGCTGACGTCTGCGTTTGCTTCGATTCGCCTCATCGAACGTGCTCCACCGTCACCGTCATGCCCGGCCGCACGAGCTGAAGACCGGAGGTCAGTACCGTGTCGCCCAGCGCCACGCCGTTCAGCACCTGAACGGTCGAATCCGTCCGAATCCCCGTATCCACCATCCGCGCTTCGACGACGCCGTCGGAAAGGACGAATACTTTCTTGCCGCGCAGCTCCGAAACCAGCGCGATGGCCGGGACGGCCAGCGCATCCTCGTATTGGTTGAGGACCAGCTCGACTTCGGCGAACGCACCGGGAAAGAGGGAACCGTCGCGGTTGGGGCTCGTCGCGCGGATCTGCAGCGTGCGGGTGTTCTCCTCGATGCGCGGTTCGATGGCGTAAACCTGGCCGGGGTGCCGCCGGTCGTCGCCGCTCACGCGAAAGTGAATCGGGCTGCCCTGCCGCACGACGCCCGCGTATTTCTCGGGCAAAGAGAAGTCAATTTTGATCGGGCTGACGTCCTGCAGTGTAGCGATTCGCGTCTGAGGCGAGAGAAACGTGCCTTCACTCACGTGACGCAGACCCAGCAATCCGTCGAAGGGTGCGCGCACTTCCGTTTTCGCCAGCTGCGCTTCATTGAGGTTCAGCTCCGCGCGAAGGACGTTGAGTTGATTGAGCGTCTGGTCGTATTCCTCTTTGCTCACGCCGCCTCTTTCGAGCAGCGCCTCCTGGCGGGCAACCTGCTGCTCGGCGAGTTTGAGTCGAAACTCCGTGCGCTCGCGCTGCGCGAGGAGTTCGTCGTCATTGATCTTGACGAGCAGGTCGCCCTTGGACACCCGCCGTCCTTCGCTAAAGAGAATCTGCGTGATTTTCCCGGACGTTTCGCTGGCGAGGTTCACTTCTTCGTTGGCTCGGAGCGTCCCTGTGGCGAGGACGCGATCGACCAACGCAGCGTGCTTGACGACGTATCCTTCTACGGGCAGCGCCTCCGACCGCCCCTCGCCCGATGCTGCCTGCGCGCCTCCGTCGTTTCGGTCGTTCAACTTGGGATAGACGAGCGCAGCGACGGCGATCATGACGATACCACCCGCAAGGATGCGCTTCGTTGACTTCTTCATGACGACACAGCTGGTCTGGCGACGGACGGCATAGGGCGTAGGATCCTAGCGACCCGATCGTACGCTCGACGGGGCCGTATGGATCTCTCATGTAACGACGACGTCGCCTTCAGGATGCAGATAACGTCCGCAAGTTGCACGTGCGGATTTCTGAAGTGCACCCCGGCGTGCCCAATGATGCATGCGGCGCGTTCG
>CAZMXY010000150.1:0-9398 GCA_964570345.1 uncultured Rhodothermales bacterium | reverse complement strand
CTCACCGTGGAACTCCCGCGAGGAGATGAGTCGTCAGGGTAGCCTCTCGAGGTGCCTCTATCGGCGCGATCGAGCAGTCAACCCCGAAAGGCCGCAACGAGAGTTCGTCCGGGACGCGTACTCGGTTCCGCCTTCGACTCGATCACGATCAGGACGGCGAGGCGGTCACAAATGCGCGGTCCATCGTTGGAACACGACGTACGCGCCTCCTGTATGACGGCTCTATGAAACGATGTTTCCAATAGCTCATCCAGAAGGGTGGAGGGTGCAGGCCCTTTGAAGCCCTGGCAACCGCCGCGACCGATTCTGAGAAAAGGTCAAGGAAAGGTGCCAAGTCCTGCCTCGCACAGAAGGCTTACAGAGCGCGCGAGGAAAGATGAGCGGGAGAGTTTGCCTGGAACTCCGGGTCAGCCCTCTTCCGCAAGTCAGCGCGGAGGAGGCTTTTTCGTATGCACCGATCCGGTGCAGTCGGCCCCTCTCGCCGCTTCCGTCGGCTCTTGCGCGCATAGCCCGCGTGCGGTCGCTCTTCTGGATTGCGCCGACCACGACCAAACACCGACATCAACGGAATCCGGGACGATGAGCCAGAACGGAAAAGAGCGGAGGCTGCGCTTCGAGACCCTTCAAGTCCATGCGGGTCAGCATCCTGATCCGGCGACGAAAGCTCGCGCCGTACCCATCTATGCAACCACGTCGTATACCTTCGACGACGCCGAGCACGGCGCGAATCTGTTCGCGCTGAAGGAGTTCGGCAACATTTATACTCGCATCATGAATCCGACGACGGACGTTTTCGAGCAGCGCATGGCGGCGCTCGAAGGCGGCGTGGCCGCTCTTGCGACGGCGAGCGGACAGTCGGCCCAGCTGCTCACGATCACGACGCTGGCCCAGGCCGGCGACAACATCGTCTCGAGCAGCTATCTATACGGCGGCACGTATAACCAGTTCAAGGTGACGTTTCCGCGCCTCGGGATCGACGTGAAGTTTGCGGACGGTGACGACGCCGATTCGATCGAGTCGCTCATCGACGACCGAACGAAGGCCATTTACGTCGAATCGATCGGAAATCCGCGCTTCAACATTCCGGACTTCAAGCGGCTCTCGGAGATTTCGAAGAAGCACGCGGTGCCTATCGTCGTCGACAATACGTTCGGCGCCGCAGGCTATTTATTTCGCCCGTTTGATCACGGCGCGCATATCATCGTCGAGAGTGCGACGAAGTGGATCGGAGGTCACGGTACGACGATCGGAGGCGTGCTCATAGACGGAGGCACGTTTCCTTGGGACAGCGGTCGCTTTCCTAACTTTACCGAACCGTCTCCGGCCTATCACGGCCTCAATTTCTGGGACGTATTCGGTCCGGACGGCGTCCTGGGAGCCAACGCAGCGTTCGCGATTCGCGCGCGCGTAGAAGGCCTGCGGGATCTCGGGCCGGCGCAGAATCCGTTCGGATCCTTCCTGCTGCTCCAGGGCCTCGAAACGCTCTCGCTGCGCGTGGATCGAAGCTGCTCGAACGCGATGGAGATCGCGGAGTGGCTGCGGGAGCGCCCTGAAGTAGCATGGGTGAGCTATCCCGGTCTCGAAGACCATCCATACCACGAACGTGCGAAGCAGTACCTCCCGAACGGCTTCGGAGCAGTTCTGGCCTTTGGCGTGAGAGGCGGGGTCGAGGCAGGTCGTGCCTTCGTCGAGAACGTCAAGCTTGCCTCGCATCTGGCCAACGTCGGCGACGCGAAGACGCTGGTGATTCATCCGTCCTCGACGACGCACCAGCAACTCGCCGCCGAAGAACAATTGGCCGCGGGCGTGACGCCGGATCTCGTACGCATCTCGCTGGGCATCGAGCACATCGATGACCTCAAAGAGGACTTCGCGGAGGCGTTCTCGGCGATCGACGACCGAGTGGCGGCCTGATTGCAGAATGGGCCCTCGATCGAATTGAGGCCGGATTCATGCCTGAACGTATCATCCTTCCCACGTTACAGCTCGACTCGGGCATCGTGCTCGAAGAAGTGCCCGTCGCGTACGATGCCTGGGGTGAGCTCAATTCGGAGGGAGACAATGTGGTCGTCGTCTGTCACGCCCTCACAGGCAACACGCGGCCGGACGTCTGGTGGGGACCGCTGATCGGTCCTGAGCAGGCGCTCGACACGGATCGTTACTTCGTGATTTGTCTCAACGTGCTCGGGTCGCCTTACGGATCGTTTTCGCCCCTCACGAAGAACGGCGCGACGGGACGGCCCTACGGGATCGACTTTCCGGACGTTACGATCCGCGACACGGTACGCGCACATAAAGCCGCTTTGGACGTGCTCGGCGTCAGGCAAGTAGCGACGACGATCGGCGGCTCGATGGGAGGGATGCAGGCGCTCGAGTGGGCGTTCTACGGTTCGTTCGTTCGGAGCATCATCCCCGTCGCCGTAGGGGGGCGGCACTCGTCGTGGTGCATCGGATTCAGCGAGGCCCAGCGCCAGGCGATTTATGCCGATCCGAAATGGAACGGCGGGCACTACGTGGAACAGCCTGCGGCCGGTCTGGCCACGGCTAGAATGATCGCGATGATTTCTTATCGCTCGCGCACGTCGTTCGAAGCCCGATTCGGCCGGCGGCGACAGGGAAGCGCAGACGGAAGCTATGCCGTAGAGAGCTACCTACGGTATCAGGGAGACAAGCTCGTCGATCGATTCGATGCGAACTGCTACGTCCATCTCACGCAACAGATGGACGCCCATGACGTCGCCTTTGGTCGAGGAGATTATGCGGACGTGCTCGCCGGGATCGAGCAGCCCGCCCTCGTCATCGGCATCGATTCCGACGTCTTGTATCCCCTCGAAGAGCAGCGAGAGCTTACCGACTTGATTCCGAACGCCGAGCTCGCCGTCATTCACTCGGAGCATGGACACGATGCGTTCTTAATGGAGTTCGAACAGGTAACCGGGGTGGTGAAACCCTGGCTCACGAAGCATGCGAGGGCGGCTGCGAGGAGCGAGACGCCGCAGCTCTCGGAGTCCGCACGATAACGCAGTGAACGCAAATCTTATCGATCGATGAAGAAGTTCAAGGTGGGCATCCTCGGGGCGACCGGCGCGGTCGGTCAGAAGTTCGTCGAGATTCTCGACGCGCATCCATGGTTCGAAATCACCGCACTGGCGGCATCCGAGCGCTCGGCCGGCAAGCCCTATCGAGTCGCCGCGAACTGGATCGGATCGCGGCCCATCCCATCGTCGATTGCCGAAATGCCGGTCGTCGACGCCGTTCCCGACGTCGACTGCGACCTGGTTTTTTCCGGCCTTGATGCGAGCGTCGCGGAGGGACTCGAAGCGGATTTCGCTCGAGCGGGATACCCGGTTATCTCGAACGCCCGAAATTATCGGATGCACGACGACGTTCCCTTGCTGATTCCTGAGATCAATCCGGATCACGCGGCGCTCATCACGCAACAGGATTGGGGAAGCGACGGATTCGTCGTCACGAATCCAAATTGCAGCACGGTAGGCCTTGCATGTGCCCTGCGACCGCTCGTCGATTCCTTCGACGTAGACCTGGTTCACGTCGTTACCATGCAGGCGCTGTCCGGCGCCGGCTATCCCGGTGTCGCCTCGTTGGACGCGCTGGCGAACGTCGTCCCGTACATCGGGGGCGAGGAGGAGAAAATGGCGACCGAACCCAGGAAGATCCTTGGCCGGCTCGTCGACGGCCGCGTCGAACCCGCAGCGCTGCGGGTGAGCGCGCAGTGCAATCGCGTACCCGTTTTGGATGGTCACATGGAATGCGTGTCCGTGAAATTTCGACGCGTCGTCGAGGTCGAAGACGTGCGGCAAGCCTATCTGGAATTCCGGAGCCCGATCGCCGATCATCAACTTCCGTCGGCTCCGGGCCGGCTCTTTCAAGTATTCGACGATCCCCGCTTCCCCCAGCCGCGTCGACACGCGGAGCACGGTCGCGGGATGACGATCTCGATTGGTCGTATTCGACGTTGCGAGGTGCTCGACGTCAAATTCGTCGTGCTCGTGCACAATACCGTCCGCGGGGCCGCGGGCGGAGCCGTACTGAATGCGGAATTGCTGATCAACCAGGGATATTTGAAGCACCGAAACGTAGGCGCGTCGGCCGCCGTTTGACGCATGTCGCAGGTCCGAAAAGCCAGATCGACCGACCGAGACGCCGTCGTGCGTCTTTACCTGGATCTTCTGCACGCCCACGCGGAGATCGATGATCGATTTGCACCGGCCGAGGACGCTGAGATTCGGTGGCGAAACGATTTCAACGAATGGTTGGACAGGCCGTCGAGACGCCTCTTCGTAGCCGTCGAACGCGGGCAAGTCTGCGGTTTCGTGACGGCCGAACGGTGGGCACCGATCCCGGTGTTCCGGTTGAGCACCGAGATCTACGTCGACGAGCTGTACGTGGCACCGGAATGCCGGCGGAAAGGGCTGGGCCGAGCTCTCCTGCAGGCCGTTCGCGAGTGGGCGGAATCGCTCGGGGCCGAGGGCTTGCGCGCCGGCATGCTGGCGGCAAACGAGGACGCAGCTGCTTTTTGGAAGGCCGTGGGCGGTGAGCCCATTTCCGTCACGATCGGCGTCGATCTACGGAGCGGAAAGATGGGGGAGGACGATCGTAAATCGTCCCGAGCGAAGCTTGGATTCTAGCGCGCGTCGGCCGTCCGCGGCCGTCGGCCGAAAGCCGGAACCAAGGGCGAACGCCCCCGTTTTACGATGCCTGCCGCGTCGGTGCCGTGCACACGCTCGAGCTTCGAGTGAAGCACGTTCCGACGCCTTGACAGACGCGGAGGGAGATTGTAAAATACGCGCTGTGGTATGGCCACCTCTCGTATGCGGAAGTAGCTCAGTTGGTAGAGCATTTGCTTGCCATGCAAAAGGTCGCGGGTTCGAATCCCGTCTTCCGCTCTGCGGCCTGAATCGGTTGTCCGGTTCAGGCTGTTTTTGTAAGGCGTAACGTCGACCCGAAACCTGAGGCATTGATGGCGACCGGCGCGCGAATCTGGTTTGACGAGGTCGATTTCGCATCCGTCCGGGCGCTCGCCGAAGGAAACATGCTGGAGCATCTCGGCATCGAGTTCACGGAGGCCGGTCCCGACTATCTTCGGGGATCGATGCCGGTAGACCGGCGCACGACGCAGCCCTTCGGTCTTTTGCACGGCGGAGCATCCGTCGTCCTGGCCGAAACGCTCGGCAGTGTGGGTGCGAATCTTTGCGTGGATCCGAGTACGCAGACGTGCGTGGGACTCGATCTGACGTCGAATCACATTCGACAGGTGACCGAAGGGGAGGTATTCGGTGAAGCCCGTCCCACTCACCTCGGAGGACGTACGCACGTCTGGGAAATTCGTATCGAGGACGAGCACCGACGGTTGGTCAATACGACTCGACTCACACTCCTCGTTCTGAATCAGCCTCAGCTTCGGCCCTAGCTCGCGCCGCGCGTTCCCGTCGCGTTCCGGCGCGCTTAGAGCTCTCGTAAAGACACGTCGCCGTGGCTCGTTTTCACCTCGAGCATGGGTCCTCCGCCATTGACGCGGCCCTGCGCCCGCTTTTCTTTCAGCGTGCCCTCGAAACGGTGTATCGCGGCGATCTCGACGTCCTCGCCCGCGAAATCGACGTCGACGGCGATCCCGGCCGGCGCCGCGAGTTCAATGTCGCCGTGGCTGTTGGAGAAACTCCCTCCGTTCAACTTGAGAAATCCGATCGCAATGTCTCCGTGCGCAGCCGACACGCGAGCGTACCCCTCAGCGCGCTCCACGTGGACGTCACCATGCTGCACGTTCGCCACAAACTCGGCGGTCGTCAGCGTCCTTACGTCGACGTCTCCATGCGCAGAACGGATCTGCACTTTTCCGCTCATGACGGCGCCCACGTCGACGTCGCCGTGCGCCGCCTGAACGTGCAGGGACGATCCCGCGAGCGAGCCGGCGGAAAAATCGCCGTGCGCGATCGAATACGACAGCGCACCGTTCATTCGTTCGACGTTCAGATCCCCGTGAGCCACGTCGACGTCGGCATCGAACGTCTCCGGAAGGGTTACGAAAACGTCGACGTCGCCTCCACCTCGATTCCAGCTTCCGCGCGGGCTCGTCGTGATGAACACGGTGTCGCCCCTCTTTTCGACCGCAAAATTCAAGTGTTCGAAAAACGCACGCGCCCGGTTGCCGGAAATTTCGATGCGAACGCCGACTTCAGAGGCGGAACCCGCACGAACGTCGACGTCGCTGTGCACGACGCCTATTTCGAGCCGGTCGCCCGGTGCGACCTTGAACTTCTCGTCGAGGACGATCTCTTTCAATGCGGTCCTCGATTCACCGTGCTTCGAGAAGGCCGCCATGTGTACCGGCGCGGAATCAGTGCGAAACGGCATCCCACTTTTGACGACGCTGGCGACGAGAAAGACCACCAGTGTGCCGAGAGCGATTAGTAATAGGCGAGGAAACATGGCTCGGGTCCAGGTGAGTTGACGTAGTCGGACGACGAATAGCGACTTCGGAGAACGCATGTACACCGACGTCGTCGAAACGACGACGAGTTGGTTCTGCGCGCTACAGGCGCGCTACGAACCTCGTGATTCAAAGTTACGCATGATATTGCCTCCCTCATATTATGATCGCCCGACCCTGGACGTGGCGCGCGATCTGATCGGAAAGCTGCTCGTTCGAGAGCTCCCGTCGGGTAAGCGGCTCATAGGCCGGATCGTGGAAACCGAAGCGTACACTCAGGACGATCCTTCGTTTCACGGGTGGGGCATCGTAGATCGTGAAACCGGCTTGATCAAGCCCGACGGACGGGGATACGATCTGTTCGGCAAGCCGGGAACGGCCTACGTCTATCTCATCTATGCGCGCTACTGGCTACTGAACGTAGTGACGGAGCGAGAGGGCGTCGGAGGAGCCGTTCTATTCCGTGCCGTCGAGCCGCTGGAAGGTCAAAGCAGCATGTTCGAGCGCCGAAGTGCCGCCGTTCAGGACGTCGATCTGGCGAACGGCCCCGGCAAGCTGACTCAGGCGTTCGACGTCGACAAAACGCTGCACAGGCAGAACATGACGAGAGGATCGCTCTACGTGACGCGGCCCGAGCGGCCCGTCGAATGGCCCGTGCAGACGTCGTCACGAATCGGAATTTCCCGCGGTGTCGATTTGCCATGGCGCTTCTTCGTCCCCGGGAATCCGTACGTCTCGCCCGGCGTACCCAGCGACGTTGTCGCCCGGCGACGCCGAAAGAGCCGCATGAGCTTACAATGAATCCACAGCTCGTGCACTCGACCACATCCCCATCGGACGTATTTACTCATGAGTAATTTGAAGTCATCCGAGGAGATTCGGGACGATTTTCTGCGCTTCTTTGAGGAAAGGGGACATGCGATCGAACCGAGTGATTCCCTCGTACCAAAGGACGATCCGACCCTGCTTTTCACCAATGCGGGGATGAATCAGTTCAAGGACGTCTTCCTGGGCGTCGGTGAACGGCCGTACACGCGAGCCGTCAATACGCAGAAGTGCCTGCGCGTCTCCGGCAAACACAACGATCTCGAAGAAGTCGGTCTGGATACCTATCACCACACCTTCTTCGAGATGCTCGGCAACTGGAGCTTCGGCGATTATTTCAAACGAGAGGCGATCCGATGGGCTTGGGAGTTATTAGTCGCTCACTGGAAACTCGAGCCCGATCGCCTCTACGCCACCGTGCATGCGGGTGACGAAAAACTCGGCCTCGAACCGGACGAGGAGGCGGCCGGCCTGTGGCGCGGCGAGACGGGCATCGATCCGAGCCACGTCCTCTTCGGGAGCTCGAAGGACAATTTCTGGATGATGGGCGACACGGGGCCGTGTGGGCCGTGTTCGGAGATCCATATCGATTTGCGCTCCGAGGACGACCGGAGGCGCACGCCGGGCGCGGAGCTCGTCAACGCGGACCATCCTCAAGTGATGGAGCTCTGGAACCTCGTTTTCATTCAGTACGATGCCGTTCCGGACGCCGCGCTCGAGCCGCTGAAGGCCAAGCACGTGGATACCGGCATGGGCTTCGAGCGCCTCGTCGCCGTGATGCAGGGCAATTCGAGCAATTATGACACCGATCTCTTCCAGCCCATTCTGCAGCGGATCGCCGCGCTGTCGCCCAGGCGGGAGATCCGAGGCTATGACGACATCAACGTCAAGGACGCACGTGAGAGGGAGCGTATTCGCGTGGCCATGCGCGTCGTCGCCGATCACATCCGCGCGATCGCGTTTGCCGTGGCTGATGGCGTCTTACCCGGCAACGTAGGCCGGTCGTACGTGATTCGACGCATTCTTCGGCGCGGGGTCCGATTCGGATATCAGACGCTGGAGATGCGGGAGCCCTTCATGTGCCGGCTCGTCGAGCCCCTGCAGCGCAAGATGGGCGGGACGTTTCCCGAGCTGAGGGAGCAGCAGGAGGCTATCGAGCGGGTGATTAAGGCAGAAGAGGAGAATTTTCTGCAGACCCTGGGCACGGGTATCGGGTTTTTCGAGCGCGTGGCGCCCTACGTCAAAAAGCTCGCGGCCCTTGCGGAGCGGAAGGACGGAACGGAAGACGTCATCAAGGAAATGAAATCCGATCGGCAAACGACCGATTTGCTCGAGAAGGCCTATCCATCAGACGGTCGAAAGGCCATGTGGGATGAATTCGTCCGCGCTGCTGCGACGCAGAACGTGCCGGGTGACGTGGCGTTTCTCTTGCACGACACGTACGGCTTTCCCGTCGACCTGACCCAGCTCATGGCCCGAGAGGAGGGGCTGGGTGTCGACATGGAGCGTTACGAAAAGCTGATGCAAGAGCAACGAAGCCGCGCCCGTGCCGCGACGAATTTCAAGGTCGACCGGAGCCGAGCGGACGAGTGGCGAACGGTGAGCTCGGGCGAGGATTCCGTATTCGTCGGGTACGATGACACGGAAGTGTACGATGCCCGCGTGAGAGCAGTCCGAGGCGTCGAGGACGGCGAAGGGCAAGAGCGCTTCGAACTCGTGCTCGATCAGACGCCGTTCTACGCGGAGAGCGGCGGTCAGGTCGGTGACATCGGCGTCCTGGAGATCGGCGACGAGCGGATCGACGTCCTCGACACGCAGAAAGTCCGAAATCAAATCGTTCACTACGTGGATCGTCTTCCCCGTGATCTGGACGCGCCGGTCAAAGCGATCGTTGAATCCGATCGCCGGCGGCGCATCCGGAAGCATCACACCGCGACGCACTTGTTGCATGCGTCATTGCGTGAAATACTCGGGAAGCACGTGCAACAGAAAGGGTCTTTGGTCGCGCCCGATCGCCTGCGTTTCGACTTCAGTCACTACGATCGCGTCACGCCGGAAGAGCTGCGCGCGCTCCAATCGCGCGTGAACGAGGCGATTCAACGCAACGTCTTCAAGGAGGAGGAGA
>CAZMXY010000149.1:7612-9462 GCA_964570345.1 uncultured Rhodothermales bacterium | reverse complement strand
CCTAGCGCGGAGGAGCGAGTTCACGGCGCTCGGTGGCCATGAGCACGCGCATGTCCAGGGCCTTCGCCAGATTGGCGACTGTCGCGAATTGGCCCACCGTGGCCCGCTCGTCCGCCCGAAGGACGAGCGCCGTTCGATCGCCCTTCGCATCCCGAAGGGCCTCCAACAGCGCTTCACGCGCGACCAGGTCCTGGTTGACGTAGAAGCGGCCGTCGTCGGTTATCGCCACCGTGACGTACTGCTGTTCCATCGGTGCCGAGGTTTCCGCCTGAGGCAGATTCACCTGGATACCGAACTGGGGAATGAAGCTCGACGTCAGCAGAAAGAATATGAGCAGCAGGAGGACGATGTCGGTCAGTCCCGCCATACTAAACGCCGTCAGCGGCTCCCGCGTGTTTGAGAAATCGAAATTCATAGCGGCAAACGGCTGCAATTAATAGTTCGTGGCCCGCTCTTCGTAGCGTGTGCGGGTCGGTGCGGGCGCCTGGAGGAGGTCGATGAAGTCGGTCGCCGACCGTTCCATGTCGTTGATCAATCGCTTGATGCGGGTGAGCAGGAAATTGTAGAAAAAGAAAGCGAGAATGCCGACGACGAGTCCCGCCGCAGTCGTAAGGAGAGCCTCCCAGATCCCCCCGGCGAGGACGCTCGGATTCACGTTGCCCTGCAGGTTTTGGATCTCCTGGAACGCGCGGATCATGCCGGTCACGGTCCCGAGAAAGCCGAGCATCGGCGCGATACCGGCGATGCTGGCGAGGAGCTCCGTCCTCTTCTCGAGCTCGAACGCTTCGTGCTTGCCCTGAGCCTGCACGGCGTCCTGAATTTCCGAGATCGGACGCCCGAGGCGCTCGAGTCCGTGCCGGAGAATGCGCGTGATCGGCTTGTCCTGCGACTCGCAGAAGCCCATCGCGGCGCGCACGTCGCCGGCCTGGATGTACTCCCGAACCCGCTTCGTAATGGCGGCCGGATCCGTTTTCGCCCGCCGGATGGTGACCAAACGTTCCACGAACAGGTAGATGGCGATGATCGAGAGGAGGAAGATCGGATACATGATCACTCCTCCGAGGAGCAGCGTATCGAGCAGCGTCGTGGCTTCAGGCATCGCGGCCTGCGCCGCAGTGTCCGCCGGCAAATTCAATTGTTGTTGCAGCAGCGCGAGGATCATGTTCGGTTCGTCGGTACGTAATGAGGATGATGAAGGGACGGTCGCTCGATCGAAGAGCCGTTGTCGGCTTCTTTATTGCACGCGATAAACCCAGGCGTCGTCGGGTAGGTCGTTGCCTGCGAGGCGATCGCGAGCGTCGGCGGCCTCGGGCAGCGTGGCGAATTGGCCGACGCCGACACGGAATCGTGCGGCGCCGTCGTCCTGGTGCTCCAAGACGCCGGTCCGATAGCCTTCGTCGCGATATCGTTCCGCGGCGTCCTCCGCTCTGTTTCGAGACGTTTCAGAGTAGACGACAATGGTGTACCCCTCTCGCGACGGATCGATGCCGTCGGTACTGCGGAGCGGGTCCCATTCCTCCGCGACAGGGTCCTCCGGTTCTTCCGCTGTCGATGCGGCGGGTTCTTCGCCGGCCGCGGTGTCGGCCATCATCGAGGCCTCGCTCGTGTCGGCGGCGGCTTGCGGCGCGGTCTGTTCGGCTACGACCGATTCGTCCGGCTCGAGAGGGGAGAACACAAAGAAAGCGATCGCGGCTGCAGCCGCCACGACGATGAGTCCCACACCGACCCAGATGGCGTTTCGATGGCCGCCGCTTGCCCCTTCACCTACGGCAGTGGCCGCCGCACGACCGGCACGGCTCTGCCGGCGATGCCACTCGTGTGGGCGCGCACCGCGGTCGGGCGCGATGCCA
>CAZMXY010000149.1:5305-7512 GCA_964570345.1 uncultured Rhodothermales bacterium | reverse complement strand
CGCTCATCGATCGGACTCCAGGCGACGG
The DNA here is from genome assembly GCA_964570345.1 of uncultured Rhodothermales bacterium. Lineage (GTDB taxonomy): Bacteria > Bacteroidota > Rhodothermia > Rhodothermales > VXPQ01 > CAZMXY01. Next base: position 7,484 of record CAZMXY010000149.1, on the reverse strand, counting down.
TCGGCTCGTCGGTCTCTTCGGCCTCGTCGCCCTCGAAATCGTGCGTTTCGGTCTCCTCGCCGAAATCGAACGTCTCGGCCTCCTCGTCCAAATCGAACGTCTCGGCCTCCTCGTCCAAATCGTACGTATCGGTTTCCTCGTCCAAATCGTACGTATCGGGCTCGTAGTCGTAATCGCGTCTTTCCGCCGTCTGGCCAAGGTCGCGCGCATCGGGCTCCGGGGCCGATTCGGTAGGGGAAGGGGCATCGTCATCCGGCTCGTTCTCGTCCGCCCATTCGTATGTGCCCGCCGTCTCGAGTGGTTCTTTGTCATCCGCGTCCCAGCGAGCGGATTCAAATTCCGACTCGAGATCCTCCGGCGTCTCGTCGGCAAAGGGCGCGGCTTCGTCCAATTCCTCGTCACTCGGATCGCCCGATTTCTCCTCCAATGGAAACGATTCCGAGAAGGTGCGGTCGTCCGTCTCTTCGGCGTCCTCCACCGCCTCCAGGCGATCCTCGGCCTCGAAGCGATCCTCTGGTTCCGAGTCGGCGTCCGCCACCGTGCCGGAGGGCGATCGTTCAGACGTAGCGTCGGGCGCTTCCCCATAATACTCGTCAGCCGGGGACAAGAGATCGTCGTCATCAGAGGCAGACTGCGCCGGCACGACGACCTCGTCAAGTCCGGCGAATTGGAAGTTTACGGACTCGGCGAAAGCCGGATCGGGCTCGAAAGCAATATTGCCCCCTTGGCCGCGAAACGTACCGAGCCCGGCCACGCGCGCGTAGCCGTAGTGAGCCACCTGCTGACGAACGCGCTCGACGACGAGCTCCAATACCGGAGAGATCGCTTCGCGAGAGGTGCCGAGGCGACGGGCGATTTCGGTTTCGAGGTCGAGATGCATGTGCTCGGTAATTTCAGGTTATGAACGCCGTTACGACTCGGGCGTGAAGACGACTTCATTGTTCGGCGGACGCATCTTCAGCTCGCCGGACTCCGTCCGTGCCAGAGCGCTTGACTGGTGACGTACGGAAAACGTACCGAGGCCGGGTATCCGTACGGATTCGTCGCGCGACAGATATTCCTTTACGATGTCGGCGAGAACCGATTCAACCTGGTCTCGAGGAGGAGATGCCATGTGCTTGTGACGATGCGTTGTAGCGCGATAGCGCCGACCGAGCGCTAGCCGGGCACCGGGAAGAGGGCGCCGCGAACCCGACCATCCTCAAAAAATAACCGATCCGCTTCTCCCGTCAAATTCTGTGCTTGCAATTCACGACGCCGAGGACGGGCCGCCGTCTTCGGGTCGTTACCGCCTACCAGCGTACTCTCGCGCCCCCCATCAGCACGTAAGGTGACTGCGGATAGCCTTCCCACCGCTCCAGAAACCCGGAGCTTATGTTTTGAACGCGAAGGACGACGCCCAGCGACGGTGTGAGGTCGAACGAGCCCTCAAGATCCAGATCGAAAAAATCGCCGAGCTTCCGAGTCTGTGCCGCATTGACGTATCGGGCGGATTCGTAGCGGCCCGTGGCCTGCAGGAGGGCGCGGCCGTCGGCAAACGCATACGAAATCGATCCGTATCCGAGCAGCGGTCCGAAATACGGAATTTCTGTCTCGTCGTCGACCAACTCCCCGTCGCGAACGGTGATTCCCACCGCGGCGTTCAGTCCGGACGTCAGGTTGACCGAAACGTCCGCTCCGAATTCGACGATCTTGACCTCGTCAAAGCGTGTGGCGAGGAGATCGGATCCGTAGCCGTACGATTCCTCGTCCGTGGCGCGGTCGAAGTACAGGAAATTTGGCGCGAGCTTGTATCCCGCATGAAGGTCCGCCTCGAATGGTCCCCGAACGGCGTGGGCGCCTCCACGAGCGTCAATCGTGTAAATCGTCGGTTGCACGATCGGCGCGTCGACGACGTAGGGGTTCATTCGATAAATGGAGTTCAGCGTGTGACCTTCGGTACGCGGCCGGTTCTGCACGTAAAAGCGAAGGCCTTCGGCCGGATACAGATTGGCGACGACGTCGGCCGAGACGTACGTTTCGCCGGCGCCGCCGACGCGCTCGCCGGACTCGAGTTGCTTGTGATCGTCCGCCGCAAACGTCATGACGCGTCCGAGCGCGGTCAGTTCTAGGGCCCGACCGATCTTCAGCTTGAGGCCGCCGGCCGCGTCGAGCATACGGACGGTCTCGGCCACGCCGT
>CAZMXY010000149.1:0-5205 GCA_964570345.1 uncultured Rhodothermales bacterium | reverse complement strand
GCCGCCGAGCTGACGTGCTGAACGCCGACCAGCGCGTCCAGGGCATCGAATGACGCACGCGCGTTCTCCTGATTCTCGAACGGCTTGTGTCCGTCCGATCCGTCGTAATCGAGTTTCGAATACACGGCCACGGGATCGGTCAACGGCCATTCCGTCCGAAAACGGATCGTCCTGCTAACGTACCGTCCGGCTGCCGCCTCTATGAGGCCGTTACGCGGAGAAAGGCTGATGAGCGAGGCCACCGAGGGCGGCTGAGGCGGCTGCAGGGGGCTGGGAGGGAGGTCGATGCTTTCTTGCTTGTACGATTCGACGAACGGTTGCCGATCCGGCGGGATGGGCACGACCTGCGGCGGTGGATTGAATCCGATGAGCGGTTGGCGCTGCAGTGACGGCAACGAGATCTCGAGTTGTCCGCGAATTTCGACTACGCGCGGGGCGATGTCCGGCAACACGGGCCGGTTTGGATCGTCCTGAGCGAACGCGTCCGCGGACGGCAGCGACAGCAAGCCCGTACCGGCGAGCAGGACGACGGACAGGAAGAGTGGATGGCGGACGTTCGTCTTCGACATCTTACAGCGCCTCCTTTTCTTGCTCTGCCGTCCGCGCGTAGGGCGTTGCCGGAAATTCCTCGATCACTCGATCATACATGCGCGTAGCGTCTCCCATCCGACCGAGCGCTTCGAACGCCCGGGCCTGGCCCAGATATCCTTGCGCCACCCACTCGCTGAATCCCGTATACAGCACGGGAATCCGGCCCAGCTCCTCGACGGCCTGGCGCGCATTTCCACGCTCGATCAACAGCATGCCGAGTCGATACAGCGCTTCGGCGCCGATCTCGTCCCGACTGCGATCGACGACCTGTCGGTACGTGCGAACGGCGTCCTCGTCGCGTCCCGACGACGCATAGACCCGGGCAAGTCCGAGGTAGACCGGAAGCATCTCCGGTGAGTCCGGTGCCACGCTTACGGCACTTTCGAGGAGCTGCTGCGCCTCTTCGGGCCGGCCCACCTGCAACAGGGCCATTCCCTGACCGTATCGCGCCTCGGCCATGAATCGGCGGTCGTTGGGGCGTACGGATTCCAGCTTGCGGTAGAGCGCGAGCGCATCCTGAGGCTGCCGCTGATCCAGATAGATCCGGCCGAGTCGAACAGCGGCCTCCGGAAACCTCCCGCTCGACGTGAACCGATCGGCGATCGGCTTCAGATAGGAAATTGCGTTCTGGTTTCGGCCGCGATCGGCGTAGATGCTGCCGATATAGAAATACGCCTCCGGCAAGAGCCGTTCGTTTTGCGAGCTTTCGATGAATCGCTGAAGATCTCGGAGGGCGTCGTCCGTGCGCCCGCTCTGGTATTTGACCTCTGCTTGCCGGAACCGCAATTCGTCGACGACAGGCGAGTTCGGATTGGCGGCGATGAATTCGTCGATGGCCCGCGCGGCGGCGGTCTGATCGCCGCCGGAGAGCAAGGCGTACTGAATTCCGGCGGCGGCATCCGACACGTACGCACTATTCGAGTAGCGCTCGAGCACGACGCGATAGGCGCGGATGGCTTCGTCGGCGCGGCCGGCGTTGAACAGGGCGTCGCCGATGCCGTACTGCGCCCGGGCGGCGAGGGGATCGCGAGGATACGATTCAATCAGCCGGCGATATTCAGCGATGGCCTGATCGTAATCCTGATTCTGAAAGAAAATGTATCCGAGGCTGTACTGGGCCTCTTCCACCCACTCGCTCTCGGGATGCTCGCCCAACAAATTGCGGAACGCGGAAATGGCGTCGAACGCCTCGCCCGAATTATAGAACGCCTGTGCAATTTGATAGAGGGCGTAGTCCCCGGCCTGCTCGGAAACCTGACGGTACGCTCGAATCGCATCGGCGTAGCGCTTGAGGGCGTAGTAGCTGTCCGCCAGTCGAAGCAGAGCGTCCGTACGGTAAGGCACGAATTCGCTAGTGCCGGTGGCTCGGTACGCCTCCAGGAACTCGTTGAACTCCGAGACGGCCTGCTCATAGCGGCCCTGTTTGAAGTGCGTCCAACCGAGCGCATAGTGCGCGGCATCGACGTGCCGGCCGCCCGGATAGGAGCGGAGATAGCGTGTGAAGAGACGGCTCGCCTCGTCGAATTCGTCCAGCTGATAATGACTTTCGGCCGACCAGAAGAGCGATTCGCCTCCTCTGTCGGATCGATCGGACTGCTCATTCAGCGCGGCGAAGGATCGGGCCGCGTCCTCATAATTTCCGTTCCGGTATTGAAGCCAGGCTCGCTGAAAGCGGACCTCTTCCCTGAGCGAGGCCGGCGCCGCATCGAGCTCGATGGCACGCTCAAAATCGCGCAGGGCGTTATCGAAATTCCCGCCCGCGATCGCCGTGTTGCCGCGATAGAAGAGCGCCTCACCGGCTAGCTCGCTCTCGGGAAATCGCTCGACGATCCGCGAGAACGTTTCACCGGCTTGCCGATATTGCCGCTGTTCGTAATAGCCGACGGCGAGCTCGAAGTGGGCTTCCGGCGACAACTCGTGATTCGGCCAGCGGTCGACGAACAACTCGAGCAGCGAGATCGACTGTTCCGGGTCCTGTGCGAGCCGATGATTCACGGCCTCGTAGTAGGTGGCCCTTGCCGCGAGGTCGTCGCCGTGGCCCTCGCGGGCACGTTCGAAATGCTCGGCCGCCCACTGGTGAATGCCCTCGAAGTAGTAATTCCAGGCGAGACCGTAGAGCGCGCGACGATAATATGGGCTGGCCGGATTGCTCTCGGTGAACCGGCGGTAGTAGATGATCGCGTTCTCGCTGTCCCGAAGTTGATTGTAGGATTCCGCCATGAGGAAGGTCGCACGCTCCCGCGCCTCCGGCCCTAGATTGGGCGTGCGCTTTTCAATCTCCGAGATCGCGCGCTGGAACTCGTTAAGTTCATAGTAGAGCTCCGCGAGGGCGAGACCGATGTTCTTCGCGTACGAGGATTCCGGATAGCGCGCCGCCAAAAGTTCGAACGCTTCGGCGGCCGCGTCGTATTCGCTCTGCTTGACGTGCGTGAACCCGATCGTGTACAGGGCGACCGGGGCGGTCTCCGTTTGTCGATAGTCGTCGGCCGCGCGACGGAAATACCGAATGGCCTCTTCCGCGTCGCCGCGATTCAGCGCCGACTCGCCCATCCAGTATAGCGCCCGAGCCGCCGCTTCCGGCGCGGGACGGTCGTCGACCACCTGGCCGAGTACGTCGATGGCACGGTCGTACTGCTGCGACGTAAAGAAGAATTTCCCCAATGCGAGACGCGACTGCGCAGCCAGAGGATGAAACGGATAGTCACGTTCCAGACGCCGAAAGAGCGATACGGCTTCGTCCTCGAGGCCGATGGCGAGCGAAGCCTCTGCCTGATAATACAACGCATCCGCGGCGTTCAAATCGTCCGGATTTTCCTTGCGGAATGCGGCGAATCCGTGAATGGCCTCACGGTAGAGTTGATTGGCAAAGAGACGATAGGCCTCGGCGAACGGCGTCGTACCGGAGGTCGATTCGAGCTGCGCGAGGACGTGTTGCTGCGGAAGGAGGGCGGGAGCCAGGACGCCCACGGCGAGCGCTGCGAGCGTACACGTTACGATAAAGCGCATAACGGCGTGCGATGGGCGGCGAGATAATAAAGGACATTGGCCCGGTCGGCAGGCAGGCCGCAGCGTCGGCGCCGAATCGACAAAGCCACACCTCGTGAATCGGCCGCAGACGGGATGGATGCGTCGCCTTATGGCTGTTCCGTCATTTGGTTCCGCCAATCCGACCAAAACGGCCTGGCCGGGCGCGACACCGAGGAAGAGAGGCAGATTCGCCGTCGCGCCTTTACGAGGCGTTAATAACCCACAATGGTAAATATGTTGCAATAAGGTGCCATATTTATAGAGTCGGTCCGGCACGTCGGAAGGAAACCGATTGTACGATGTTTAGAAATAAGAGACGTTTGGATATTGTCCTTATTGCCTTGCCACCACACGACGGAATCAATCATGGCCAAGCGAAAGAATCCAGAAGAACGTTCGGCTACCACGCAGCCTCAGCCAGGTCAGGCTCCGGCCCAACCCACCGGCGGTGAGGTGTATCAACGCACGCAGAAGCCCGTAAAGATGACCGGACCGGCACGCCTCGGGGACGACGTCGAAGAAACACCCGTGACCGAGGAGGACGCAGCCGAGATGGAAGGACTGCTGTCGACGGCGAGTGCGTACTACGATCGCCTCCTGGAAACGGCGGATCGGTTGTCGGATCAAGCTTCAGAGGCGTATGACAGCTCGCGACTGATGGTTCGTGACCATCCGGGGACGACGGTACTCGGAGCGTTCGTCGTCGGTGTCGTCGTGGGCATGCTGCTCGGTCGCCAATGAGGGAGGTCGACGCGGGGGAACGAAACTGTCCCGCCGATTGACCACCAGACCAACGGGCACAACCATGGCCACGACAAGAACCACACGAACGAAGGCTTCTCAGCCGGCTTCGGAGCGGAATCGCTCTCCGTCGCCCTCCCCGCCGGTCGACCGGCCGGCGGCGCATGGAGACGAGAATCGGGCCCAAGCGCGTCCTAGGGCTCCCGAGCAAGAAGCGATAAAAGAGTGGATCCGAAATCATACGGAGGCGGCGCTGATCGCCGCATTTGCGTTTGGCGTCTTCGTCGGCACCCTGAGGCGAAACTGAGTGCCGCCGCGCCGTCTGCGAGGCCGCTTACCGAGCACGTAAGGGAATAGAAATCAATCGATTGGGAGGTGTTTTCCGTGGCAGACGAACAGAAAGCAGGTATCGACGAGAGCAGGTCGAACGGGGAAGGCCGCTCGGCCGACCAAGAAGGCGCCTCGACAAACGCCGAGGGAGGCAAGGGCAGCGCCGAGCAACGCCGGCAGTTGCAAGAACTAACGCACGCCTACAATCGTGCGCGCGACGAATTGAACGAGGCCATTCGGAACGTACGCGTAGAGCTTGCCAAAGTCGACTTTGAAGGCGCGCGGGCGCGCGCAAAATCGTGGGTCGACGAAAACCCGGCGTTAGCCGTATTTCTAGGGATCGGAGCGGGAATCGTAGCAGGCCGCCTCCTGTCGAACGCCCTTCATCCCGAGCCGCCCCCGCTATCGGAACGTGCCCGTCGCCGAGCGCAGACGTTGGCGCGTGAGGGCGGCGACTACGCGGCTGAGCTCAGCTCCCTGATCGCGAAGCAAGTCGCCCACGCGGTGCACGAAGCC
>CAZMXY010000148.1:0-9623 GCA_964570345.1 uncultured Rhodothermales bacterium | reverse complement strand
GCTTCGACGCGGGAACGTCCGCGAACTTGTGGTTTGCCTGCTGCGCATTCCGAATACGCGCTAGATAATCCGCTACCGGATCCGTAATTCCGCTCATTTTTCCTTTGTCCGTCCATGACCCATCCCTCGTCTTCCGTCGCTCATGTCCGCCTCGAGGCGAAGAGGCGATAGAAGAGGAAGGGTGGGAGATTTAAACGTCCCCTACCAGCTCGCCTTTCGGACGCCCGGAATCTTGCCTTCCAAGGCCATCTGACGGAAGACGATTCGGGAAACACCGAAGTCCCGCAGATAACCGCGGGTGCGACCCGTAATGGGACAGCGATTGTTGAGGCGTACCGGACTCGAGTCTCGAGGTAGCTTCTGAAGTCCAACCCAGTCGCCCTTTTCTTTAAGTTTGCGGCGCCGATCGGCATATTGTGCAACGAGCCGTCTGCGCCTTTTTTCGCGAGCCATCCAGCTTTTCTTAGCCATAACGTCGTGTCGTTACCTGTTCAAAGTATGTGGTCAGGCCGCCGTCGCTTCCTCGGCTTGAGGCTCGCGACGATAGAAAGGCATGCCGAGCGCCTTCAAGAGGGCGTAGGCTTCCTCGTCGGTCTCGGCCGTCGTGACGAAGGTGACATCCATCCCGCTGACGCGGTCCACCCGTTCCATGTTGATCTCCGGGAAGATGATCTGCTCCCGCACGCCGAGCGTGTAATTGCCGCGTCCGTCGAAGCTGCGATCCGGAATGCCGCGAAAGTCGCGCACTCTAGGCAACGCGAGCGTAATGAGGCGGTCGAGGAATTCGTACATCCGCGATCCGCGCAGCGTGACGTAGCAGCCGATCGGCATGCCCTGGCGCAGCTTGAAGTTCGAGACGCTCTTGCGCGCCTTAGCGATCGCAGGGTGCTGACCGGTGACTCGACGAAGCTCGTCGACGGCGCTGTCGAGGACCTTCTGGTTCTCGGCGGCTTCGCCGACACCCTTGTTGATGATGATTTTTTCGATACGCGGCACTTCCATCACGTTGCCGTACCCGAACTGCTTCCTCAGCTCGGGTACGACCTCGTCGACGTACCTCTTTTTCAATCTAGGTATGTAAGCCATCGTTCTGACGCCTTCAAAGTCTCCTGCGGCGGGCTCAAATACGTAGAAACGGCCTCGCCCCCATGTAGATTCAGTGATTATTGATACCAGGCCGAACACACGCCGTTTTCATGCAGCGAATGGACGTCGACGGCGAGCGTCGAAGCCTTCGCCGTCAGCTACCAAGTTCTTCGCCGGTCGTCTTTGCATATCGAATCCATTGGCCCCGACCCGTCTCAGGATCCTCGATACGCTTCCGGCCGACGCGAGTCGGCTCGTCGTCCGTATCGAGCGGCATCACATTGGAGACGTGAATGGGCACCTCCCTCTCAATGCGTCCCCCCTGGGGATGGGCCGCACTCGGCTTCGTATGATGGAACCGCATGTTCACTCCCTCCACGATCACGCGCTCCTTCTCCGGGTAAACGACGAGGACTTTCCCCTCGGCGCCCTTGTAGTTCCCGGCCAGCACGCGAACCCGGTCGCCTTTCTTCACGTGAAGCTTTTTCTGTTTGTTGCTCTTGCGGGGCATGTCTTCAGCGATTTCAGATCTAGTAATTCAGAGTCGGGCGTATGAATACCACGCATGCCCTCTGAACGCGGCATGCATATTACAAGACTTCCGGTGCGAGCGAGACGATGCGCATGAACTGCTTCTCACGAAGTTCGCGCGCGACGGGCCCGAAGATGCGCGTGCCGCGAGGCTCGTCCTGCGCGTTCAACAGGACGGCAGCATTTTCGTCGAACCGGATATATGAACCGTCTTTCCGACGGTATTCCTTTTTCGTTCGCACGACGACGGCCGGCGACACTTCACCTTTCTTGACGGCGCCGCCCGGAATGGCCGACTTCACCGATACGATGATCTTGTCGCCTATGCGCGCATATCGCCGACCGCTTCCACCGAGGACGCGGATACACAGCACCTCTTTGGCGCCGCTATTGTCGGCAACGGATAGTCTCGATTCCTGCTGAATCATGGCTCCTCTATTCTAGGACCGGCTCATTCCGGCACGTTGTCTGAGTCTAGTTATCTAGTGCGTCGAGAATCGCGGCATGAGAAGAGGAGCGGCAGGACCGGCTCACGTTCCAAGAGCGTTTCTACTTCGCCCTTTCTACGATCTCCGTGAGACGCCAGCGCTTGTTCTTGCTCATGGGTCGCGTCTCCATGATTCGAACCGTGTCGCCGTCGTTCGCTTCGTTGGCGGCGTCATGCGCCATCAGCTTCGTCGTGCGCTTGATGAACTTCCCGTAAATGGGATGCTGAATCTGCCGCTGTACGGCAACCAGGATGCTCTTGTCCATCTTGCTGCTGACGACCACGCCGACACGTTCTTTTCTCGTCGCCGTCCGCGGCTTCTGCTTTTGTGTAGCTTCCATCTTGGTCCTTCGATTGTGCGATTTCGTGCCGGAGCGCCACTGGACGGAAGGAATGGCGTCACGGCTCACCCGCCCGAAACGCCGACGCCTTACTTCGTTACGGCCCCGCGTTCGTTCTCTTTCAGGATCGTTTTCAATCTCGCCACGAGCCTCCGCTTCTGACGAAGCAGCATCGGATTCTCGATGTGTGCGATGGCATGCTGGAATCGAAGCTGTCGCAACTGATCCTCCTCCTCGGCTATTCGAGACCGAATCTCGTCGTCGCCCAGCTCCCTGATTTCTTTCGCCTTCAACATGTCTCGTCTCTTCTAACGTTGTCGGTTTCTTACCGCTTGCCGGCCGCTTCGGCGGCTTTGTAGTCGGGCCGTACGACGAACTTAGTTCGTACCGGAAGTTTGTGCTGCGCCAGCCGGAGTGCCTCTCGTGCCAATTCCTCGGGGATACCACCGCCGATTTCAAACAGCACCCGCCCCGGCCGCACGACGGCGACCCAGAACTCGGGCGACCCCTTGCCTTTTCCCATGCGCGTCTCGGCCGGCTTCTTCGTGATCGGCTTGTCGGGGAAGATGCGAATCCACACCTTGCCGACACGCTTCATTCGTCTCGTCATCGCGACACGCGCGGCCTCGATCTGCCGGCTCGTTATCCGCCCCGGCTCGAGCGTCTTGAGACCGAAATCCCCGAAATTGATGCGCGTTCCGCGGGTCGCATTTCCCTTGATGCGACCCTTCTGATACTTGCGAAACTTCGTGCGCTTGGGCATTAACATGGGAATACCCCTTCTACTGGTATACTATGAACGTTCTCGTGCGAAGATGGAGCGCGGACGTCAGGACGATCGCTTCCCCCGCCCCGAACCGCCGCCTCCGCGTCCACCTCGGGCGCGACGCTTGCGGGCAGGCGGTTGTGACTGCTGCTGCATCTGCTGGCGCTGAGCTTGGACGTTCGGGCTGAGATCCGGCTTGCCGAGAATCTCGCCACGATATATCCACACCTTAACTCCGGTCGTTCCGTAGATGGTAAAGGCCGTCGCGTCGGCGTAGTCGATGTCGGCGCGTATCGTGTGAAGCGGAACGCGACCCTCGAGATACTGCTCGGTCCGGCCCATTTCCGCCCCGCCGAGTCGCCCCGCGACGCGGATGCGGATTCCCTCGGCGCCCATGCGCATGGCGGCCGTAATGGCCTGCTTCATGGCACGCCGAAACGACACGCGACCCTCGAGCTGCTGCGCGATGTTCTGGGCCACGAGGCTGGCGTCGAGTTCCGGACGCTTGATCTCGCTGATATTAATCTGAATGTCCTTGTTCGTGAGCTTTTTCAGCTCTTCGCGCAGCTTTTCCACCTCACTTCCGCCCCGGCCGATCACCACGCCCGGACGACTCGTGTGCAGAGTCAATATGACTCGCTTCGGCGTGCGTTCGATGACACAGCGGCTGAGACCTGCCCGCTTCAGTCGGGCCGTCAGGTAACGACGAATTTCCTCGTCTTCAACGAGCTTCTCAGGGAGATCCTTCTCGGCGTACCAGTTGGAATCCCACCCCCGGATGATGCCCAGACGAAAACCGGCTGGATGCGTTTTCTGACCCAATGTCTTATCCCTTACGTTTTTTGTACGTCAGCAATTTTTTCGACCGTCCTCGCTTTGATCATGCCTCCGCTTCTTCCTCGAGCGGAGCCGTTCCCACGACCACCGTCAGATGGCACGTGCGCTTCTGGATCGGATGCGCACGACCTCGAGGTGCGGGACGAAACCGTTTGAAACGCGGGCCGTCGTCGACGCGGATCTCTCGAACGATGAGCTCGTCTTCGTCGATGCGCTCGTCCGGATTTTGGTCCATCAAGTTGTACACGGCCGAATGAATCGCGAGCTCGATGGGACGCGTCGCCTTGTGTGGCTGATAATGAAGAATGTTCAGTGCCTCGGCGACGGTCTTTCCGCGCACCAGGTTGACTACCGGACGCATTTTGCGAGGACCGGATCGTATGTGTTTCCTAACGGCTCGTGCTTCCATCGTGCGTGTGACCTAGTCTCGATATCGTGCCCGGTCTCCTCTCGTCCCGAGACCGTGGCGCTGCGTTATCTCTTTCCTCGTTTGTCCACTTTCGTTCCCGCATGTCCGCGGAACGTCCGTGTCGGCGCGAACTCGCCTAGCTTGTGGCCGACCATGTTCTCCGTAACGTAGACCGGAATGAACTGCTTCCCGTTGTGTACCGCGAACGTGTGTCCGACGAAGTCCGGCGTAATCAACGAGCCCCGGTTCCACGTCTTCACGACCTTCTTCTTGTTTTGCTTGTTTAGCTCGTCGACCTTACGCTGGAGCTTGTAGTAGACGTAAGGTCCTTTTTTCAGCGAACGTGCCATGATTCAATCTTCGTAGCTATGTCGTCGCGATCGCATCGCTCGGATCGTCGGTGCTATTTCTTGCCGCGGCGGCGAATGATAAACTTGTTCGACTGTTTCTTGCGCTTGCGCGTCTTGTATCCCTTTGCCGGAATGCCGCTCGGCGAACGAGGATGACCGCCGGACGCCTTCCCTTCGCCTCCACCCATCGGATGGTCGACTGGATTCATGGCCACGCCTCGAGTTTTAGGACGAACTCCGAGCCAGCGCTGCCGGCCCGCCTTGCCCAGGTCCACGTTCATGTGATCCGGATTGCTCGTCGTCCCGATCGTCGCCATGCAACGGACCGGAATCATGCGCGTCTCGCCCGAGGGCAGCTTCAGCGTGGCATACTTGCCTTCCCGCGCCGTCAGCTGCGCGTAGGTCCCCGCCGACCGCGCTATCTGCGCACCCTTGCCCGGTTTCATTTCGATGGCGTGCACGAAGGAGCCAAGCGGAATTTTCGTCAGGGGTAGGCAGTTACCGGCCTCCGGAAGGGCGTCGGGACCGCTCATGAGCGTCTGCCCGACCTGTACTTCGTTCGGCGCGATGATGTAGCGCTTGTCGCCGTCGGCGTACACGAGCAGTGCGATTCGCGCCGACCGGTTCGGATCGTATTCGATCGACGCCACGCGCGCCGGAATCCCCGGCTTGTTCCGCTTAAAATCTATCACGCGATAGCGGCGCTTGTGGCCGCCCCCCTGGTGCCTCGTCGTAATCCGGCCGTTATTGTTGCGACCACCCTTTTTCTTTACCGGAGCCAGCAGTCGTCGCTCCGGGTCCTTCTTCGTAATGTCTTCGAAGGATTCGACGGAGTATTGCCGGCGGGCGTTAGTGGTCGGCTTTACTTTCTTTATCGCCATGGTTTCGAAACTAATTCTGTCGTTTAGGGGAACGGCTAATCGAGCCGGGTCCGTCTGCGATCCGGCGTACTGAGTTCCGTCTCCCTATCCGATGACCGGTCATCTCACTCACACTTGTTCGAAGAAGTCGATCGGTTCGCTGCTCTCGGTCAACGTCACGAACGCCCGCTTATGGTAGGCCGTGCGGCCTCGCGTCAGGCCGCGTCGGGTGTGTTGCGAGCGGCGCTTGCCGCGCACGATCAGCGTGCGAATCGACTTGACGTCGACTCCGGGATATCGGGACTCCACGGCCTTGCGGATTTCGACTTTGTTCGCGGCCATGTCTACTTCAAAGGTATAATGACCCTCTTCCATCAGCCTCGTCAGCTTTTCGGTGATGAGAGGACGAATGAGTACGTCTTTGCTCATGAGTAAATCTCTACGGTCTAGAAATTCCGGAAACTCCCGTCTTACTGGGCTGCGGCTTGCTGCTTTCCACCGAGCTGCTCGGTGAGACTATCCAGGGCGCGTTCCTCCAGAACGACGACGTGCGCGTCGAGGAGGTCGAGCGTCGAAGCCTTGCGCACCTCTTTGACCTTCACCTTCGCGAGGTTCCGACTGGAACGGTAAACCTCTGGTCGGTAATCGTCGGTCAGCACGAGCACTTTCGTACCGGCAAGATCGAGACCCGCCATCAAGGCCACGAGGTCCTTGGTACTAACACGATCGAGACCCAGGTTCTCCACGATGCGGATGGCCTCCTCCTTCGCCTTGTACGTCAGGACGGAGCGACGCGCCAGCTGCCTCGTCTTCTTGTTTACCTTGAAATCGTACGTGCGGGGACGAGGTCCGAAAGTCGTACCGCCACTGCGCCGTATGGGCGATTTCGCGTCTCCTGCGCGCGCGTATCCGGTGCCTTTTTGACGATAGAGCTTGCGCGTACTTCCTCGGACTTCGCTGCGCTCTTTCGTCTTGTGCGTACCCTGCCGGCCATTGGTCTGAATGCGGCGCACGTCAAGCCAGATGGCATGGTCGTGCGGCTCGATCTCGAATATCGAAGGATCGAGCGTCATGGTGCGCTTCGTCGCGCTTCCGTCCGCACTATAAATTTTCGCTTTCATCGTTTTCTCAAGTCTCGATCCTCACGGCCCATCGCAGGGGACGACGGGAACGGGTCAAACCGAATCGCCCTTCGGCGCCGCGCCTCCGATCGATTCCCGTCAATCCGGCCATGCCGCTATCTCTGCTTATGTATGGTCACGTAGCTTCCGCGAGCACCCGGTACCGCGCCCTTGACGAGGATGGCGTTCTGGTCTTCGAGCACACGCAAGACCGTCAAATTCCGGACGGTCACGCGATCGTTGCCCATACGCCCTCCCATCCGCATGCCCTTGAAGACGCGAGAGGGATCGGACGACGCTCCGATCGATCCGGGAGCTCGTTCTCGATTATGCTGCCCGTGCGTGCGAGAGCCGACTCCTCGGAAGCCGTGACGCCGCACGACACCCTGAAATCCTTTCCCTTTGGACGTACCAACCACGTTTACGACGTCGCCCTCCGCGAAGACGTCTCCGGCACGGAGTTCGTCGCCAATCGACACCTCGTCGAACGCGCTGCGGAATTCGACGACCTTTTTCTTCGGACCGGTGCCCGCCGCCTCGAAATGGCCGGCCATAGATCGGGTCGCATGTTTCTCCTTGACCTCGCCGGAGGCGAGCTGGACGGCGTCGTAACCGTCCTTGCCGTCTTCGGTCTTGATCTGCGTCACGACGTTGGGTCCAACTTCGAGGACCGTGCAGGGAATGTTATTCCCGACGTCGTCGAAGACGCTCGTCATACCTACTTTCTTTCCGATCAGTCCGCTCATTCGACTCGTCCGTCGTTATGTCCTCTGTATGGTGATCCGCACCTGACCTACGTAGGCGCTTGTCTGAAAGAGAGTATTCACGATGACGGCGGGCGCGAACAGTACGATTCGATTCTCGTTCTCGATTTGGTAATCGAATGCTGGGTTCTGAGTGCCGATGGACAATACCAGCGTGGTTGCATCTTCGTTTACGGTATACGTTCCTGCGATCTCGAGATCGTCCTGTTGGATGTAGTCGACGAGGACGTGGAACGTATTGTCGCCACGGAGCGTGGCCGTAAATCCATTCGCAACCTGGCCGAAGAGCGCCAGCTTGTCGCCCTCGTCGTCTGAAAGACCGACGAGCGTCCACGTGCCGACGAAGATTTCGGCGTCGCTGGGATCGTCGTCTTCAGTGCTATCGCAGCCGATCGAGGTCAGCGCGAAGAGCAGTACGAGAAGAAATACCGATGACTTACGCATGTTCGTTCTCCAACTAAGGGTTAGACCTTGATCTCGACGTCGACGCCGCTCGGCAATTCGAGCTTCATCAACGCGTCGACCGTTTTGCTGCTCGTCGACAGAATGTCGATGAGCCGTTTGTGGTGCCTTGTCTCAAATTGCTCGCGGGATTTCTTGTCCACGTGCGGACTGCGCAGCACCGTGTAAATCGACTTCTGCGTCGGCAACGGGATCGGGCCGCTGACTACGGCGCCGGTCGACTTGACCGTGCGAATGATCTTCTCCGCGCTCTTGTCGATCAGCCTGTGGTCGTACGATTTCAGCTTGATTCGAATTTTTTGGCTTACGGCCATTTGCTTGTCTCCGGATTCTCTACCGCCGTCTGGGAGAGTGACCGGCGTCGGGATTGCGATGACGCGCCCCCGTCGCCGTCACGCGTTAGTCCAATATTTTCGAGACGACGCCCGCGCCCACGGTGCGGCCGCCCTCGCGGATGGCGAAGCGCAGGCCCTCCTCCATCGCCACCGGCTGGATCAGCTTCACCTTGAAGGACGTGTTGTCCCCCGGCATCACCATCTCCACCCCCGAAGGCAGCTCGATGTCCCCCGTCACGTCCGTCGTGCGAAAGAAAAACTGCGGACGATACCCCTTGAAAAACGGCGTGTGCCGACCGCCCTCCTCCTTCGACAAGACGTACACCTCGCACTCGAACGCCTTGTGCGGCGTGATCGAACCCGGCTTGCAGATCACCATCCCCCGCTCGATCGCCTCCTTCTCGATCCCCCGCAGCAGCAAGCCCACGTTGTCGCCCGCCTGGCCCTGGTCCAAAAGCTTGCGAAACATCTCCACCCCCGTCACCACCGAGGTCTGCTTCCCCTCCTGCATCCCCACGATCTCCACGCTCTCGCCCACCTTCACCACCCCCCGCTCGATCCGCCCCGTCGCCACCGTCCCCCGACCCGTAATCGAAAAAATGTCCTCCACCGGCATCAAAAACGCCTTCTCCGTGTCCCGCTGCGGCGTCGGAATGTACTCGTCCACCGCCGCCATCAACTCCATCACCTTGTCCTCCCACTCCGTCTCCCCGTTGAGCGCCCCCAACGCGCTCCCCGCGATGACCGGCGTGTCCTCCCCCGGAAACTCGTACTGCTCCAACAGCTCCCGCACCTCCATCTCCACCAACTCCAACAACTCCTCGTCGTCGACCAGGTCCACCTTGTTCAAAAACACCACGATGTAGGGCACCCCCACCTGACGCGCCAGCAAGATGTGCTCCCGCGTCTGAGGCATCGGACCGTCGGTCGCCGCCACCACCAGGATCGCCCCGTCCATCTGCGCCGCTCCCGTCACCATGTTCTTCACGTAGTCCGCGTGTCCCGGACAGTCCACGTGCGCGTAGTGCCGCTTCTCCGTCGCGTACTCCACGTGCGCCGTCGCGATCGTGATCCCACGCTCCCGCTCCTCCGGCGCGTTGTCGATCGAATCAAACGATCGAATCTCGTTCGCCGGGTCCGACACCCGGCGGTTCAACACCAACGTGATCGCCGCCGTCAACGTCGTCTTCCCGTGATCCACGTGACCGATCGTCCCGATGTTCACGTGCGGCTTCGTCCGCTGAAACGTCTCCTTTGCCATGGCTCGTTGCTCT
>CAZMXY010000147.1:0-9626 GCA_964570345.1 uncultured Rhodothermales bacterium | reverse complement strand
GTCCGGACCGGTGGCCTCGAAGATGGCCCATGAGAAGTTGTCCCAGGTGTTCACCCAGATCTCGTTCATCCCGTCTCCGTCGAAGTCCACCACGTCCACGTCGTGGATGGCGCCGCCTCCGAGCACCTGCTCGCCGACTTCGAATTCGATGTCGAACGTGGCGAAGGCGTCGAGCTCGTCGCCGACAAGCGAGATCACGACGAGCTCGCGGCGGCCGGACGTACGGGAGACGGTGGCCAGCTCGACGTCGCCGTCGCCGTCGATGTCCGCTAGCGCAAAGCCCGCCGGACGGAAGTCGAGGTTGCCCGCGCGGCCGTAGTCATAGGCGATGGTCGGCTCATCCGGAAACGTCCCATCCGGATTCTGCTCGAAGATGAAGAGATCCATCGGGTCGTCGTTGATCGTCGGAATCCCGAAGTAGATCTCCCACAGACCGTCACCGTCCATGTCGCCGTAGGTAAGGGCCGCCAGGGAATTCGACGCTTCCGGCTCCGTCCAATGCCAGACGTACTCATACGTATCATCCCCTGCCGCCTCAAACAGGAAAACGTCCAAGAAGCCGGGATCCGGGCCGCCCGGAGCCAGCGTTTCGTCCGTCACGAAAAGGATTTCCTTGTTCCCGTCGCCGTCGAAGTCCATACCCGTCAGCACGCCGCGTCCGCCGAAAGCGGGGCCGCGCGTGAACAGGTCGGGGTGATCGTGGGCGTTGAGGGTCCAGGCGACGTTGAAGCCGTCGCCGGCATTGTACTGCGCCAGAGCCGAGGGGACGGCGACGAGTCCGATGAGTATGATGATGGCGCCGAGGCCTGTCAAGAGCGATAGCAATCGTTTCATAAAACGACACCTGGGGTTGTGGTAAAACGAAAACGGGGCTGGTCAACCTGCGCGTAGTCGCGGGGTCGAACGAAAAACGTAGGGACTCGCAAACATAGCCGGTCAGCGGATGCGATGCAACGACAAATGGAGATCCGGCGGTGCTGCCTTGCGACGAGAGACGTCTCTTTCTTGCAATTGAGGCGTTTTACAGGCGCTGCTCGAGCAGTGAGGCTTCTCTGATCCCCCGTATCGTTACGATTGGTGGGAACGTCGTCAGTGGCGTGCGAGGTACCGTTCCGTTATACTACGGGCTCGTTCCATTCCCTAGCCTATGGGCTCGTTCCATCCCTGAAATCGATTCGAGGCGCGCCGATCGGCGGGCTCGTTCGCATCCATCTTTTTTCGAATCCAGCCTCCTTTTTTATTAACACCCTTCTGGAGAAACCATGAGAAAAGCTACCATCCTTGCTTTAGCTGCGGCCTTCACCTTCTTCGGTAGTGCCGGCGCACAGGAGCTCGAATACGTCTTTTCGCCGGAAGGCGGGGATTTCTCAGATCCGATGGCCGCCGGGCTTCAAAACGGCGCCCGCGGAATTTCCGGCCCCTTCGATCTCGACGGAGACGGAAACGTGGAAATCCTGCTCGCTCAGCATAACGGCGCGGGCGGCCGCATCCACGTCTTCGAGAATCAGGGTATCAACAGCTGGGAGCTGGTCTACTCGACGGCGGTTATCGATTCCAGCGACAGCAGCAACAACGCCCGGTACGCGACCGGCGCGGATCTCGACGGGGACGGACTCGGTGAAATCGTGTACGTGTCCGGCAGCGGGTACGACCTCGATGCGAATCCGGACTACACCATAGGCGTGTACGTCTGGGAATACGACGGCAACGGCACCGATCACTACGGCGTGCGACCGGCGACGATCGGCAACTTCTACGAGATCGACCCGGAGCTAGGCGAGAATCCGACATTCGTCCATGCACAAAAATTGCAGGCCGTGGACGTGGACGGCGACGGGCAGCAGGAGCTGCTGGTGCCGGCCAACGGTCCGAACGACCATGACGTCTTCTACGTGCTCTCGGTCTCCGGCGAATATGCCACCGACGAGGCCGGCAGCGGATTCGCGTCCTGGAATATCGAATCGAGAATAAATCCGCGTGACGATTCGGATACGTACGGCGGTGGCAGTCCGATCGACATGCTCGCGGCCGACCTGGACGGGGACGGGCAGATGGAGATCTCGTATCACTCCTGGAATAACTTCAATTTCTTCAATGGCATGGCCGTCGGCGACGGCGAAGTCCTCCTGCCCACCGCAGACACGCCCGGCTCGCATCTGGCCGCGACGGTCGAAGACCACGTAGCGCTCTTCGGCGGCACCGTGGCGGACGTCGACGGGGACGGAAACGACGAGGTGTACTATCCCAATTTCTTCACCGGGCACATTGCCGTTCTGAATTACGGCCCCGGAGACGACGTGCTCTCGATCGGTGAGGACAACTTCACGCTCGAGGCCATCCTCGAAGGAGGCGCAGGGGGCGTAGCCGTGGGAGACGTAGACGGCGACGGGCGGCCGGAGATCATTGCCGGCGGCTCGGGCTATTCGGCCTCTGCCTACAACGACGGCCTGCCTTCCGAATTCATCCGCATCACGGAGTTCAACGGCGGCGATCCTTCCGACCCGGCGAATTACTCACCCGTGCAGCGGGTCGACACGAGCCATCCGATCGACACGACGGGTTTCCACGTCGTCCATCGCGACTCGGCCGGCGTCCTGTCGACGTACTTTGAAACCGCCATCGCCAAGCAGGGCACGATCGGAAGCGACAACGACCCGGTCTTTCCGTCCGGTCTGGTTTATCTGGGGGATGCCGACGGCGACGGCAACGTAGAGATCGCGCTCTCGTTTCAGGGCGTCGACGACAGTCTGCAAGTGATCGACGAGGTGTACAATGCGGGCACGAACATCTACGACCGCACGGTCCGCGAGACGTTCGCCGCTCCGGCACGCGCGTTCCTGCGCATCTACGAATTTTCACCGGACTTCGTCGTGTCGATCGACGACGATCGAGGATCGCTGCCGGACGGATTCGCACTGCATGCCAATTATCCGAATCCCTTCAATCCGTCGACGACGTTCAGCTTCACGCTTCCGCGGGAGACGTCCGTAACGGTCCGCATCTACGACGTGATGGGACGTGTCGTGCGAACGCTCATCGACGACCGGCTCCACCCCGCCGGAACGTACCAGGTGACGTGGGATGCGACGTCCGAGACGACTCGACCCGTCGCGAGCGGCACGTATTTTTACAGCCTCGAGACCGAGCGGCATCGTGAAGTAAGGCCGATGATCCTCGTGAAATAAGCGCGTCGGCCTAGTAAAAGCGAATCAAACAAGGAGGGGCGCCGCTTTACGCCCCTCCTTTCTGTCCTTTGTGCATCTAAATCATTATCTTCGCGGCGCCGATCTTTCGGTAACTCGCGCCGCGTTCCCGCCCCTCTGCAGAAGGGCGGCCCGAGATTGCCTTTCATCGTCGCGCCGAAGTCTCCATTTTTTCCTGCGGCCTGGTCTCTATCCCCGTTTCTGATGACTGCAGCTACCACCTTTCGTACCCTCACCCTCCAGACAGCCATCGTGCTGCTCACCTTGTTCCTCGTCGATTCGTCGCTCGCCCAGGGTAAGATTACCGGTCGCGTGACCGACGCCGCCAATGGCGAGCCGCTCATCGGCGTCAACGTGGTGATCGAAGGAACGACGCAGGGCGCCACGACGGACGTCGAGGGAAACTACGTCATCCTGAACGTGCGTCCCGGCGAGCATACGCTCGTCTTCTCCTACATCGGCTTCGGCCGCCGGCTCGTCGAGGGCGTGCAGGTCTCGTCCGACCATACGACTCGGATCGACCTCGAGATGGGGGAAGAAGTGATCGAGGGCGAGGAAATCATCGTGCAGGCGGAGCGGCCTCTCGTGCAGAAGGATCTGACCGCCTCGAAGAAGACGGTCGTGGCGGAAGAGATCGACCAGCTGCCGGTGGAGGGCTTCCTGGGCGTGCTCGCCACGCAGGCCGGCGTGTCGCAGGGCGCCGACGGTGCGTTCCACATCCGCGGCGGCCGGTCGAACGAGATCGCCTACCTCGTCGACGGCATGTCGGTCGGGAATCCGTTCAACACGAACAGTCTCGCGACCGAGGTCGCGGCCGACGCCATCCAGGAGATGACGGTCATCTCGGGCGCCTTCAACGCCGAATACGGCAAGGCCATGTCGGGCATCGTGAACCTCGTCACCAAGGAAGGCGGCTCGCAGCTCGAGGGCTCTTTCAGCTTCTACGGCGGCGACGTGCTCGGCGGCAACAATGACGTGTTCAAGGATCCGAACGAGCTCGACCTGAGCGTCTACACGATGGAAGGCTCCCTCTCGGGTCCTCTTCTCAGCGACAGACTACGGTTCTTCCTGTCCGGCCGACGGGACGTCGACGACGGGCACATCTTCGGCGTGCGCGAACACCTGCCGTCGGATTCGGCCAACTTCAATCCCGACCCGCAGCGCCTGGTAACGATCCGCGAGCATCTCCCGGACTACGACGGGCCGAACTGGTATTACGAGATGCACGGCAAGCCGTGGTACGAATACGCCGCCGAGGGCACGCCGGTACCGAGCGAAGTGGTCGCCATGAATCCGCGAGAGAGCTACAATCTGCTGGGAAAGATCACGTTCAGGCCGTTTTCCGGCGTAAAGATCGAATACAGCCACATGCAGGACGGCTTGAAGCGGCGGTCTTACGATTTCGCCTACCGATACGTGCCCGACGGAACGACGTGGGTGCGCGAGCGCAGCTTCAATCACAGCCTGCACTGGACGCACTCGCTCGGCGACCGTTCGTTCTATACCGCGCGGTTCTCGTACGCCACGAACCGGTTCAGCGACTACCTGTTCGAGAATCCGTTCGATTCACGGTACGTCGTCGATCGCGGCGCCACCGGCAACGGCAACCTGACCGGCTTTCCGGGCACCAACTTCCTGTTCGGCGGCAATCAGAAGGCGCACGTCTACGAAGACGCGCGGTCGTTCCGAACGAAGCTTGACTTCACCCGGCAGTTCGGCCTCATCCACGAGGCGAAAATGGGTCTCGACGTGCAGCTCCACGGGCTCGATCGGCAAAATTTCATCGTGCTTTACGACGGCAACCGCTACCGCCAACCGACGGTCGAGCCGGTCGAAAATCCCTCACACGACAGGTACGTGGATCAGCGCGTCAACGAATTCGCCGCCTACGTGCAGGACAAGCTGGAATTCGACGACTTCATCATCAACGCGGGGGTGCGCTACGAGCGCTTCGATCCGAACGGACTCTATATCCCGAATCTGCTGAATCCCAAAGGCGAACTCGCCGAGGCCCGGGAGAGAAACATGGTCCTTCCGCGCGTCGGCGTGTCGTTCCCGATCACGACGCGCGGCATCATTCACTTTTCGTATGGGCACTTCGCGCAGATGCCGCCGCTGCGGAGCATGTATCTGAATCCGGAATTCGAATTCCCGTTCGACGAGGTTCCGACGTTCGGTAACACGAACCTGCGGCCGGAGCGGACGGTCCAGTACGAGATCGGACTGCAGCAGCAGTTGACGGACGTGCTCGCCTTCGACGTGACGGGCTATTTCAAGGACATCCGCGATTACCTGACGCGCCAGCGAATCCAGTACAGCACGATACCCGGCGAGGACGTCTACAACATCTTCGTCAACAAGAATTATGCGAACGTGAAGGGCGTCACGTTCGCCCTGACCAAGCGCCGTTCGCGCGACGGGCTCGTCTCCGCCAACGTAGACTACACCTACCAGCTCGCCGAGGGCGACAACGACGATCCGTCGGCCGCCTTCTTCAATTTTCTTTCCGGGCGCGAAACCGAGCTCGAGGTGATCCCGCTGGATTTCGACCAGCGGCACATCATCTCCACGACGGTGACGATTTCGGATCCGGCCAGCTGGGGTATCTCGCTGATCGGGCGCTACACGACGGGGTATCCGTATTCGCCGGTCATACTGGATCAAAACATCGACGAGCTTCCCCGCAGCGGCCGCAAACCGTCCCAAATCAAGCTGGATGCCCACGTTTACAAGAACCTCGAGTTCGGTGCGGCGAAAATCAGGGCCTTCGCCAAAATCTTCAACGCGCTCGACGTGATGAACGAGAACTTCGTTTTCGACGACACGGGGCGCGCCACGTACTCCCTCAGCCGTGAGCGAAACCTCCACGCGACCTGGAGACCGGGCTATGGCCTTCCCGGCGTCCACTCCCTCGAGGAGTGGGACACGCGGCCCCACTTCTTCAGCGCTCCTCGCGAGGTGCGCGTGGGCCTGACTTTAGGATTTTAGAAGACAACCTTCCATCCCATGCATTTTCGTCTATTCATCGTCTTTCTCGCGCTCGCCACCACGCTGCCCGCGTCCGCGCAGTCTAAGAAGGAGTTGCGCGAAGGCCGCGAGCGAGGCTGGTCTCAGGTTCAGGTCCGAAACTGGCTCGACCGCCTGGCGACGTCGAACAGCGGCCAGCCGGCGTACCAGCAGGACTGTCCGGACTTCACCGATCGGCGCGACACGATCCTGAATGGAAACAAAATCACCACGCAGATCTCGAATTTCGGATCAATCTCTTCGCCCGGTAACACGATCACCGACATCGTCTGGAACGGCCTGGGATACGGCTACGAGTTCGGGCCGTTCGTCGGCGCGGAGGTCATCGACGAAGGCCATCAGGATCCGCAGAGCGTGCCGCTACGTGACGACAACGGCGACCTCGTTCGCGATGCCGCCGGGGATACGGTCTGGGTAACGTACATCGTCTCGGACGGACTCACGTCGAACGGCGGCGAAGTCTCTCCCGACGGAAGCGAGCGGTGGGGCTGGCAGCCGATTCCATGCGCGGAGCCGGTAGGCAATTTCGAGGGCATTCAGGTCGTCAATCCGAATTCGAACCGCATCCCCACGAGCGACGACCGAGACCTCGACCTCGACGGCAAGCCCGATCCGTGGCCCGAGGATTGGTACAACGAGAACCTCCAGCAGTACGTCTGGCCGGGCGCCCTCCAGCAGGGGGCCTCCAACGCCGACAAGGAGGCGCTCTACTTCATGAACGACTACGCGAACCGGGAATTCGCGTACTTACCCTTCCCCTCCGACCCCTCCAGGAGGGGGCTCGGCCTGGAAGTCGAGACGCGTCTGTATCAGTGGTCGAATCCCCTGGCCGAGGACGCCATCTTCATGATCTACAAGATTACGAACAAGAGCGAGAAGGACCTCAACAAGGTCGTATTCGGCATGTGGGGCGACCCGCACGTGGGCGGGCCGAGCGACTGGCACGACGACCTCGCGTTCTTCGACCGAGACCTGAACATGGTCTTCGCCTGGGACGCTGACGGGCGATCCGACGTCGCCGGACGTCCACCCGGCTATTTCGGATACAAGTTTCTCGAGAGCCCGGGACGTGGAAACGAGTGTGTCGGCGGCCGAGGCGCCAATGAAGCCGAGTGCGCGGCGTCCGGCGGGACCTTCTATCCCGGAGACGGCATCGACAACGACGGCGACGGCATGGTCGACGAGTCGTGGACAGACGGCATCGACAACGACGGCGACTGGGATCCGGAGTTCGACGACGTGGGCATCGACGGCATCCCCGGCACCGGTGACGAAGGCGAGGGCGACGGCATTCCGACCGCCGGCGACCCGTTCGACATTACGAAGCCCGGTGAGCCGAATTTCGAATTTACGGACATCGACGAGAGCGACATGATCGGCCTGACGTCGTTCGCCTCACCGCCGTTCGCCGGCAATCGCATCTCGAACGACGCGCGCGTGTGGGACTTCGTGATTCCGGGCCGGTTCGACGAAGTGCCGGCCGAACCCGGTGATTACGTCTTCCTGTACGGATCCGGATACTTTCCGCTCCGCGCCGGAGAAACGAAACGTTTCTCGATCGCCCTGCTGATCGGTGAGAACCTGAGCGATCTCGAACTCAACGCCACGACCGTTCAGCAGATTTACGACGTCGGATACCGATTCGCGAAACCGCCCGACAAGCCCGTTGTGACCGCGGTGCCGGGCGATCAGAAAGTGACGCTCTACTGGGACAAGGGCGCCGAGGATTCCTTCGATCCGCTCACGCGCGAGAACGATTTCGAAGGCTACGTGATCTACCGATCCACCGATCACGAGTTCGGCGACCAGCAGACCATCACGGACGTCAACGGTACACGGTTTCTGTTCCGACCCCTCACCGACGAACGAGGAGTCAAGGCCAAGTTCGATCTCGACAACGGGATTCGCGGCCCCTCCCCGATCCCTTACACCGGGCGCGGCATTTCGTACGACCTGGGTGACGACACGGGGCTGTTCCACACGTACGTCGATTCGAACAACGTCATCAACGGCCAGACCTACTATTACGCGGTCGTCGCGTATGACCGCGGGTTCATCGGCGATGCCGGAGAAGGATTCGCGAGCGGGATTTCACCGAGTGAGACCAGCAAGACGATCACGTTCAATCCGACCGACGACTCATACATCTACGATTGGAACACCGTCTCGGTCGTGCCGCGACCGCGCACGGCAGGCTACGTGGCCCCGCAGGTCGAGCTCGCCCACTCCTCCGGCGTGGCCACCGGACGGGTCGGAATCGACGTCATGCACGAGCTGGCGGTGCTGCCCGACAACCGATACCGGCTCGACTTCGAGGAGGTCGACGGCCAGATGGTCTATTCGGTCATCAACGAGGAGCCGACCATTCGCGAATTTCGCGCAACGCCGGGGCAGTTTGCGAGTCTCGGCAGGGCGAACGTCATCGAAAATTCGTTCTCGCTCCGCACGGCCGACGGCCAGACCCTGGAGGCGGGGACGCACTACGAACTCAATGCCGCTGCCGGCTCCGTGCACGTTTTCGGCGATGCCCCGGTCGAGACGGGCGAGACCCTCGTGGCGACGTACACGTACGCGCCGATCTTCGAGAGTGACTACCTCGACGGCGAGGAGGCCAATCTCGTCTTCGACGGACTGCACCTTGCCGTGCAAGATCACGCGCTCGCGCTCGACCTGGAGGCCACCGGATGGGCGCAGGGTGGAAACGGACTCGGATTCCAGGTCGGCGTCGCCACGGCCGGCCCCGGCCGACGCGGTCAACCCTTCGACTACGAGATCCGCTTCGGCACGACGACGACGAGCATCGTGAGCAATCTCGAGCTGCCGTTCGAGATCATCAACCTGACAAGGGCCAACGAGCCGGTACAGGCCTTCGTGCCGGACGTCAATCGGAACGGCGAGTGGGATTTAACTGAGACGATCATCTTCGTCGAGCACCTCGACGACCAGGACGTCGCCACGTGGCAGGTGCAGTTCCGGGATCCGGACGGCACGGCATCGGTCCCCGGCAATGGAGCCGTCTTTTTCCTCGGCACCACCAAGCCCTTCACGCCGAACGACGCCTTCACCTTTACCACTCGAGCGGCCACTACCGACGAGGTCCTGGCGAAGGAGGGCTTGAAGGAGGTCTACGTCGTGCCGAACCCGTATGTCGCCACGAACGAGATCGAACCACGGAATCCGATCGCCAACACCGAGCGCGGCGACCGCCGCCTCTACTTCGCCAACGTGCCGAAACAGTGCACGATCCGGATCTACACGCTGGCCGGCGAACACGTCGACACGATCCATCACGAGAGCACGCTCGACGACGGCAAGGCCTTCTGGAATCTCCGGACCATGGACAATATGAACATCGCCTACGGCCTCTACATCTTCCACGTGGAGTCGCCGCACGGA
>CAZMXY010000146.1:0-9806 GCA_964570345.1 uncultured Rhodothermales bacterium | reverse complement strand
GTTTCCCGGGAGAAGCGCCCTGGGCCGCGTTCAAATAAGAACACCCGGCCGAAACGACCGGGTGCTTTCTCGTGAATGCACGACCGCCGGAGCGGCTGTGCCGATTGCGAAGTTATGGTGGTCGGAGACACGTATAGTCCCACGGCCACAGCGTGTTTGCTAGGTCAGCGGTCCATTTGCCACGCGCGTGACGTTCAAGGCGCTCAGGCCTTTCGGCGTGGTCTGCACTTCGAACTCGACCTCTTCGCCATCGCGAAGACCCTCGTCCTCGGCAAGACCCGGAATCGCATCCCAGTGGACGTATACGTCTTTACTGCCGTCGGTGGGCTCGATGAAGCCGTAACCACGGTCGATACTGAACCACTTTACTTTTCCATTCATAATCGCTGTGTAAATGTGCCATCCTGAATGAGGCCTGCACCATCCGGAAATTTCGGGTGATCACCGTCCTATCAGGGGCTGGTTTGGTAAAAACTAGAGTGAGGCGAACATCTCAATCCGAAATGCCGAGTATACGTACCGAAACGTACGCACGACACTGTTGCAAACGCCGCTCTCAGGCCCTTGCGGGCCTCTGATCGCCGATCGGGAGTTGAAATCAGCTTTCGTTATTGTCGTCAGAGCGTTTGCGATCGGTTCGCGCCCGTGCCTTCCTCACCTTCAGCGGTCGATCTTTGAGAAGCGTGCCGCTAAGGCCGGCGATGGCTCGCTCGCCGTCTGCTTCATCGTTCATTTCGACGAGTCCGTAGCCGACCGAAGGGCCACCTGTTCTTTCTTTCGCGAGACCCACCCGCTCGATCTGGCCGTATTCGGCAAAGAGACCGCGTAGATCCGCCCTTGTTGTCTGTTGGGAAAGATTCCCCACATAGATCCTCATGATAATCCTCTCCAGTGCAGCTGCACCACGGCGGCATCAACAAAAAAGGTTCTGAGCCGTCACGTCTGCATAAGACAGACCTTCAGCCCAGAACCTGAAGAAGTGCGCGATGCATACTTGGTTATAGCTCGTATACGATCCAGTCTGGTGCATGATTCCTGACCGTCGACATGCAGCTCCGCACGTCATGACAGAACAACACACGACGTCGTCATGGCGACGACCGGACCCTCGGCTGTACCACCACGTCGTGCGGCCCGCCGTCATCTACGAGTGGAATTCCCGTCCCCTCCACGAGGACCCCGTCGACGCGCACTTCCGCGGTGTGTCGATCGATCTCGCCAGGCTGCTGGACGGTGATGGCGTAGACGCTTCCGCCATGCCGATATTCAATTACGTACTCCGGCCACGCGGCCGGCGCATGGGGGTCGATGAACAGGACGTCCCCCTCCTTCGTGAACCCCAGTATCGCCTCGAGTCCGACACGATACATCCAGCTTGCCGAGCCGGTATACCACGTCCACCCGCCGCGACCAACGTGACCGGCGGCAGTGTACACGTCGGCCGCGACAACGTAGGGCTCTACCTTATAGGTGGAGACGTCTTCCGGAGTGCGCGTGCGGGTGAGCGGATTGGTCATCTGGAAGAGCTCAAAGGCACGGTCGCCCCGGTCCTGTAGCGCCGTTGCGAGCACGCTCCAGAGCGCGGCGTGCGTGTACTGCGCGCCGTTCTCTCGCACACCGGGCACGTAGCCTTTGATATACCCCGGATCCAGCGTCGTTCGGTCGAAGGGGGGCGTGAGAAGCGGTAGGAGCCGGGCATCATTCCATACGAGGTGCTCTTCAAACGATCGCATTGCCTGCTCGCTCCTCGCAGGATCACCGGCACCGGAAATCACGCTCCAACTCTGGGCGATGGCATCGATGCGGCACTCCTCGGCGGCGGCTGAGCCGAGGGGTGTGCCGTCGTCAAAGAACGCACGGCGATACCAGGCACCGTCCCAGCCGTGTGCTTCGATCGCCGAGACGTACGCGTCGGCCCGCATCCTGAAATCGGCGGCTACTGCGGCGTCGCCCCGCTCCGCTGCGTGTTCGGCGAACCGCCGCAGCGTCGTCACGAGGAACCACGCCAGCCAGACGCTCTCTCCCCGCCCCTCCACGCCGACACGATTCATCCCGTCGTTCCAGTCTCCGATGCCGATGAGCGGCAAGCCGTGTGGGCCAACCGTGCAGGCCCTATCCAGGGCGCGGCGGCAGTGCTCGTAGATGCTCGCATGCTCGTCGGTGACGAGGGGCAGGTCGTACACTTCGTGTTCGTGCGGTTCGAGAGACCGCATCGCGAGGAACGGTACGTAAACGTCGAGTACCGACCGATCGCCGGTGACGCGCACGTATTGGTCGACGACGTACGGAAGCCAGGCCAGATCGTCCGAGAAGCGGGTTCGCACGCCTCGGCCGCTGTGCGGGTGCCACCAGTGCTGCACGTCCCCCTCGATAAACTGCCGGGCCGACGCGCGAACGATGTGCTCACGCGCGATCTCCGGCTCCGCGTAGAGGAATGCCAGTACGTCCTGGAGCTGGTCCCGGAAACCATACGCCCCGCCGCTCTGGTAAACGGCCGAGCGGGCCCACATGCGGCACGCGAGCGCCTGGTAGAGCGCCCAGTGATTGAGCATGGCGTCGAAGGAGGGCTCCGGCGTACGCACGGTGATCGCCGAAAGCCGGCGGGCCCAGTCCTGCCGCGAGCGGGATACGGTCTCGAGAGCCGACCTCCGGTCGCGATATTTTGCCAGGAGTCGGTCCACGGCGGCCTCTCCTTCAGCAGCACCCAGCAGGAAGACGATCTCCCGCGACTCGCCGGGTGCCAGCTCGAGCATGCATTGAACGGCCGCGCAGGGATCGACGCCGGTTTCATTCTCCCCGCCGAGGGCCGCCGCCCGCAGGCCGTGTGGGTCGGCCCGCGTACCGTTTCGGCCGATGAACGCCCGCCGATCGCTCGTGTAGTCCGATAGCGGCTCGCTCAGGGCACAGAATGCCACGTGCCCCGCAAAATGCGGATCGAAGGTGTTCCGAGCAAATATGGCTCCGAGGTCCGGTCGCGCGACGGTCCGTACCTGGTGTTGTGTATGTTCACGGAGCGCGCCAAGCGTCCATTCTGCGTACCCGGTCACCGTAAGGCGTCTCGGCCGGGAGCTCTCGTTGGTAAGGCGGATAACGGAGATCTTCACGGCATCGTCCGGCGCCATCGCCATCGTGAGGTCCGTGGCGATCCCGGCGAACACGTGAGTGAAGGACGTGAAACCCGCTCCGTGCCGCACCGTGTATGCGATCTCCCGGCGGATCGGAGCGGGCGTGGCGCTCCAGAACGTGCGGGTCTCTTCGTCCCTCAGGTAGAGCACTTCGCCCGGGGAGTCGGTGACCGGATCATTGTGCCATGGCGTGAGGCGAAAGAAATGGCTGCTCCCGGCCCATGTGGAGCCGGCGCCCCGTTCGGTGGCGATGAATCCGCCCTGCGCGTTCGCGACGACGTTCGCCCACGGCGCGGGCGGCACCCGGTCCCCACACACACGGATCTCGTACGTGCCATCGAGCAAGATCTTGCCGAATCCATTTTCAAACGCCGAAGCGGTATTGTCTGGCGGCAGATCCACCGCATCCGCATCGGCCGTCAAGAGGCCGGCCACGACGTGCTCGGACGCGGAGTCCGAGGATGTGACCGCGCGCACGGACGGCGAAAACGACTCGGCATGTTTGTCCTGAGAAGCCGAGAACAGATCCACCTCCTCCAGAATGTCGCTCAGAGATCGACCGTCACACTCCACGTGGACGGGTGCGGTGGCGCGGAGCATGAGGAGTGCGTCGGCGCCCAGCTCGTCGAGCCGCCGGATGAATACACCTCCCGAGCGGTCGATCTGGTCGGAGGCGTGCGTGGCGTAGAGCATCGCCACGATGGATTCGTTCAACTCCTGCAGGTATGAGGGAGGGTTGGCGTTGAGGATCACGAGGTCAACCGTCATGCCGCGCCGCCGCCAGTAACGGTGTGCAGACAGCAGCTCGCGGAGGGTCGGCAGGCCGTCCGACGACTTGATCACGGCGACCAGAATCGGCCAGTCCCCCGAAAGGCCCAGCGACCAGAGGAGCGGTTGCGACCCGCGGTTGCGGTCTCGCTCCTCTTTCGGAGCACGCAGGGAAGGAGACGGAAAGAACAGGCGACCGGCCAGCTCCTGAAATACGGCGGCCTGCACAGGCGTGATGCCCAGCTCTCGCAGCTCGACCTGGGTGGAGACCCACGCGAGGTCGAGCGCACGCTGCGCGGCGTGAGAATCGTGGTATCGGTCGGCGAGCTCGAATGCCCGTTCACGCGTCGTCGCCACCAGCGTCGTGAAGGCTGCGCTGGCCGATTGGCCGGGCTCCAGGTGCAGCCGGACGCGGAGGGCGAAGATCGGGTCGAGGACGGCCCCGGTTGTTCCCGACAGGGGTCCGTCGCCTTCCAGTGCGACGGGTTCGCGTGCCGAGCGTCCGCGGCCGATAAATCGGGCACGATCGGTCTCGTACGATACGGGCTCGACGTGCTGCTTGTTGGTGTCGACGACATGTACGCACCAGAGCGCGGGCTCACTCGCCGAACGGGGACGGCGCGTCGCGGTTATGGCCGCACACCACGCGTGCCATTCCGTCTCGACGAAGAGATTCGAGAACGCCGGATGTGCCCGCTCGGCGTCAGGCGCGGCGAGAACGATCTCGCCGAAGCTCGTCAAAACGACGTCGCGCGGAGTCTCGCTGCAGTTCGTCACGGTGACGCGGCGCACTTCCGCCGAATCCTCCGGTACCACCGTGATCTCCGTGTGCGTCTCGATGTCCCGGTCGACGCGTCGGAACGACACGCGGTCGGTGGCGAGCAGCGCCCGGAAGGCGTCGGCAGGTGCACGGACAGGCTGATGGGCGGCCGACCAGACGCGCCCTGTCGAAATGTCCTTCAGGTAGCAGAACTGACCGGTCTCGTCCATCGTCCCGTCGGCACGCCATCGAGTAACGGCCAGATTTTCGTAGCGGCTATAACCGCCGCCGCCGTTCGTCACCATGATCGTGTACGGCAGGCGGCCAAGCAGCGCGACGCGGGGTTCCGGCGTCTGGGGCGTCTCTACCTCGCGCACGACCGGCCGCTCGAGATCGGGATCGGGCAGACCCTCGCCGGCCCGTGTCGCCTGCGGCGACTGAAGGACGAGACGCCGCGGAATCCGTTCGTAGAGAAGCAGCTCGGCGGCGCGCACGAGCGGGTCGCTATGAAAGCGGCGCGGCCAGAGCTGCCCCCTCAGGACATTTGCCAGCGCGACAAGCCCCATTCCTATATGGTGAGCCATGAAATTCCGGACGACCGCATAGCGGCGGCCCGGATCGGGGCGTGTGTAGTCGAGGGCGTCGTGAAAACCGTAGGGTCCGAGGGTGCCCTTCGACTCCAGCCGGTCCAGATTGCTGAGCGCCCGCTGTGGGTCGACCATCATCGCGAGGGCGCTGGCATACGGAGCGATTACCAGGTCGCGCCCCAATCCTCGCTTCAGTGCGAGGTCCGGCACGCCGAAGGCCCGATACTGATAGGTCAGATGACGGTCTCGCAGATTGTAAGCACTCTCGCTCATACCCCACGGTACGCCGGCCGCTTCGGCGTACGCAATCTGCCGGCGGACGGCTCCCCGATACGTCTGGCTGAGGAGGGTGACGGGGAAGGACCGCATCACGAGCGCCGGCATGAGGTACTCGAACATGCTCCCGCTCCACGACACGAGGGCCGTCTCGCCGGACCTGTGTGTCAGGGTGCGACCCAGGCTGAACCAGTGTTCAACGGGGACGTCGTTCTTCGCCACGGCGACGAAGCTGGTAAGGCGCGCTTCGGAGGCCAGGAGATCGTAATACGCCCCGTCGAACGCGTGGCCGCTTACATGATACCCGATCGAGAAGAGCTTCCGATCGTCGTCGAAGAGAAAGCGAAAATCCATCTCCAGAGCACACAGATACGCCCTGTGTGCGAGGCCCTCAAGACGCGCAACCAGCGTCGACGCAGCCGTTGACGAAGCTGCGAGCCGGCGGAGCGTCGGCGGCCGGGGATTCGACGCGGAAATCGGCACTTCCTCCTCCTTCCGCGCAGCATCGATCCGTCGGATGACCCAATCCAGCCATTCTGAGGACGGACTCCCGTCGTCGTGGCCCGCCTGCTGCACGAGGCGGAGCGCCCGCACGACCGGCTCCGCAACGACGTCCAGGTCCCCCTCGGCGACCGGCGAGGCGAGCACCTTACGAGCGCGCCGCACCTGCTGCGCGGCACCTTCCACAGAGCTGCCGTACAATCGCTCTTCGGCCAGTGCTAGCGCCGCCGCAAGCGCCTTCTTCGTACGCCCGTCGAAAAGGAGGTCGTCCGGAATCGTGAGACACGCCTGGCGCAGCGCGATCAGGTGGCCTGCGAGATTTCCGCTGTCTACCGTCGATATATAATTCGGCTCGAGGACGTTCAGATTATCCAGATCGTACCAGTTGTAAAAGTGGCCTCGAAACCGCTTCATCCGTTCGAGCGATCCGAAAACCTGCTCCAGCCGCTCCGTCATCTCGTGAGCCGTGACGAATCCGAGGTCGTATGCACTCGTCGTGGCCAGAAGCTGCAGACCGATGTTCGTCGGCGACGTGCGCATCGCAACGATGGGTTCAGGATCCTCCTGGAAGTTGTCCGGGGCAAGCCACTGCGTCTCGGCGCTCACGAACCGGTCAAAGAATCGCCAGTGCAGGAGTGCGTAGCGCAGAGCGCTCCTTTGTCCACTCGAGGAGAGGTCTTTCTCCGGCACCCGCATCGAACGGCCCAATGCGTGAGCGACAGCCGGCGAGGCCAGCCAGAGCCCGACGAGCGGAAACACGGCGAGGATGCGCTGCCAGAGCGGCGAGGTAGGGACGTCGGGAAGCTCGACCAGACCCCCATAGGCAGCAATATTGAAACCGGCAGCCACGACGAGGATCATACTTGCCAGCACGGTTGCGGGCCGCATCATGCGCCAGACGTCGACTCTCGAACCGGACGTGACCCGCTCCGTGATCGAAGCCGTCTGCCACTCCAACAGGTGCCGACGAGAGATAAAGACGCGCCAGAGCGTGCGGAGGATCGCATCAGCCGAGATTAAAGCCTGGTGCGCGAGAAAAGCGACGAAGAGCGCCACCTGCTGCGCACTCGTCACGGTGTCCCTGCCCACGGCGGCGTAGTAGGCACGCCATGATTTGTCGAGCGGTGGGCGAACGAGCGCGAGGATCAGCGAGACGATCCAGGGTGCGGCGACCATGCAGAGGACGAGTACCGTCCACTGCAGCGGCGACCCGGGCAGGATCGTCCAACCTGCCAGCAGAAGAACCATCAGCCCAATCTCGACGGTGCTGCGCCGCAGGTTGTCCAGAATTTTCCACCGTGAAAGAAACGAGAGCCGATTGGCTTCCGGGCCTTCCGGGCCTGGAACGGTGGGGGCGAGCCAGCGCAGGAGCTGCCAGTCTCCTCGAATCCAGCGATGCTTGCGGCGGGTGAACGTGAGATAGCGTGGCGGATAGTCGTCGTATACGATGACGTCTGTGGCGAGGCCCGCGCGGACGTAGCTGCCTTCGATCAGGTCGTGCGAGAGCAGCGTGTTCTCCGCAAAACGCCCGTGCGTAGCCTGCTCGAAGGCGTCGACATCGTAGATCCCCTTCCCCGTGAAGCTGCCCTCACCGAAGAGGTCCTGGTAGACGTCTGAGACGGCGGTGGTATAGGGATCCACGCCGGGATGGCCGGAGTGGATGGCGGCGAAACGCGAACGATGCGCGCTCGGAAGCGAGACGCCGACCCGCGGCTGAAGAATGCCGTAGCCCCGGACGACGCGCCCGGACGCCTGGTCGTACACGGCGCGGTTGAGCGGGTGCGCCAGGGTCCCGACCAGGAGCGGCGCAGCGTCGGGTGGAAGGACCGTGTCGGCGTCGAGCGTGATCACATAACGGACTTGCCGAAGCAGTGCGGTATCGCCGACAATTGTCGAGAACGCCCCTCGGGCGCCGCGCAGGAACCGGTTGAACTCGGCGAGCTTCCCACGCTTACGCTCCCATCCCATCCAGACACCTTCCTGTGCATTCCACCGGCGCGCTCGATGGAAAAGAAAGAACGCATCCTCGGCGCCGGCGGCGTACCGGGTATTGAGGTCCCGCACACCGGCTCTGGCGGCCTCGACGATCGCTGCATCCCCGTCACGAGTTTCGGTCGGCGCGTCCGTGAAGTCGCTCAGGATCGCGAAGTGCAGGTGCGTCTCCCGATTGGCCAGATACTGGACTTCCAGGTTTTCGAGAGCCTCCTCAACGGCCGCTACGCTGTCGAAAAGTGTGGGAATGACGACGACAGTGCGGAACGCCGTGGGAATCTCGCCCTCCGTGTAAAAGTCGAGCCGCGGTAGCGGACGGGGCGGCAGCAGGGCGGTGACGAGCTGGTTAACGAGATTGACTGCGATCTCCGTGGCGGGAATGAAGGCGAGGAGCACGACGAGCATGACCCACTCCCACGTTTGCGGTCCGATCAGCCACAGGATCGCGGCGAGCACGGCCGCCGTGCTCGCGATCAGCCCGCCGAAGTACACCGCGTTTGGATGCTGCAGCATCCGGCGGTGAACCGCTTCGCCTACCGGCGGACGGTACCCCGTCGCCCGTTCAAGCGCGTCGATACCCTCGTCAATCAGATAATAGCCGACGTGCGCCCGTCTCGGATCGAGGGGATCCTGCATCTCATCGGAGGCGCGTGCAAGATCAACGGCGCAGCGTGCCACATCCTCCTCACGCCGGCCGGTCCGCCGAGCGATTCGCTCGACCACGTGCCTGTACCGATCGCGTGTGGCGAAGGTCATGCGCGGATAGGCGGCCGAAGGGTCCTCCTTCAGGACCGCCTCCATCGCGCTCTGCTCTTCGACGAACGTCCGCCAATCCACGCGGGCAACGGTTCTCAGGCTCGTGACGCTGTGGGCCATCATGACCTGTGTGAGAGCCAGTCGCTGCGTCGCGCGGGCCTCGGCGTCGTCCGCATTCAGGCCCTTCTCGATCATCCATTGCTCCAGCGAACGGCGGAAGAGGGGATCATCTTGCACCTGGTGGAGCTGCTGCAGGAACCGAGAGGTGAAGACGGTAGAAATGGACAGGGGAGTGCCCCCCAGACGGGTGAGCGCCGCACCCAACGCGCCCTTTTCCGTCGCCGCACGAATGCGGTTGGTCCACCGGTCGGCCTCCATCTCCTGATCGAGGTGCTGCACCGTACGGAGCGCCATCCGGCGAACGTTCTCGATCAGTCCCAGGCGAAGCATCGCAGGCAGCGCCCAGAGCTCTCCGATGGTGAGAGGTGCAGCCTGCTGGAAGGCACCGACGAACAGGGAGACGTTGTCGAGG
This sequence comes from uncultured Rhodothermales bacterium, assembly GCA_964570345.1. Classification (GTDB taxonomy): domain Bacteria; phylum Bacteroidota; class Rhodothermia; order Rhodothermales; family VXPQ01; genus CAZMXY01. The sequence goes on along the minus strand of CAZMXY010000146.1, from coordinate 509 downwards.
TCGATTCGTCCTTCGGTGTTGGAGATCAGTGTGATGGCCAGCTCGTACACACGAGGGTAACCGGCGAGCGGCCCGGCGTCGAGCTCGGGAAGCTCCTGGTAGTACCCGCGGGGAAGGTTCTCACGCACCTCACGGATGTGCTCCTCGACGACGTGGAAATTGTCCAACAGCCATACGCCCGCCGAGCCGGGCTCGACGAGGGCGTCCGCTCCTGTCGAGAGCCTTTCGTGGATGTCGTTCAGAATCCGCTGCGTGCCCTTCAGGCGCGTCAACAGAGGGGCATGCCGCGATCGTCTTTTACCGGTGACGACGCTCTGATCTCGGGCAACGACCCTCGCGCGCTCGGCAAGGTTTTCGGCGCCGAGTAGCTCGCCCCGAATGGGCCCGGCAAATTGCTCCTGCCGTGCACGCGAGGTGCGTGAAAACAGGCGAGGAATATTCCCCCAACGCATGCCGAAGAGTGGTATGATGATGGTAACGGATCTAGGCGGCGACGACCGCACCGGATG
>CAZMXY010000145.1:0-9971 GCA_964570345.1 uncultured Rhodothermales bacterium | reverse complement strand
CGCTGCTTGAGCAGGAAAAAGCGGTTGCCCTGCCAGATGCAGAACGAAAGAAGGATGAAGTAGGCGAACCCCGCCCAGAAGAGCGGCTCGGCCGGACCCAACGGGCCGTACAATCCCGTGACGTTCGGAATGACGATCCCGAATGTCGGAATGCCGACCAATCGGATGGTAAGGTCGTTGAGAGGCTGTTCCATCTCTGCTTGGGGGCCACGCCGTGCGGTTTCGGTGACGCCGTCGACGCTTTCGGGTCGAAATAATTCGTTTTCGGTAACGCCCGCCGGCGGGGGCCGCGGGTTCGCCCTAAGTTGGGCAGCGATCACGACAAATCCTAACGATCACACCTGCATGTCATGGACCTCTCCACGCTCAACTTCTTTGCCGTCCTCGTGGCCGCGCTGAGCAGCTTCGTCATCGGGGGCCTCTGGTACTCACCGATCCTGTTCGGGAAGGCCTGGATGGCCGAAAACGGATTCAAGGACGACGACCTTCAGGGAGGCATGGGCAGGACGTTCGGCCTCTCCTTCGTCCTCTCGCTCATCATCGCATTCAACCTGGCTGCGTTTCTGGGTTCAGAGGCGACATTCTCGTGGGGTCTGACCGCCGGTGCGCTGGCCGGCATCGGTTGGGTGGCGACCGCGATCGGCATCACCTATCTCTTCGAGCGCAAATCGATGCGCTTGTTTTTGATCAATGCCGGGTACCATGCCGTGACCTTCACGATCATGGGCGGGATCCTGGGGTTGTGGCGATGATCGTCAGACGTCCGGCGCGCGGATCGTCGGCGTCGGTGCCGGCGTAGCCGCCCTTTCCGCCGTCACCTTCGCGTCGTACAATCTGATCAATGTCGTTTGCTATCTTGGCGCCGAAGTCTTAGCGCTGAATCTCGTCGCGGAACCTGCCCTTTCGACAAGGCGTGCGCATGGTCCGCGTGACGGCGAAAGGCGTCTGATGCGCTTTAGCGCGCCGCGCCGTTTGTCGGCAGCGGCTTGCCCGATCACGATTATTGCCCTATTTATGACGGATCTGTCGACCATCCATCATCCCGTCGGGGACCTCTTCGACGGCGCCGAAGCCGATCGATACGTGTTATCCGACGAGCAGGTGGCCTTTTTCCACGAAAACGGCTACGTAGCGGGCGTTCGCGTCCTGACCGACGAGATCGTCGAGGCGCTGCGCGAGGAGCTCGAAGAATTTTTCGATCCATCGCACGAGGGGCGTGAGCTCTGGTACGAATATCACACGAACGAATCGGGTGATCCGAATAACGTGCTTTTCCACGCGCTGGGCGCCTGGCGCCTCCGACCGGGATTTCACGACGTATTGTGGCATCCTGCGTTTACCGTGCCGGCCTCGCAGCTCCTCGACGGGCCCGTTCGGTTCTGGCACGATCAGCTTTTTTGCAAGCCGGCCCGGCACGGCGGCGTGGTGGCCTGGCACCAGGATTACTCCTACTGGACGCGCACGAAGCCGATGGCCCATCTTACGTGCTGGATCGGGCTCGACGATGCGACCGTCAACAACGGCTGCATCCACTACGTGCCTGGAAGCCACAAGTGGGATCTCCTTCCCGTCACAGGTCTCGCGAACGACATGGACGCCATCCGGACCGTGCTCACCGACGAACAGAAGGCCGACTTCAATCCCGTGGCCATCGAATTGAAGGCGGGGGAGGCGGCGTTCCATCATCCCCTCATGGTGCACGGATCGTACGAGAATCGGACCGACCGACCCCGCCGAGCCATGGTGATCAACGTGTTCCGAGACGGCGTCCGGTCGGCCAAGAACGAATCTCTTCTCGAGGGAGTGCCTGCGATTCCGGAGGGCGAGCCGATGAGCGGTCGATTCTTTCCCCTTTTGTACGATGCTGAGTAACCCTACCTTTCGCTGCCATGAAAACGATCGCTTTAATCGCAGCCTGCGCCCTACTGCCCGTGGCATCCGTTTACGCCCAGCAGGGGAATGATAAGGAGCCGGTGCGCCACGTCGTGGCATTCAAATACAACTCGAATGCGACGGCCGACCAGATCAGCCGAGTTACCGATGCGTTCCGCGCACTTCAGCACAGCATCCCGGGTATCGTATCGTTCGAGTACGGCGTTAATTCGAGCCCGGAGGGTCTGAATGACGATTTCACGCACCTCTACCTGATCACGTTCGAGAGCGCGGCCGCTCGCGATGCGTATCTCCCGCACCCGGAACACGAAAAGTTTGGAGAGCTGCTGGGCGAGCTCGACGTCCTCGAGGAGGCGTTCGTCATCGATTACGTCCCACAGGATTAACGGAGCGGCGCCCCGTCGCGAGCCCGGCTCCTCGAAATCGTCTCGTTCAGTTCGGAAACGTCCATGGCGCCCGGTACTCCGGGTTCACCAACGCGTCCGCCCCGGCGTTCGCCGCGAACGACTGCGTCTCCGAATTCCACACGACCCGGGCGTTGGTTCGGAGTGCGATGTTGCCGAGATGAGCGAACACGGCGGCGTCCCGTCCCATCTCTATCGTACAGATGGGGTCATTGCGATCCCGCACCGATTGAATGAAATTGACGGCGTGTCGCTCGTGATTGCTCTGGACACCCTCGACGAAGGGTACGGGCCCCATTGCGGGCTTGCCGTCTCGTTCCTCCGGGATGACCTCCCATCCGCTTCGATTTACGATGAGCGTGCCGTCGTTGCCGATGAAGGCGATGCCGTACCCTCGATCGTAGTAGCTCGTGTTCAGACCGGCAAGGTGCTCGTAGGAAATCGTGTAATCCCCCATGTCATAGATGACGCTAAGCGTATCCGGGGTTTCGATCGCGCGATCCGGATACGTATAAATGCCGCCGCTCGCGGAGACCGAGCGAGGGGCATCCCGGACGTCCATCGCCCAGAGCACGACGTCGATGAGGTGGACCCCCCAGTCCGAAAGGAGGCCGCCGCCGAAATCCCATTGATGCCGCCAGACGCTGTGGAATCGGCTCGGATTGTACGGCTGCTTTGGAGCCGGACCGAGCCACATGTCGAAATCGACGTGAGACGGCGGCGGCTCGTCAGGCACACGCGGCAGCCCTTTGCCGTACTCGAAGAAGCCCCACACTTTCACGAGACGGACGTCGCCGAGCCGGCCTGACCGGACGAAGTCGACGGCGCCTTGCCAAGCTTCGCCGCTGCGCTGCTGCTGGCCGACCTGGACGATCCGGTTACCGCCTCGCACCGCGCGCACCATGGCCTCGCATTCGGCAATCGAATTCGCGAGGGGTTTTTCAACGTACACGTCCTTGCCCGCTTCGCAGGCGTACACGGTCTGGAGGCAATGCCAGTGGTCGGGTGTTCCGATGATGACGGCGTCGACGTCGTCCGCCTCGAGCAGCTCTCGGAAGTCCCGAAACAGACGCGGGCGCGCACCGGTCATCCCCTCGACGTCGCGGGCTCGCTGCTCCAGTATCTGCCCGTCGACGTCGCACACGCCCGCGCAGACGACGTTCGGCTGCCTGAGGTGCCCGACGAGATTGCCCCACCCCATGCTGCGGGCGCCGATCAATCCGACGTGCAGTGTGTCGCTCGGCGACGCGGACGAGAGGTGAATCCAGGGCCCGGTGGTTACGGCGGCGGCCGCGGCGGCCGACGCCTTGATGAATGCACGGCGCGATCGGGTCATAGGTGGATCGGGATTGGAACGTTGAACAGAGCGGTCGGAAGATACGCCAATGATCCGCGCCGTGGAACGGCGGTTCGCGTTCGCCGAGTGAGAACGACGCCCGTCTTGGAAACGGAGGCCGTCTCTGCGCGTCTTTACACTCCGATTGACTGTAACCACCATCATCCCCATGACAGCGCGCTTCGGAGCTCTGGCGTTTCTCCTCATGCTGGTTTGGTTCCCGCGTTCGTCGGCGGCCCAGAGTGTAGCGCCGGACACGCTCGAGGCTACGCTCCCGGAGATTACCGTCGACGCCGTGCGCTCGACGGAATCGGCTGCCTCCGCGCCGTACGCCGTGAGCGTTCACGCGCGAGATCCCGAGGAGCTGGCGCTCAAGCCCACGACGTCCCTCGAAATGATTCTGAGGGCGCTGCCCGGTGTCTGGATCAGTGATCGGGGCCACTTCGCGCTGGGTGAAAGCATTTCGATTCGCGGCATGGGCGCGCGCGCGGCCTTCGGCGTTCGGGGTATCCAGGTTCTGTTGGATGGGATTCCTCTCACGATGCCGGACGGTCAATCGACACTCGACGTCGTGGAACCCTCTACTTTGCGACATATCGAGCTGCTGCGGAGCCCCGCCGCTCTCTTCTGGGGTAACGGAAGCGGAGGCGTGCTTTTCCTGTCCTCCTCCGACCATCCGGCCGAACCGACGCTGCGGCTCAAAGGGTTCGGCGGCGCCTACGGCCTGCGAGAATTGCTGGCGGAAGGCGCCGTGCCGTTCGGATCGCACCACGTTCGCGCCTATGCGTCTCACCTCGCGCAGGACGGCTTTCGTACCTACAGCCGGGGCTCGCAGACGCGTTTCGGCGCCACCGGACGCTATTTCGTGGGATCTAAAACGCTCATCCGCGTGGTGGCCGCAGGGGCGTTGCAAGACACGGAGCATCCGGGATCACTTACCGCCGAAGAGGTCGAAAATAATCCGCGACTTGCCAGACCGGGGAATCCGGAAACGAGCAGCGGGAAAGTAAGCTCGCACGCGCAGACCGGCCTGACGGTGGAACACGAGCGGGGTTCGGCTCTCTTCACGGCAACGGCGTACGGCGTCAAAAGGGCGCTCGAAAACCCCCTTCCGTTCGCATTCATCGATCTCGATCGAACGGCCGGTGGACTGAGAGCATCCATGCAGGCCCGTCATGGCCGTCTCCAGTGGGGATTCGGCGCCGATGCGGGCGTACAGCACGACGTTCGAAAGAATTGGAACAACGACGGCGGGGAGCCGGGCGACGACTTGAATCTCGACCAGATCGAAGACGTTTATTCGACGGGCGCATTCAGCTATGCACGGTACGCCCTTCTTCCGGACCTACAGGTCACCGGCGGCATCCGACGCAGCGTCGTAATCTTCGAAATGAACGACCGCCTGCTCGAGAACGGAGACGAGTCAGGCGATCGGCGTTTTTCGGCGTGGAGTCCGTCGGTCGGCGTGGCCTATCGCGTCGGACCCGCACTCCTGTTCGCAAATTACGGCACGGCATTCGAGACGCCGACCACGACGGAGCTCGTAAATCGTCCCGACATGACGGGAGGCTTCAACGAGGAGCTCGATCCGCAGCTCTCCCGTGGCGTCGAGGTGGGCGCACGGGGCATTTCACCGAATGGACGATTCGAATTCGACGTCGCGCTGTTCTATACGAAAGTCGACGGCCGCCTCGTGTCGTTCACTAATGACCTGGGACGAGAGTTTTTTCGAAATGCCGGTCGAAACACGCACCAAGGGGTCGAAGTCGCCGTTCTCTGGCGTCCCGTTGCGATCCTCGAGCTCACCGGATCGTACGCGGGGGGCCGCTATGTCTTCGATGATTCGGATCTGGAAGGAAACGTTCTGCCGGGTGTCCCGGAGCATCAGCTGTTCGCGGCGATCGAGGCGAATCGGCGCCGATTGTGGGTGCGTACGGAATTCGAGGTGGTCAGTGACTATTTTGTCGACGATCTCAATACGACGGCCAATGACGCCTATGCCGTGGTAGACGTCTTCGCCGGCCTGAATGGCCTCCGCGCCGGACCATCCGAAATCAAGCCCTTCGTCTCGCTCCGAAACGCGTTCGATGCGCGCTATAACGGAACGGTCGTCGTCAACGCCGCCGGAGGACGATTCTACGAGCCGTCCCCCGGACGGGCCCTGATCGCCGGTCTCCAGATAACGCTCTAGCCAACCATTTTACTCCATGCTTCGAACCCTGCTTCTGATTGCGGCCATCGCCGCGCCGATGTTGAATGCTTCCGCCCAGGACGACCGTGATCCGAGCAACTGGGACGTTCACGACCGCGAACGTCCGCGCCCGGCCGTCGTCGTCACTGGACCTCAAGACGATGAGAGTGAGGCGAGGCGGCCGCCCTCCGATGCGGTCGTCCTGTTCGACGGGTCGTCACTGGACGCCTGGCAGACACCGAATGGAGACGACGCGCCGTGGAAAGTCGAAGACGGCACGTTCGAAGTCGTTCCCGGCACGGGCGGAATCCGCACGCGGGACGGATTCGGCGACGTGCAGCTCCACCTGGAGTGGGCCGCGCCCGATCCGCCCGTCGGCGAAGATCAGGATCGCGGCAACAGCGGCGTATTCCTCATGGGCCGCTACGAAGTACAGATACTCGATTCGTACGAGAACGACACGTATGCCGACGGTCAGGCCGCGGCGATTTACGGGCAGTATCCGCCCCTGGTGAATGCGATGCGTCCACCCGGACAGTGGAATACGTACGACGTCGTTTTTCACCGTCCTCGATTCGACGACGCCGGCACGCTGCTGGAGCCGGCGACTCTAACGGTCCTGCACAACGGCGTCCTCGTTCAGGACCATGAAACGCTGACGGGTCCGAGCAGCCATCAAAGCAGGCCGGCCTATGAGGCGCACGCCGATCGCCTGCCGATCGCCTTGCAGGATCACGATCATCCGGTGCGTTTCCGAAACGTCTGGCTCCGCGAGCTGGAGTAGGGCGGATCCGGCCGGCGCCGAGACGCGCGCGGGGAGCCGTCGACGAGCCGTTCCGGCGGCGCGTGCGCTTCCGCGCCTGCGCGTCTGCAGACGGCTCTCAGACGAGGACGCCGTCGCGGCCACGATCTACACCCCCGAAAAGGCCGAAAATCCTCCGTCGATTGGGACGACAACGCCCGTCACGAATCTCGCGGCGTCGCTGCACAACCAGATCACGGTGCCGATGATCTCGTCCGCCTCTCCAAAGCGGCCCATGGGCGTGTGGTCGATGATCGTCCGGCCGCGATCGGTCAGACTGCCGTCGGGATCGAGCAGAAGGTCCCGGTTCTGCTCGCCGATGAAAAATCCAGGGGCGATGGCGTTGACGCGCATGCCTTCGCCGTAGAGGCGTGCGGATTCGGTCGCCATCCACCGCGTGAAGTTCTCCACGCCGGCCTTCGCCGCCGAATAGCCGACGACACGCGTGATGGCGCGATCGGCCGCCATCGACGAGACGTTCAAGATTACGCCCGACCTACGCTTCGCCATGGCTTCGCCGAAGACTTGCGTAGGTAGGATCGTGCCGATGAGATTGAGATCGAAGACCCAACGCAGGGCCGTCTCGGACAGGGCGAAAATCGAATCGCCCGGCGCGAGCGTCGCCCCTGCCACGTTGCCGCCGGCTCCGTTCACGAGAACGTCGATTCGGCCCCAGGCCGAGAGCACCTCGTCGCGTGCCTGCACGAGATCGTCCTTCTGCAGAACGTCCGCCTGAAGCGCCAGGGCCTCGCCTCCATCCGCCTCGAGCCGGTCGACGATCCCGGTCAGCCGTTCGCGATTTCGGGCCAGAACCGCTACCTTTGCTCCGGCATCGACCAGTCCCTGAACCATGGCAGCTCCAAGCACGCCGGTTCCGCCCGTGACGATGACCACTTGACCGGATAACTGGAACAGGTTCCTTATTCTTTCTTGCATGAGCACGCTCGTTTCGTCTAGCGAAGAAGCCGATAACCTAGTCGACCCACCGATCCCTTGCAACGCGCCATTCCAAAGACCGAATTGATCGCCGCTGCGGCTCTGCTACTCGGAGCGTGCACCGGGGCGCCGGACGTCACCGTCATCAAGCTCGGACACGGCCTGGACGCCGCCCACTCCGTCCATCAGGCCATGGTCTTCATGGGTGAGCGACTCGAAGACAAATCCGACGGCACGATGCGGATCGACGTCTATCCGAGCCAGCAGCTCGGAACCGAGCGCGAGCTGCTCGAACTCCTGCAGATCGGAAGCGTGGGCATGACGAAGGTGTCTTCCGCCGCTCTCGAAGGCTTCGTCCCCGAATACAAGGTCTTCGGCCTGCCGTACCTGTTCCGCGACGACGCCCATCGCTTCAACGTGTGGGAGGGCGACGTCGGCCGAGACATCCTGCACAGCGGCCAGCGATTCGGACTGCGAGGCGTGACGTATTACGATGCCGGATATCGCAGTTTTTACACGAAACAGCGATCCGTGGAGAGCCCGGCCGATCTGCGGGGTCTCAAGATTCGAGTGCAGGAAAGTCCGGTGGCGATGCAGATGGTCCAGTCCCTCGGCGGCTCACCGACGCCGATTGCGTGGGGAGAACTGTACACGGCACTTCAGCAGGGCATCGTCGACGGCGCGGAGAACAATCCGCCGTCGTTTTATCTCTCTCGGCACTACGAGGTGTGCAAGTTTTATTCGCTCGACGAACACACGGCCGTACCCGACGTCGTGCTCGTCAGCATGGTCGTCTGGGACGAACTCAGCGCGCAGCAAAGACGCTGGCTGCAAGAAGCGGCCGACGAGTCGGCGATCTTTCAGCGTGACTTGTGGCGGGATTCCGTGGAGGAGGCGCTCGCAGCCGTGCAGGAGGCGGGCGTAGAGATTTCTCATCCTGACAAGCCGCCGTTCGGGGAGGCGGTCCGGGACCTGTACGAATCCTATCGCAACGATCCCGAGCTCTTCGACTTGATTCAGCGAATTCGACGCGTAGAGTCATGAGCGGAGTCCGCCGGACGATCGACCGCATTCTGGCCGTCTCTCTCGTCATTCTGATGGGGACGGCCGTTCTCAACGTGCTCTGGCAGGTGTTCACCCGATGGGTGCTCAACGATCCGAGCTCCTATACCGAGGAGCTGGCTCGGTACCTTCTGATCTGGATCGGATTGCTGGGCGCGGCCTACGCGTCGGGTCGGAAGCTGCACCTTGCCATCGACCTGCTGCCCGGCCAGGCACGAGGCCGGAGCAAGCATCTGCTGGAGATCGCGATCGAGTCGTTCGTTCTCTTGTTCGCGGTTGCCGTGATGATCGTGGGAGGTCTTCGCCTCATGAGCCTTGCCTTCTTGATGGGCCAGGTATCGGCCGCGCTGGGGATTCCGCTCGGCTACGTTTACCTGGTGCTGCCATTGAGTGGATTGCTCATCGCGTTTTACGCTCTCGAATCCGTCTACGAGCGGATGCGAGCGGCTCGCGGGAAAGCCGCGGATTTCGTCGAGCCGGATCGATCCACACAGATGCCGATCGACTAGTCACTCGGCCGAGCGCGACGGGGCGCGCGGTCCAAACCAAACGGTATCGAAGCATTCATGGAGCTTGCAGGCGTACTCGTTCTCCTCGTCGTTTTTTTCGTCTTGCTGGCGCTCGGCGTCCCGGTCGCCTTCAGCCTAGGCATCGCCGCCGTGTGCACGATGCTCGTCAGTATCCCATTCCTGCCCGCCCTGACGACCGCGGCGCAGCGCCTCGCGACCGGGCTCGACAGCTTCGCTCTCCTGGCGATTCCGTTCTTCATCCTCGCCGGGCAGATCATGAACCGCGGCGGCATCGCCAGACGACTGATCGACTTTGCGAAGAGCCTCGTCGGCGCCCTGCCCGGCGGCCTGGCCCACGTGAACGTGCTGGGGGCGATGCTTTTCGGTGCGATCTCCGGGTCGGCCGTCGCGGCCGCCACGGCCGTCGGCGGAGTCATGGTCCCGCGGATGGAGGAGGAAGGCTACGACAAGCCCTTCGGCGTCGCCGTCAACGTCACGTCGGCCACCACGGGCCTCGTCATCCCGCCGAGCAACATCCTCATCGTCTATTCGCTGGCCAGCGGCGGCGCGTCCATCGCCGCGCTCTTTCTTGCCGGATATTTGCCCGGAATCCTCGTCGGATGCTCGCTGATGCTCGTCGCCGGCGTCATTGCCTATCGGCGAGGATATCCGACCGCCGAAAAGCTGCGGGTCGGCGTCGCCTTTAAGCGGTTTCTCATTGCCATTCCGAGCCTCTTCATGCTGATTCTCGTCATCGGAGGCATCGTGGCCGGTATCTTCACGGCGACCGAGGCGTCCGCCGTCGCCGTCGTGTACGCGCTCCTGCTGGCCGCCGTCT
>CAZMXY010000144.1:2478-10016 GCA_964570345.1 uncultured Rhodothermales bacterium | reverse complement strand
TCGAGCTGCCGCAGCAGGCGGGCCGACGGGATCTCGTGCGGGTTCGCCGTGAACATGCCCGGCACGTCGGTCCAGATCTCGAGGCGTTCGGCGCCGAGCATGGCCGCGAGGTAGGCCGCGGACGTATCCGAGCCTCCCCGTCCGAGGAGCACGGTCTCCGCTTTGCCGTTCGATGCGATGAAACCCTGGATCAGGTGCACGGCGGCACCGGAGTCGATCAGGCGGGCCTGCAGCTCCGCGTTCGGTTCGAAGGAGCACGTGGCCGCGAGGTAGCGGCGAGGCTCCGGATGGCGGCGCGACTCGTCCGATTTGAGGACCTCGCGCGCGTCGCACCACTGCACGCGGAGGCCCTGCGCCGACAGGAACGCCGCGCCGAGCTTCGTCGACATGAGCTCGCCCATCGCCATCACGCGGGCGTAGAGCCGGGGGCCGCCCTCGCCGATCAGCGAGACGCCGAGTGCCATCCGCGCCAGGTCTTCGAAGTCGCTCCCCAGCAGCGCCGCACCGTCGAGCTCGAGCTCTTCGGCCAGCTCGAGGTGGCGGCCTTTGATGCGCTCGAGCACGGGTTCGTACGCGCCGCGCACGGCCTCGGAAAGCAGCGACTCGAGCTCATTGGAAACGTCGCTCACGGCCGAACACACGATGACGGGCATGGCGCCTTCCTCGATGCGTTTCGCGGCGACGTCGGCGATCGTATTCCAACGCTCGCGGCTCGATACGCTCGTGCCGCCGAATTTGAGGACGACCCATCTGGGGCGATCTGGCATCGGTATTCTCAATCGGTTTCATGCCCGGAGCGGGCTGACGGGCCCGGCCCGGCGTTTTCGTCATGCTGCCGCGGCGCGGCGCGCGGCCGCGGAGCCGTCGAACAAATTTCCGCCGATTATATTGATAATTCGGGCCGGAGTTCATCTCCGGCGCCGCGCGTCGGGCCCGGTAGCGCTTCGATTGACCTGAATTCCACGCATCGTCACTGAAAAATGATATTGGGACGGGTCTGGGAGATTCTGAAGACGGACGTCTTTCCGCTCGAATCGACCGACCGCCTCTTCAACCAGTACAAGGACCGTCATGAGGATCTGGATCTACCGGATGCTTCGCAGATCCGTCGCCGCAATTTGCGGGCGTATCTGCGAGCGTACGACGAGATGCCGGACGTCTTTCTGCTCGCTGAAGCGCCCGGACCGTGGGGCTGCCGCTTCTCAGGAGTTCCAATCACGAGCGAGGCGCAACTCCTCGACGCCGAATTCCCCGTTCACGGAGCGCGGTCGAGCGCGCATGGGAAGCCGTACAGCGAATACAGTGCGAGCATCTACTGGCGTGTCTTAGCCCGCTACTTTCCCCATTTTCTGACGTGGAACACCGTCCCCTTCCATCCGCACAAAGAACATCCGCTTTCGATTCGCACGCCTACGAATCGGGAAATCGAGGCTTTTTCGGGGGTGCTGGAGCGCATCGTCGACGTGATCGACCCCTCCCACGTCGTCGCGGTGGGGCGCAAAGCCGAGCGGGCGCTGAATCAAATCGGAATCCGCAACATATACGTGCGGCATCCTTCTCAGGGGGGTGCGAAGTCGTTCGAAGACGGTGTCGTCAAGGTGTTGCACGAGGCGGGCGTTTGGACCGACGGGGATCATGAGCAATCTGTTTGAAGAGGCCGCCCGCCGATACCGGGCCGAGAACGCGCCCCTGGCGGACAGAATGCGGCCGCAGACCCTCGAAGAATTCGCAGGCCAGGAGCACGTCCTCGGGCCGGGCAAATTGCTGCGCCGCGCCATCGAGGCCGATCGAATCACCTCGCTCATTCTCTACGGCCCCCCGGGCACGGGCAAGACGACGCTGGCGCGGATCATCGCGAATACGACCCGAGCCGTCTTCACCCAGATGAACGCCGTGCTTTCGGGGGTAAAAGACATCCGAGAAGCCATCGCCGACGCCGAGCGGCGCCTCGAGCTGCATCAGCAGCGAACGATTCTGTTCATCGACGAAGTCCACCGCTTCAACAAAGCCCAGCAGGACGCACTGCTTCCGCACGTCGAGAACGGCACGGTGGTCTTGATCGGCGCCACCACGGAGAATCCGTACTTCGAAGTGATCAAGGCCCTCGTGAGCCGCTCGCGGATTTTCGAGCTGCACACGCTGGAAGAGCGGCACCTTCGGCAGATCGCGGCCCACGCCCTGAAGGATCCCAAGCGCGGCTACGGCGACCTGAACGTGCGCCTCGACGAGACGGCGCTCGACCACCTCGTCAGCACGGCGAACGGCGATGCGCGCTCCGTCCTGAACGCTCTCGAGCTCGCCGTCGAGACGACCGAGCCGAACGACGACGGCGTGATCCACGTCAGCCTCGAGGTCGCGGAGGACAGCATCCAGAGGCGGGCCGTGCTCTACGACAAAGAAGGGGACGCTCATTTCGACACGATCAGCGCGTTCATCAAGAGCCTGCGTGGCTCGGATCCCGACGCGGCGCTCTACTGGCTCGCGCGGATGGTCTACGCCGGCGAGGACCCGCGATTCATCATCCGCCGGATGCTGATCTTCGCCGCCGAAGACGTGGGACTGGCGGATCCCAGGGCGCTCCAGATCGCATCCGCCACGGCGCAGGGATTCGAATACGTGGGCCTGCCGGAGGGGCAGTTCCTGCTGTCCGAATGCTGCCTCTATCTGGCGACGGCGCCGAAGAGCAACTCGACGATGGCGTACTTCAGCGCGCTCGAGCACGTGCGCAACGAATGGACGGACGACGTGCCGAATCATCTGAAGGATGCGAATCGCGACCGCGAAGGCCTCGGCCACGGCGAAGGCTACAAATACCCGCACGCCTACCGCGACCACTACGTCCCGCAGCAGTACCTCCCTTCGCGCATGCAGGGCACAACCTTCTACGAGCCGGGCGAGATGGGATATGAGGGGACGTTGAGAACGTGGAGACGGGGGGACGTGAGGACGGGGAAGACGTGAGAACGTGGAGACGGGGGATGGGGAAGACGTTGGGACGTGGGGACGGGGGACGTGATAACGTGGGGACGGGGGACGTGGGACGGGGATTGCGCGGGCGGCGGCGCGTTCGCGTGAGTAAACGGCGGTGCCGCGCGGCGACAGAGAGTCCGGGAATGGACCTCGTACCGTATCCGATCCAAGTTCGAACCGGAGTACGACAGCGGAAATCTACACGAGTCGCACGACCATGGCGGTCTAAATGACTACGACCTGACGACGGCGCTCACCCCTATCTGAACTGCCCGATCACGCCGACCCACCGTCTCCCGTCCTCACGTCCCCCGTCCTGACGTTCTCCCGTCCTCACGTCCCCCGTCTCCACGTTCCCACGTCTCACCGTCTCCACGTTTTCCCCGTCCCACCGTCTCCACGTCTCCACGTCCTAACGTCCCCCCGTCTCCACGTCCCAACGTTACTCCAGTGCATCGAGCCCCAGACGTTCCTCGAGCTCTTCCTTGCGGCCGCGGCTGACTTTCAGGTTGCGGCCGTCTTTCAGCTTGACGGCGTAGTCGCCGCCGCCGCTGAAGAGGAGGACGTCGATCTGGTCGAGACGTACGATCGCGCTTCGGTGGATGCGGAAGAACACCTCCGGGTCGAGGCGCTCCTCCAACGTCTGCATCCGCTCGCGGATGACGAACGTGTCGTCGCCGACGTGCAGCTCCGCGTAGGAGCCGCTCGCCGTGATGAAGTCGATCGTGGCGACGGGCACGACACGGACCTGTCCGCGCATCTCGACGGCGAGGCGTTCGACGTATTTGCGCGTGGGCGCGCCCTTTTCACTCGCGGTTTCGGAGAGCAGGGCGGAGAGCCGATCCCGCAGCTCGTTCACGCCGCGCAGCTCGACGGCCTCGCGCGCCCGCTCGAAGGCCTGGTGGAAGCGGTCGTCGTCGAATGGCTTGAGGAGATAGTCGAGCGCGGCGACGTCGAAGGCCTTGATCGCGTATTGATCGTAGGCCGTCACGAAGATGACCGTCGGCATGTTCTCGGGACCGACCGTCTTTACGACCTCCATGCCGTTCAATCCGGGCATCTGAACGTCCAGGAAGACAAGATCCGGATTCGTATCCCGAATCATCTTAACCGCCTGCCGTCCGTCTTCGGCGTAGCCGACGATCTCGACGTCGGGCTCGGCGGAGATGAGGTCCTCGAGTCGCTGGCGCGCCAGCGGTTCATCGTCAGCGATGAGGAGTCGTACCGGGGAACGCGCGGACATGGGGACGAGCCCAGGGCTGTGAATACGTCAGGAATAGGCCTCGACGAGCGAGGTGTGCAAGTCACTGGACGTATGAAAGGGAATGGTGATCCGCGCGATGAGGCCGCCCAGGTGGGATCGTTCGAGCAAAAGCCGATCACGGCCGCCGTAGAGCATTTCGAGCCGCTCGCAGGTATTTCTGAGTCCCACCCCGCTCGTCGCTAGAGGTTCATCCGGCAGCGCGTCGATGCCGGGTCCGTTGTCGTGGACGCTGACGACGAGCGTCCCGTTTTCCCGGTAGGCCCGGAGTTCGATCCGCCCCAGCTCGTCGATCTTACCGACTCCGTGCTTGACGGCGTTTTCGACGAGCGGCTGCAAGATCATGCTGGGCAGCTTGGCGTCGAGCGTCTCGTCCTCAATGAATTCCGCGACTTCCAGCCTGCCCTGAAAACGGATCCGCTGGATCTCGAGGTATCCGCGCAGGAATTGGAGCTCTTCCATAAGCGTGACCTCCTGCGAGCCCGATCCTTCGAGGGTGTAGCGCAGGAGCTCGCTGAGCCGGGCGATCATGCGCCGGACGCCGGCCGGATCGCGCTCGACGAGCGTGGAGACGGCGTGGAGGGTATTGAACAGAAAGTGGGGGTTGATCTGCATCCGGAGCGCATGCAGGCGGGCGTCCGCCAGGCGAGCCTCCAGCCCCACGGCTTGCTCGCGCAGGCGCGCGGCCTCCAGCTGCCGCTCCCGGAACCGCCAGAAGAAGTCGCGCGCGATGCCGCCGGCCAGCACGACGAAATAGATGAACAGCTCGTCCAGGAACCGAAAATTGACGATGCGCGAGCCAGGATTGAAGTTCGCCCAGGGATGCCACGGCATGATGATCCCGAGCGTCCATCCGGCGAAAAAATCGATGCCGACGGCCACGACGAGCGCCGCCGCGAGGTGGATGCCGAGATGCTTCGGCCAGTCGGGGTTGTCGATCGCGAAGCGGCGACTGAGCCAAAAGATGCCGGGCGTGAGGAGGAGCCAGACGAGGTATTCGAGGCCGACGTGGACGACCTCGTCCGGGTTTAGCCCGTCGGGGCTGCGAGGGTCGAGCGCGCGCTGTCCGGCCGTCAGCAGGAAGATGAATAGCCAGAAGCCGGCGATCATCGACCCTTCGATCCAGCGCGATCGCGCTTGAATACTTTCCATTTGTGCTCTACGGAGGCTCATCTCGAGGCGGTCGCCGTCCGAGAATTCGGTGGAATTGGTGAGACTGGACACTATAAATGCGCCTCGCGCTAAGAAGTTAGCCGCTCTTCTATGAACCGCACCCAGAATACGACGAATCGCACGGCGATGCCGCCGTCGTTTGAGTCGACTGGGTGCACTTCGTCTCATCGGCGTGCAAGTCGCGCGAACGAATGAATCTCCCGCTGCCGGCGGCGTATGACGCTTCAACTCTCCCACGCCCGTGCGTGCTTCGCCGGGCCACCCTACCGCGTTCCGATCGAATCGACATGCAAACGCTTCGGCTTTTTCTATACGTAACCTTTCTTTTCGGCGTCTCTTTTCACGCGACGGCAGCGGCTCAGGGCCGCCCCGATCAACCGTCCGGCGGCCCGGGCCGGACATCGGCGGCCGTCCTCGAAGGCCGGGTCGTCGAGGACGGAACGGGGTCCGGCATCGCGTCGGCTTCGGTCGGCGTCTGGCGGACGGTCGATTCGACCATTGCCACCGGCGCGATCACGCAGGACGACGGCAGTTTTCGTATCGAAGGCCTCCGTCCCGGGAATTATTACGTGAGGATCAGCTTCGTGGGCTTCGAGACGCAGACGTTCGCGGACCTCAACCTCACACCACAGCAAAACGCGGTCGACCTGGGGACGATCCGCCTGTCCGAGTCCAGCCAATTTCTCGACGAAGTGGAAGTTACGACGGAGCGAGACTTCATGGAGGTCGGCATCGATCGCACCGTGTACAATACGCGAGACCAGCTCGTGAGTGCAGGGGGAAGTGCGTCGGACGTGCTGCAGAACATCCCTTCGGTGGAGGTCGACATTGACGGCAACATCAGCTTGCGCGGGAATCAGAACGTGGCCGTGCTGATCAACGGCCGCCCCGCGTCGATGCAGGGCGAGGCCCTCACCAGCTTCCTTCAAGGGCTGCCGGCGGATGCGATCGAGCGCATCGAGGTCATTCCGAATCCATCGGCGAAGTACGAGCCCGACGGCATGGCAGGCATCCTGAACATCGTACTGGCCAAAGACCGCGAGCTCGGTTGGGGCGGCGGTCTGAGCGCAAGCGCCGAGACCAATGAGAATTTCGGCACGTCCCTGAACGCGACGTACCAGAAGGGAAAATTCGGCCTGACTACAGGCTACAGTCTCAGGAACGGCAGACGCGACGTCGAGGGCTGGCGCTTCCGCGAGAATCGGTTCCGAACGCCGCTCTCCTACCTGGATCAGGACAACGTCGGAGACAACGCGATGCTCTCACACAACCTCAATGCGGGCCTGGATTACCGCCTGACCGACAAGAACACCTTGTCCTTCTCGTCCATGGTGAGCCGCCGGACGAGTGACGGCACCGACATGGCGACGTATCTCGAGCTAGACGACACCCGCTCACCGACCGCGCGCTGGGACCGCCTGACGGACGGCGATCGCCGTGACGTCAACACGGACCTGAGACTGTCTATCAGTCGAATCATCGACCCCTCGAAGCACGAACTCACGGCGGAGCTTCGGATGCAAAACGAATGGGAGGAAGATGCCGACCTGTATACGCAGCGCCTGTTCACGCCCTACGACGCGGCAGCCGGGGAGATCACACAGCGCCAGACGAACGACCAGAACGACGTCAATTCCGAACTGTCGGCGAAGATCGATTACACCCGGCCCTTCGGTGAGAAGGGCAAAATCGAAGCCGGCTACGGCGGTTCTCTCGAGCGGCTGTCGAGCGATCTCTTTTCGGAGACGTTCGACCCGGAATCCGGCGTGTGGACGCCCGACGTCGAAGTCAACAATACGTTTCGTTACGACGTCCAGATTCATGCGGCCTACGGCATCGTCGGCACCGAGATCGGCAAGCTCGGCCTGCAGGGCGGCGCCCGCGTGGAGCAGGCGATGACGACGTTCGATCTCGAGACGACCAACGAGTCGTTCGACAACGACTATTTCAGCGTCTTCCCGAGCGCCTTCGTGACGTACTCACTTACCGAGGCGCAGCGCGTGAAGCTCAGCTACAGCAAGCGCATCAATCGTCCCCGAACCGGTGGCTGGTTCAACATGCTGAACCCCTTCTATCGCAACGACGACCCCCTGTTTCGACGAGTTGGCAATCCCCGTCTGAAGCCCGAGTACGT
>CAZMXY010000144.1:0-2378 GCA_964570345.1 uncultured Rhodothermales bacterium | reverse complement strand
CAACGTGGACGCCAACCTGACGAACGACGCGCTGGGCTGGATGACCCGTCTCAACGCCACGTTCAACGTGATGACGGGCCTCGATCTGCAGGCCTCGTATTTCTATCGCGCTCCGATGGACGTCGAAGGCGGGCGGATGTCGTCGCGATCCATGGCCGACCTGGCCGTTCGGCAGAAGTTGTTGAACGACAAGGCGAGCCTGAGCCTGCGCGTGAGTGACGTGTTCAATACGATGGGCTTTCACATGACCCGGGAGGACGAAAGGTTCTTCCAGGAATTCGATCGGAAGTGGAACGCTCAGCGGATCGGTGCGACCTTCACGTACAATTTCGGCCAGACGCGCAGCGACCGGCGCCGGAATCGCGAGACGGACCAACAGGAGCGGGGCGTCGGCAGCGACGTGGAGATGCAGATGCAGTAGGACGTTCTCGGCAGCGCTCGGCGCGGCATTCGCGTGCTGAATCTCGAACGGGCCCCGGTCAGCCGGCGGAGGATTCGGAAGTTGAGTCGGGCGCGAAACCGGTGGGCTCGGGGGTCGAGCTGGACGGCACGGCGCCGTCGCCGTGCATCTCGCGTGGCTCGTTCGCTGCTGTGCCGGCGTCATATTCGGCCAGCACGGCGGCGAGTTGATCTATGTCGATCGGCTTCGAGATGAACGCAACCATCCCGGCTTCGCGGCACTGCCGCTGCTTCTCGCGCGTCACGTCGGCCGTCATCGCCACGACGTGCGGGCGCTGATCCGCGGGAAGTTCCGCCTGTATCCGGCGCGCAGCCTCGAGGCCGTCCATTTCCGGCATCCGCAGGTCCATCAAGACGATCGGATAGCGCTTCTCCCGTACGGCCTCGAGCACTTCGCGTCCGTTTTCCACCACGTCAACCCGGTAGCCGAGCCGCCGAAGCATGTACTGGGCCACCTCGCGGTTCACGGGATGGTCTTCGGCGAGGAGGATACGGGTAGCATCGTCCATGGCAGGTCGTCCGTCGGTTGCGGGTTCGGAAGATCGCGCACTCTCGTCCTCGATCATCGTAGCACAAAGTGAGCCGAGCAAATCGAGAAGCCGCCGGTACTTCACCGGCTTGTTCAGAATCGAGACCGCAGGGTGAGTATCGGCGGATTCGGCGCCATATTTAGACTGGCGCGAGTAATCGCAGAGCAGGATGATCGGCCGCTCGGCCTGAAGGCGCTCCCACTCACGCACGAGCGCGCCGGCTTCGTACTCCGCCAGCGTATCGTCAATGATCATCGCGCCATAGGCGGCCTCGCTCATTTCCTCGAACGCCGATTCGACGTCCGCGGCACAGCGGGGCCGAACGCCCCATTCGGTCAGGATGCTTGCGAGCGCCTCTCTCCGGGTCGCGTTGGGGTCGACGATAAGGAGGCGCCGCCCGCGCACGCCCGCCGGGACGTCGCCGTACCAGGCGTCGGCGCCCGCCGCGACGCCGAGGCGCAGCGTGACATGGAAGGTCGAACCGACGTCGACTTTGCTCTCGGCCCAGACGTCGCCTCCCATCGCGACGCAGAGCTGTCTGCAGATGGCGAGACCGAGTCCGGTTCCGCCGAAGCGCCGCGTCGTGGACGAATCGACCTGGCTGAACGTCTTGAACAGCCGGCCCATCCGGTCGGCCGGGATGCCGATCCCGGTGTCGCGTATCGACAAGCGCACCATGATCGCGTCCCCCTCGGCGCGTAGGACGCGGGCGCGCAGAAAGACCTCGCCCTCCTCCGTAAATTTGACCGCGTTGCCAAGCAGGTTTACGAGGATCTGTCGAATGCGCGTCACGTCCCCGATGAGCATGGACGGTACGTCGGGCTCGACGTAGTAACCTACGTCGAGACGTTTTCCGGCGGCCTTGATGGCGATCGGGTCTAGCGCCTCTTCGATCACGGCGTGCAGCTGGAACGGGGCCTCCTCCAGCTCGAGCTGGCCCGATTCGATCTTCGAGAAGTCGAGGATGTCGTTGAGGAGGCTCAGGAGAGCCTGGCCACTGGTCTGGATGATGTGCGCGAACTTGTGTTGGTCTTCGTCGAGGTTCGACTCCATCAAGAGACTCGTCATGCCGATCACGCCGTTCATGGGTGTTCGGATCTCGTGGCTCATCGTCGCCAGGAACTCGCTCTTGGCCCGGGTGGCGGACTCGGCCATCTCTTTAGCGACCCGCAATTCGTCCTGCGCGCGCTTTCTCTCGGCGACCTCCTCGCGCAGTTCGAGGTTGGCGATCTCCAGGGCGGCCGTTCGCTCCTGCACCCGCTGCTCGAGCTCGTTGCGGGCGCCGTGCAGGGCTTCCTTCTGGCGCTGAAGATCCGCGTTCAGCTGCTCCATCTCGTGGTAGGCAAGCTCGAGCTTCTCCACCATGCTGTTGAAGGAGCGAGCCAGGTC
>CAZMXY010000143.1:1564-10189 GCA_964570345.1 uncultured Rhodothermales bacterium | reverse complement strand
AACGTATCCGGCTCGGTCGTTCCGATGATGGAGCAGATCGGCGACGAGCTCCGTCGGGCGGGAGAACGCGAAGGGTTGACACGCCATGAGTTGGATACCCTCCAATCCATTCACAAACGTGCCGAACGCTACGTCGCGACCGGCGAAGGCTGGCACCCGTATGCCCTCGCCCTCTCGGAGGCGAAAGAAGGAACACTGCGCAACACGAAGATCATCGATGGATTCCCGAGTACACCGGATTCGCCGACCTGGGATTTCCTTCGGCTGATCGGATCGTTCGATCCGTTGCCGTACTGGCAGGAAATAGACGTTCCTGCGCTGTTTTTGTATGGCGGCCGTGACGAGCAAGTCGACGTATACAAAAGCGCCGACGTTATTGAGGAATCGTTGTCGGCGACGGGACCGGCATTCAGCCTTCTTCTGTTCAAAAACAACGGGCACGCGCTTTTTCGGAACGACGCGCTCGACTTTATCGCCCGATGGATTCACGATGGCGGAGTAGACTGAACACGGCCGGACGATCCTCAACGACGGCGCCTACCCCTCCAGGCTCCACGGCTCCCGCATCTTGCGCGAGAGCATCTCGTTGGCTGAGGCGTCGTCCAGTACTCGCTCGTTCTCCGGATCCCACCGGAGGTCCCGGCCCAACTTCATCGCGATGTTGCCGAGATGGCATATCGTGATCGACCGGTGGCCGTGCTCCACCGGCGCCACCGGCCGGCCGCGGCTGAGGATCGCGTTGATGAAGTCGTCGTGGTGACCGTCACTGCGCGGCAGCCGGATCTCATTCTCACCGATCTCCGAATTCCAGATCGCCTCGTCGGAGACTTCGTGGTCGCCGCGCGTCACCCAGATCCAGCCGTCGTCTCCCTCGAACGTGACGCCCATCCGCTCCTTGTCCGACACGATCATCGTGACGTCATCCGCATAAACCGCTTCGAAATAGAACTCCGTCGCCGTATCCCAGAGCTCGTCCTCGGGGAATACGCCTCTCGGATTGCGTATCGCCACGGGTCCCGTTTCCTCGGTGCCGAGACCCCACTGCGCGATGTCGGGATGATGTCCACCCCAATCGGTGACCTGCCCCCCCGAGTAGTCGTAGAGCCAGCGGAAGTTGACGTGGCACCGCGCCGGCGCGTACGGCGCTTCGGGCGCCGGGCCGAGCCACATGTCGTAGTCGAAGCCTTCCGGTATGGGCTCCGGCGCCTTTCGATGGCCCGTCATGCCGAAATCCGGGCGCCCGCCCGGCAGCCCCACGCGAACGGTGTGTACGCGGCCGACCCGGCCGTTGCGGACCAGCTCGCAGGCGTGGCGAAACCGCTCGTCCGACCGCTGCTGACTGCCGACCTGGAAGACCACGTCGTTGGCCCTGGCCGCATCGCTCATCGCCCGACCCTCCGTAATGGTCAGCGACAGCGGCTTCTCGCAGTAGACGTCTTTTCCGGACTTGGCCGCCTGCACGGCGGGGATGGCGTGCCAGTGGTCGGGTGTGCCGATAACGACGGCATCGATGTCGTCGCGCCGGATGACGTCACGAAAGTCGTCATAGACCGCACAGGCCGAGAAGGCCCCTGAGCGAATCTCGCGACCGTAGTGGAAATTAACGAGACGCTGCGCGGGCTCGCGCCCGGCCAGTCCGCCGTTCCAGTATCCCCCGCTCGCCTCGTTCACGTCGCAGACCGCTACGATCTGAACGCGCTCGTCGCGGAGAAATGCGAGCACGTGGTTCATCGCCATGTTGCCGGTGCCGATGAACGCCATCGTGATCCGGTCCGAGGGCGCCGGACGGCCCGCACGTCCTAGAGCCGACGCCGGAAGGATCGTTACGGCGCCCGCGGCGGCGGCAGTGGATTTCAAGAATTGTCTCCTGTTTACGCGGCTCATCCTCCTGGACGGGTCATGTTCTGATGGATGGATAGGTTTTGATGGGTGGATTGGTTTCGTCGGTAATCCGGCACCCGACCCCAAGATAGCAGAACGAAGGGATTCCCGCGCCATGGCGAATGCGTATCGCGTGCGCAGAGACGGGAGGAGGGCCATTTCGTCGGCACGTATGAGCATCGTTTCGCACGATCGTGTCGATTTCGAGCTTTTCCATTCGACCAAGGGACAAACGCCCGAAACGTCATCAATTGACCGACAAAGAGGAGAATGTCATTATGCAACACATCCGAAAGATCACGCCTTGCCTGTGGTTCGACGATCAGGCCGAACAGGCGGCGGAGTTCTACACGAGCATTTTCAAGAACTCGAAAATCGTAACCGTCACCCGATACGGAGAGGCAGGTCGCGACGTGCACCAGAGGCCCGCGGGATCGGTCATGACCGTCGCATTCGAGCTCGACGGACAGTCGTTCACCGCACTGAACGGCGGTCCGGTATTCACGTTTAATGAGGCGATATCTTTTGAAGTGGGTTGCGAATCGCAGGACGAGGTCGACTATTACTGGGAGAAACTCTCCGAGGGCGGAGATGAAAGGGCCCAGCAGTGCGGTTGGTTGAAAGACAAATTCGGCGTGTCGTGGCAGGTCGTGCCGACCATGTTGGTCGAGCTCATCAGCGATCCACATTCCGCAAAATCTCAGCGCGCCACCGAGGCGATGCTCAAGATGAAGAAGCTCGACATCGAAGAGCTGAGGCGGGCCTACGATGGATAAGGGGTGATCTGCCGTCGGGACGTGCAGCTCCGGCCCGGAATCCAACCACGGCATGAGCCTCTAGGCGTCGTTTGCGCAGATTGCGGAGCGAGGCATAAATTCCGGGAAAGGCGTTTCATCCTGGCCGAAAAGCCACGGCCCAGCCGGGACAAAACAACGGAGGCATATTATGCGATTGGTGATCGTGTTCTTGCTCGTAATCGGCGGGTTCGTCCTCCTGGTCGTCGCCGTCATCCTCGGCGCCCTCACGGCGCCTGTCACGGCGGCAGCCGTGGGGATCATCGCGGCGATCGGGGTCGTCGTACTCGGAGCGGCGTTGTTCGTCGACTTCTTCACACCGGCGCGGGGTCCGTGCGGACTCGTGACCCGGGTCGCCTTTCGAGATCGCTGCGGCGGCACGTGCCCCGCCGGACAGATCTGTGTGCCCACGGCCACGCGACCGTATGGGCCGTTCGGCATCCTCGGTGTTCAGGCTGCGGCCTGCGCTTGCACGCCGCTCGCCGCACCGGGCGCGACGGGTGGCGGCACGGTGCCGGGCGGTACTGAAAACGAAGGCGGTTAAGCCACGACTTTGGCGCACGCGTCGGCCGGCACGCACCGATCGAAGCCGGAGGGCGTCGGATACCTGACAACCGCCTCGCCGCGGTCCTGGATGTTTCGACGCCGCGCTCGTCGACGTGAGCGCATCGAGATAGGGGAGCTAAATCGGCAGATCGAGTCGCCTCAGCAGATCGTGGAATCGCGGATCGTCCCGAAGCGGCTCCAGTGCAGGGTTCGCCCGGCTCCAGGGCAGCCAGCCATGCGGCGGTTCATAGGCGAGCCAACGGAACGCCCCATCTTTGTTTCCGAGGGCCGCATGTAGATCGGCGAGGCCTATCGCACCCCATGAGGAGGGCGGCTGCGCTTCCAGGTCGGCAAGGATGCGAAGCGCGTCGTCGATCCGCCCGGCCACGGCGTACGTCCGACCGAGCGCGAACGTCCAGCGCGGGTTGATGCGCGCCATCTTCTCATGCGCGTCGATCGCCTCGTCATATGCGCCCATCTGCGCGGCACTCGTGCCGAGCACGTACAACGCCGCCGCGTGTTCGGGATACAATTCGACCGTGCGCCGCGCCTCCTCCAGTGCCTCCGCGTAACGACCGGTGTACAGGTAGACTCCAGGCATCCATACCGTGTGCAGCGGCGTGAGTGGATCCAGTTCACGGGCTCGCTCGTGCTCCGCGAGCGCCTCCTCGACGCGCCCAAACAGGATCAGGTACCAGGCATAGTGGTAGTGATTCATCGCCAGATTGGGATTCAGCGCGTTGGCCCGGCGGAACGCCTCCTCTGCCCCTTCCCAATCCCACTCGAAGTACGTCTTGACGTCGGCGAGAGCGGCCCAGGCCTCGGCCAACGTGGAGTCGAGTCGCACGGCCCGCTCGGCGGCCGCCCGTGCGCGCATCCAGGCGTCCGGCGGCGGGGCGGGTCCATGGCCGAGGGTGACGTATCCAAGCGCCAGCCCGCTGTACGCCCGCGCATCCGCCGGGTCGTGCTCGACGGCCTCATGTAAGTAGGCCAAGCCCCGTTCGAAATCCTCCGGTGTGGACTTGTTCAGGTAGAACATCCCTCGGAGATACGCCTCGTACGTTGCGGAATTGACCGGACGCGCACCGGCAAGAAGGATTTCCTCCTCGGGAGACAACGTCACCTGAATCTGCCGGGCGATGGCCTGTGCCACGTCACCGTGCATGGCAGGCAAGTTTTCGAACTCCCGGCTGAACGCTTGAGTCCAGATCTGCCGTTCTTCCGGGAGGGCCTGGAACAGCCGCACCTCGATGCGTACGCTGCCGCCTTCGCGGTACACGGACGCTTCGACCACACCGTCGACGTTCAATTCGCTCGCGATCTCGGGGACGGACTTGTCACTGCCCTCGTAACGCATGGCCGACGTGCGCGAGATCACGCGCAGCGCGCCGATTCGGGCGACCGCGCTGATCAAGGCGTCGTGCATTCCCGCCGCGAAGTATTCCTGGTCGACGTCCCGCGACAGATTGTGCGGCGGAAGGACGGCGATTGAAGTGATGGTAGGCCCGGACGAGGCCCGGCTGCCACTGAAGTAATGCTCTCCAACGACCATGAGGAGGGCGGCCAGCAGGACAATCGCCGCGCCGTACCGGTAGGCCCGGCGGCCCTCCCGACGACGGGGTCGCAGCGGCGCTCGAACGGCCCTATCCGTCGCGAGCGTGCCCGCCGGAGCCTCAAGATCCGCCAAGATCTCGTCGACATTCTGGTACCGCGCGTCCGGCACCTTCGTAAGCGCTCTGGCGACAATATGATCCAGCTCCGGAGGAAGATCGGGGCGAAGCGCACGTATCGACTCGGGCTCCTCATGCAAGACGGAGTAAATGATCGCCTCCGCATACTCGCCTCGAAAGGGCTGCTTTCCCGTGAGGAGCTCATACAGGACGACGCCTAAAGACCAGACGTCCGTCCGGTGGTCTACCGAATCCCCGCGAGCCTGCTCCGGACTCATATGGGTCACCGTTCCGAGCGGTATCCCCGTCCTCGTCAGGTCCACCCCCGCGACCTTCGCAATGCCGAAGTCGAGGATCTTGACCACACCGTCTGCAGTCACGAGCAAGTTGGCAGGTTTTATGTCTCGGTGGACGATGCCTGCAGCGTGCGCTTTTTCCAAGCCTCGGCCTATCTGGCGCACGTAATCCAACGCGTCGCGTACCGGCAGCGGGCCGCCGGCGATCTTCTTTTTGAGGGTTTCTCCTTCGTAGTAGGCCATTACGATGAAGATCTGCCCCTCCTCCGTCTCGGCGACGTCGTGTATCGTACAGATGTTGGTGTGGTCGAGCGCCGAGGCCGCCTTCGCCTCACGGATGAAGCGCGCCTGGGCCGCGTCGTCGCCGTCCAGGTGCGGCGGCAGAAATTTGAGCGCCACGGTGCGGTCGAGCCGTGCGTCGTGCGCGTGATAGACGACGCCCATGCCGCCCCCACCGAGCTTCTTGAGGATTTCATATTGATCGATGCGGCGTCCCGCCATCCGGCCGAGGTCGCCCGCACCGCTCTCGATTCCGCTACCCGGTGACGACGGCTCCGTCACTGGAATGGCTTTGAAGAAACGACGCACGTCGGCGGCGTGGGTGTCGAACGCGGCCAGCAATGACTCGACCTCTCGGCGCAGTTGGTCGTCTTCCGCGCAGGCCCGGTCGAGAAAATCCCGCCGGGCCGCAACGTCCAGGGCGACGGCCTCGTCGAAGAGCCCTTCGAGCCTCTTGGCTCGCTCGGATGAATGGGGCGGATGCATCGTCTATCCGGAAACGCTTTTCCTGACTTGGATGGGTGTATGGAGTTAACCGTTTGCCGTGGTCTTCGACGCACCGGCGGAGACGTCGGAACTTGAGCGCGAGAGATCTGGATCCGGGTTCCCTGGACCTGCTCGGGATCCCTCGTGCGGCTGCCGGCCCCATGCGCGCGCCAGCCAGGCCTCCGCGAAGCGCACGTCGCGCATGACCGTCGGCGGCGAGACGTCGAGCACCCGGGCCGCCTCCTCCAGCGTCAGGCCTCCGAAAAAACGCAGCTCCACGGCCTTCCCCTTCCGGGGATGATCCGCTTCAAGCTGCTGGAGGGCATCGTCCAGATCCAACAATTGCTCGGCGTCCGCCTCATGCATCAGCCATTCCTCACGCAATTGTTTATGCGAGGCGCCTCCACCGCGCTTCAGGGCCCGGCGATCGCGGGCGTGGTCGATGAGCACGCGGCGCATGACGCGCGAGGCCATCGCAAGGAAGTGTGCCCGGTCTTTCCACTTGACCTGATTGACGTCGACGAGTCTCAGATACGCTTCGTGGACGAGGCCCGTCGTACTGAGGGTATGCCCCGCCCGCTCGGCGCGCAGACGATCGTGCGCCAGGCGCTTAAGCTGGTCGTAAAGAACGGGGAGGAGACGGCTGAGGGCTTCGTGATCGCCCTCACTCCACCGCTGGAGCAGCTGCGTGACGTCGGCCTGCATGTGCGCCAAACCTCCGTTGGGATGGCCGTGACGTAGTCCGTTGAGAACGAACGAGGACGGAAAGTCACCTGAACGATACTTGATGGCCGCTACAAACTCAAACGGCTGAGACGGTCGGCCGGATTTTTCGGGACGCGATGAAAAAAAGAGGGTCGGCTTTACGCCTTATCGGGTGACAGGCCGCGCCACGTCTGCGGCCGCCACTTGAAGCGAAGCAGAGAAATCTGCCCTGAAACTCAATGACGGAGGTCTATCATGATCCAGTACTCGCAACACCGAGCGATCCTGCTTCTTACCGTGACGGCAATCGTATGCTTAGGCTGTAGGGGCGAGAGCATCGTATCGACGGATGCCGGCGCCGGCGAACACGCCGTCGCGGCCGGCGCATACACGGACGATCCCTTGAAGTTCGGACGCGCCGACGGGGCGGTGACGGTTCCGTTTAAAGCCACCTTTTTTACGACGGGCGTACTGATGCCCGAC
This sequence comes from uncultured Rhodothermales bacterium, assembly GCA_964570345.1. Taxonomy (GTDB): domain Bacteria; phylum Bacteroidota; class Rhodothermia; order Rhodothermales; family VXPQ01; genus CAZMXY01. Next base: position 3,049 of record CAZMXY010000143.1, on the reverse strand, counting down.
GAAGAAAGGTGCGGCGCAGCACCGCCGTTTCTTCTCAACACCCAGGACGGCGACGGCCAGGCCACGCACCTGGGAAACTTTTCCATCCACATCACCTTCTGCGTCGACGTCACCGACTTGCTAAACGATCCAGGTGACGACGGGGAACCGTTGACCGAAGGAGAATCGGTACCGTATTTCGACGGCATCGGAACCTTCACGGCGGCCAATGGGGACCTGCTCAGGTTCACGATTGCCGGAGCGGTATTGCCCAGTGATCATCCGGACTATGATTTTGAGTTCGCCGACCCCTTCGAATTCACGGGAGGCACCGGGCGGTTTCAAGGCGCCACCGGCATGGGCGTCACGAACAGCTTCGTCGACTTTGAGGCAGGTCGTACCGACCACCAATGGTCCGGCATGCTAACGTTGCAAAAGGGAATGTAGAGTGCCGGTAGGCCTCGGATACTCCCATAGGCCGAGAGATAGCGCGCCGATAGTCAAATCCAGTTATCTTATCGGGCGGACAGATTGACGGACGAGGTCCATGAACGGGAAGCGATCGTCTGCCCGGAAGCCGCACGGACCCACCAGGTGTAACCCCACGGCATGGGCGATGAAAGAACGATCGACGTGATTCTCTGGCGCAGGCTGGACCTGCCCGGGCACGAGATCGGGAGACTCGAGCGTCGTACGGGGGGCTGGGAACTCTCCGGGACCGCTGTGTTCGCGCATGATCGCCGGCCATGCAAGCTGGACTACCTCGTCGTATGCGATTCCGATTGGCGTACGTCGTCAGCGCGGGTGAGCGGATACGTCGGCAAACGCGGGGTGGACGCCACCGTCTCAGTCGATGCGGAGCAGCGCTGGAAATTGAACGGTAAGGAATGCGAAGCGGTGGCGGGCTGCATCGACGTCGACCTGGGATTCAGTCCATCGACGAACCTGCTTCCGGTCCGCCGTCTTTCACTGGCGATAGGTGAAGAGGCCGAAGTGCGTGCTGCGTGGCTCCCATTTCCAGCGATGGCGTTGGAACCCCTTTTACAGGTATACCGGCGAGAGGGAGAGGGGACGTATCGGTACGAGTCAGGGGGTGGACGCTTCGTGCGGACGCTCGAGGTGAATGCGGCAGGGCTCGTCGCGAGCTATCCCGGGCTATGGGAGATAGATTCGGCCACATGACACCTCCGGGACGCCTGTGTAGAGGCGTGGCTCGTCGAACGCACTGGCAATTGATGCGCGTGCTGCGCTTACTTTGGACGAAAACGGACGGATGAAAAAGTTAGCGGCGTGGGCGTTTCTAATTCTGCTTCTCTCTACCGCCGGCTGTGTAGAACGGGAGGAAATCGAGGCACCGTCACCACCGATTGCGGGACCGGCGGCCGAAACTTCGGGCTACGTGCTCGATCCTGACGACGGGGAAGTACTGGTGCCGTGCCGGCCGGGCTCTTCTTCGGAAGGACGATGGGTCATCAAGGCGGACCCGTCGAACACAGGGTCCACGCG
>CAZMXY010000143.1:0-1464 GCA_964570345.1 uncultured Rhodothermales bacterium | reverse complement strand
CCGCCGGGGCTCGAGAACTTCTTCCGCTCCATAGGGAAGCCCCCGGGCGAGGAGTGTGTACCGATCCCCGCCGAGGACATGGCGGAGATCCAACGACAGCATGGGATAACGCAAAGGATCGAATAGCCGGCTGTGATACGACCAGTCCCGACGTTTCGAAATCGACCGGCACAATGGCGGAGCGAAGGACTGAGGATACGCCGGCCGTGAGCCGATAGACGCGCTCGCCGGACTCCGGAAAGGGACTCGCCCTCATACGCGATGAAAGTCTTCACTGTCGTAATACTCGTTTGTGGACTCGGCTGCCTGTCGTTTGTCGGAAGCAGCGTCCTCATCCGTGGCCGGAGCGACACGCACACGTTTCCGGAATTCGAGTACCACCGAATCGACAACGTCGGGAGCCAGTTAGGGCAGACCGCACTGGTCGACGTGGACAATGACGGTGATCTCGACTGGATCGCCGGCCAGGCAGATCGAACCGGCGGAGACGTCTGGTGGTGGGAGTATGAAGGCCCCGATCGGTGGATCCGCCATCCGGTCGGAAAGGGCAACACCGACGTCGGGGCTGCCGCTTACGACGTCAACGGAGATGGGTGGATCGACGTCCTGTCCGGAAGTACGCTGCTTCTCAACACGGGAAAGCCCCGTTCTGAGAAATTTCTCGAGTACGACGTCGGCACCATCTACTCGCATGACACGGAGTTTGCGGACGTAAACGGCGACGGCAGGATGGACGCCGTTGCAAACTGGGACGAGGCGGGCCTCTTCTGGTACGAGATCCCAGCCGATCCAAAACAACCGTGGACGTCCCATCTCGTTGCCTCTGCGTCCTCGCACGAAGTTCACGGCGGGATTTCTCCGCGGGCGGTCGGCGACCTCGACGGGGATGGAGACAACGACGTCGTGACGGGCCAAGCGTGGTACGAAAACGTAGACGGCGAGGGTCTCGAGTGGACGCAGCACATGAACGTCGATTTCGGCGAGGTTCACCAGTACGGTCTGGCCGTTCGCACGTGGGTCGTCGACATGGACGGTGACGGAGATCTCGACTTCGTTCAGTCGGAAGCCGATAATCCGGACGGGCGCGTGGCGTGGTTCGAGAACGACGGAAGCGGAAACTGGCGCCGCCACATGATCAAGGAAAAGGGAGAGTTTCAGGATTTCCACTCACTGGCGGTGGCCGACTTTGATATGGACGGCGATTACGACGTGTTCGCGGGCGGCGGTCCACTCAGCGCCGCAGGACGGCACAGGAGCTACGTCTGGGAGAACACCGCCGGTCCCGGCGAGAATCCTGCATCGAACAGGTGGACGGAACATGTCATCGCCAGCATGCCGATTCATGAAGTGGAGGCGGGCGACGTGGACGGTGACGGAGACGTTGATCTCGTCGGCAAGCCATGGTCCGTCGGCAACGAGCACTTCTACCTGCGCAACAAGGCCGTGGACTGACGGAGGGCGTCC
>CAZMXY010000142.1:0-10288 GCA_964570345.1 uncultured Rhodothermales bacterium | reverse complement strand
GCCGGCCTACCCGTAGCCGCTCCGCCGGCCTCCCCGGGTCGATATTCGATGCGCTGAGAAGGGTTGGTTGACGTCGAAGCGCCGCTCACTCATCGACGTGAGCCATGCTAACGTCGAGACGAAGTGCCAACTCGTCAAATCCGTCTATCGTGAAATCCGCTCCTGCGCGTATGAGCTCGTCGGCTCCAAACGACGTGGTCAGGCCTGCCACGGTACAGCCGGCATCAACGGCCGAGCGTACGCCGTTGATGGAATCCTCTACGACGAGACAGGACGAAGGGTCGAGGCTCAACCTCTCAGCGGTCCTGAGGTAGGGTTGCGGATGCGGTTTCGGCTCATCTACGTCCTCCGCCGTCACGATCACCTCGAAGTATCGCGCTAGTTCGAACTTCTTAAAGACGATCTCCTGGTCCAACCGAACCGACGAGGTCGTAAGGGCAAGTCGATACGTTTGGCAGGCGTTCCGGATAAAAGTCAGCGATCCTGGAACCAGCGTTAGATCCGTCAGCAATTCGCGATACGCGCGTTCCTTTGCCGCGACCAGTCCGTCGACGTCGCCCCGACCGTTCGCATGATCGCTGACGATCCGTTCAAAAACCTCGGTTTCCCTCATCCCTTTGAACGAGGGGAAGACCGATTCGGGTACGTCGAACTTGAATTCGCGAAAGATGATGCGCTGCGCCTCTTCGTGAAGCGGTTCCGAGTCGATGACGACGCCGTCCATGTCGAGAAGTAGCGCTTCGAACGTCGGCATGAGGTGAATTCAAACGGATTGAACGGGAAGGCGAGTCGAGTGAGAGAGGGGGAGACGTACGGTAGTTACGGCCGAGAGGCGGCGATCTCAGGCGTCAAGACGTCGGCGACGGCATCCAGGCTCCCGTCGTTCGGCGCCGGTTCAAGGCCGAGAATGGCACACACCATTTCATAAATATGGACGTTCATGAAAGGACCCCTCTTCGCGCCGCGTCGGAAAGCCGGTCCCCGTGCAATGAATAGTCCGCCCATCGACTCAAGCTGATTGTCGTATCCATGCATGCCGCCGTTGTACCGCGTGGGATTTTCGTCGTACCGCTCGCGAGTCGAGAACTCCCAGCCGTCGTCGGCGATTGCAAGAATGGGAGGCGTCCGGCGATGACCGGCAATGTGATAGCGGGCGGGGACGTCGTCTTTCGCATAGGCCGCGACACGCGGGTGCCGGTCGAGGGCGCGGACGAGCGAGTCCTGATCCGTGCCGGCGGGCGGATACATCATCAGCACGGGACTGTAATCGACGACGTGAGCGGCGTCAGGATCGAAGAAATCGTCGATGATGATCACACGGTCTTCCGAGGTGGTCGTCATCCCGTGATCGGAGGTGACGATGAGGTTTACGTCGTCAAAGATGCCGCGCGCGCGAAGGCCGTCAACCAGCCGGCCGACGTAGGCATCCACCGCGTACATCGCCTCGCCCACTTCGGGTGAATCCGGGCCGTGCCGGTGCCCGGCCCCGTCCGTTTCGCTGAAGTAGAGTGTGATGAACGTCGGGCGCTCGCTCACCGGCAGATCGAGCCACGCCAATACCTGATCGACGCGTTCCTCCCCCGGTATCCGCCCGTCGTATTCGCGCCAGTACGTAGGACGCACGTTCTGAATGGCCGCTTCGGAGCCCGGCCAGAAGTACGTGGCGGACGTTTGCCCCTGCTTCTCGGCCGTCACCCAGAGCGGCTCGCCTTCCCACCATCTCGCGTCGACGATCGCGTCTCGGTTCGACAGACTAAATAACCCGTCGAGGTTCGGGTCGAAGATGGTGTTCGAGATGATGCCATGATTCTCGGCGTACAGTCCGGTCACGACGGAATAGTGATTCGGAAACGTTTTCGTCGGAAAAACGGGCGTCAATCGTTCAGCCTCCACGCCTTCGGCTGCAAGCGTCTCGAGATTGGGTGCGTCGTACTTGTCGAGGTAGTCCCACCGAACGCCGTCGAGGGATAGCAGGATGACGGTCGCTCGATAATCGCGTGGGTCGACATCGGTGTTCCGGGTCGTACTGCCGCATCCGTGACCGATAAGAGAGACGACGAGAATCGCACAGAGAAGAACGGCTACAGGGCGTTCCGCAGGGAACGTCGGGCGGTGCATGGTGGATTCGGCTGTTCGGGTCGACGCTGACGGCGCTCGTTAAATGGCGGGTCGGCGGCCAAAGTTGCCGGCGCGGTCACGACCGGCCGAAAAAGTAGTAGAGAATGCAGCCGAGAACAGGGAAGAAGATGATGAGCAGCGCCCAGAGTACCTTGTTTCCCGTGGATTTCGCGCTACCGGCGAGCTCCACGAGTGCGATCACGTCAAGAATGACGATGATTGCGCCGCAGCAGCTCAACGTCCAGAAATTTCCGATTCGATCGACGAGGTTCGGGCCGCAGCCGGCCAGAACGAGGGTGCCGAGGAGGATGACGGAGATGGAGGCGAGGGTGCGTAGCGTCTTGTCCATGTACTGGCTGCGTCTTGCGACGATTGAACGGTTTAAGTAGTGCAGGACGGGTATTGGCCGCCCGCCGGCGTAGCGTTTCCGTCCGGGTCGGGCGATACATACGGTCGGGCGATATATACGAATAGGCCTTGAAATTCGCATTACGATGCCCTCGGAAGGAGGTTACGTTGCAGAATGGTTGCTCGCGATTTCGCGGTACCCGGAGCGCCGCCGCGCGGAACAGCCCGTACCGAGGCCGGTTCCAGCGAACGCGCCCACGGGGAGGATGCCGTTCGAACGGCGCTCCGATCTGCAATGGATTCCGGCGATTTTGCTCGTCCGTTCGAGCGCGACCCTTAACGGGCTGCGTCCGCCGTTCAACTTACCAGCCGACACGTGAACATCGGTCCCCTCACATTTGGCAACCGTCCGCTTTTCCTCGCCCCGATGGAGGACGTAAGCGATCCGCCGTTTCGCATCTTGTGCAAGCGGTTCGGGGCGGACATGCTGTATACGGAATTCATCTCGACGGGCGGGCTTCTCTACGACGCGGACGATTCCCATCAGAAACTCGACATCTACGAAGAGGAGCGGCCGGTCGGAATTCAGATTTTCGGGGGCGACGTCGAGCAGGTTCGCCGTTCGGTCCCCATCGTCGATCGTGCCAATCCGGATCTCATCGACCTCAACTTCGGATGTCCGGTCAAAAAGGTCGTTTGCAAGGACGGAGGCGCCGGAATATTGCGAAACCTTCCTAAAATGCTGAGGATTACGGAGGCCGTCCTCGAAGGGACCACTCGTCCGGTAACGGTCAAGACGCGCCTGGGATGGAATGATCACTCGATTAAGATTCTCGACGTGGCGCGCATGCTCGAAGACGCCGGCGTCCAGGCGCTCGCCGTTCACGCTCGGACGCGATCACAGATGTACAAGGGGGAAGCGCGCTGGGAGTGGCTGCGGCGTATCAAGGAGAAAGGCGTACGCGACGTGCCGCTCATCGGAAACGGGGATGCGACCGATCCCGAGAGGATCAAGGAGATGTTCGACGCCACCGGTGTCGACGCCGTGATGATCGGTCGCGGCGCCATCGGCAACCCCTGGATATTCCGAGACGCGAGGGCCTACCTGGAGACCGGCGAAATCCCGGATCCACCGTCATGGGAGGAGCGACTCTCGGTAGTGGCGGAACATCTCACGCTCAAATGCGAGTGGCTGGGTGAACGCAAAGGCGTCCTGGAGATGCGCCGAATGTACGGCGGCTACTTCAAGGGATTTCGCGATGCCGGCACGCTGCGGGCGCGGCTGATGGAGGAGGACACTCGCAGCGGCGTGCTCGACGTCCTGCTGAATTTCAAGGAGGAAGAGCCTGAAATTCGCATTGCCATTCCCTCGCTGGCGGCGAAGAAAAAGGTGCGCGCCGTCAAGCCGGTGGCGCTCGGTGTCTAGCCCACCAACGGTAGCCGGCGCCGTACGGGCCGTCGGAAGCGGTCGATCAGGTTTGGCTGCGTCGGTATAACGCCTCATCGATCGCGTAGAGCGCCGCGCCGATCGCCGCGAACAGAACGAGCGAGATAAACGGGCGCCAGATCACGAATCCGCCGATGCAGCCGAGCACGCCCCCCAGGTATTTGATGTAATTGAGCTGCTCGTTCGACGTGTTCTTGATGAGCGTTTCGAGCTTGCGCTCGTCGTAGCGCTCGATGTTGCCCACGATGATGTCGTACACGTCGAGGTTCTCGACGAAACCCAGCACGATGCGCGTCACCCAGCGCTCGATCTCTTCGGAGCGCGCCTCGATCTTCTCGGGCACGCGGTCCAGGACGGCATCCAGCTCGTCGAGGGCCGTGTCGAGATTGGCGGGGATCTCCAGGACGGCCGCCTCCACCCGCCGTTGGAAATCTTCCTCGTTCAAGAACCGGTACGCCCGGAGAGCGAACCCGGCGAAGCCCTTTCCGGCGAAGCGTTCAAGCTTTTCGCCGAGGAACTGCGCGATTTTGCCCCGTACCTCTTCCGACAGCAGGACGGTCTGAAGGTAGTCGGCCGTCAGTGCCTTGAGCTCACGACGGAAGTCCGGGTCTTCGACGACGCCGCGCGTGACGGCGAGCGTTACGTCTCGATATTTCGGGATGATGCCGCTCTGTTCGATCTTCTCCTTGATGATCTTCTCGTTGATGAGCTCCTCGGAGACGGCTTTCGCGAGTCGGAAGATCACGCGCTCGCGTTGGGCCGGAATCAGCCCCTGGCCGAAAATCGGTCGGCGCTCCCTCGGATTGAAGAGCATCGTGATGGCGAGCCAGTTCGTCAGGAAGCCGATCAGGCCGCTGACGGATAGGATGCGCAGCAGGCCTTCGACCTCGAGCACGAGCCCGAACACGTGCAGCGAGACGCCGGGGAAATCCCATACGAAACTGAAGGCGAAGAGAGCGGCGAGGAGCCACGGTATGAGCTGCAGATAGGGTAGAAGCCGCGCATGAGCGCCGACGGCTCGGGGGGGTTCAGGGGTCGGCTCCTTCGCGTCGCGTAGATCGGGAAGATGCAGGCGGACGTAACGGGCGAGGAGGGAACGGAGGTCGCGGGCTCGGCTCCGCGTAAGCGCACGCGCCTCGTCGAGCGTCGTGCCATGGGTCGTCGGCTTCGACGCATCCTCGGGCATCCCCTCGCCGTTCGCCAGGCTTTCTTCGTGATGTAGCGGCACTTGAAGAGCGTATCCGTGAATGGTGTACTGCGTAGCTTAGTCGCCGGCGCTCAATCCGAGCCGCTCTGCGCGTGCCTGCATGCCCTCGATGACGGTTTCTATGTGACGCTCGAGATCGACGCCGAGCTCGTCTGCACCCCGGCGTATGTCTTCGCGCGAGACGGCAGCGGCGAAGGCCTTGTCTTTCAGTTTTTTCTTGACGGATTTGACCTTCATGCCTTCGAGCCCCGTCGGACGCACGTAGGCGACGGCTGTAATAAAGCCCGAAAGCTCGTCAACGGCGAAGAGCGCCTTTGCGAGGAGCGACTCCCGGGGCGTCCCGGAATAGGTCGCGTGACCGAGAACGGCCTGAACCAGCTCATCCGGATAGCCTTCCTCCCGCAGGACCTTGACTCCCACGAACGGATGCTCTTGCTCCGTAGGATGCTTCTCATAATCCATGTCGTGGAGCAAACCGGTCATGCGCCAAAGCATCACGTCCTCGTTGAACTCTTCGGCATAGCGCTCCATCGCAGCTTCCACGGCGTACGCATGCCTGCGGAGACTCTCGGATTCCGTCCACCGGTGAAAAAGATCCAGGGCGTCGTCGTAGTTCGGCATACCGGAATGACAGTTGCGCGTCCACGTGCTCACCGTGGGGCGATCCGCCCGACGCGCGCTAGAAAATGTCGACTAGACTGAGATGCCGGAGATACTTCTTCGGGTCGGTTTCGAATTCGGTCAAGATCCGATTCATCGTGGCGAGCGTCGAATCGAGCTGGGCATAGACCGACGGGTCGTTAATGAGCCGAGCCATCGTACCGCCACCGGCATTGAGCTTGGTCAAGATTTCGTCGAGGGTTTGCGTCGTGGCCTCGAGCCGCTGCAGCGAGATTTCCAATTGGCGCATCGAGCGGCTGAGACCCTCCACGGCGACGGCCAGCGTGTCGGTGCTCTCGCCGGTGAACGTGGACACGTTCCGTGAGAAGGACTCGAGGTTCACCAGTGTTTGGTGCAAGGACTCCTGCTCGGCCCGTAGCGTGCTTTCGAGCGCAACGGCAGCACGCCTGAACGACGTTAGAGTTTGCTGCACTTCGCCATCGGCGCTTCCGAGCAATTCCTCCGCCTCTTCGAACGTCTTGTTCGCGCTTACCAACACCTGGTCGACCTGCTCGGCGAGCTGCGGGCCTCGGTCGGTCACCATCTCGAGAAGGCCGCCGCCCGACCGGCCCGGAATGAATCCCCCCTCGGCGATGCGTTCGTTCGCGGGCGGGCCAAGGTGTACGTTCAGATGGATGCTTGCCAGAGCCGCGATGCCCCCCAGGGTGGCCTCCGATCCTTCCGGGACGGCCACGGCACGGTCGACGTGAAATCTGACTCGCACGCGATTGGCTCGGGCTTCCAGCTCTACGTCGTCCACCGCTCCGACGCGCACGCCGTTTACGCGAACGGAGCTCCCCTTCGTCAAGCCGTTCGCATTTTCAAAGGCCGTATTCAGAACATACGTGCCGCGAAATAGGGGAAGATCTTCGAAGTACCGGACGCCCAGTACGAAGATAACGGCTGCAACCACAATCGAAACACCGACGATGAATTCCTTGGAGTAGTTCACGGGGTTATCGGCTCGTTCTGGAAGGACACGGGCGTATCAATCGGTTGAGATCTCATGCGGCGCCGGAACCTGAGAATCTTCCGGCGCGGCGACGCGGTTGCCGATCTTGTATTCGTTTGCCCGGACGAATTCGAGCAAGACGTCGTCGTCACTCTCATGGAGGTCTTCAATGGTACCCGACCAATGAATTTTCCCGCCGTGAATGAAAGCCACCCGGTTGGCGATCGAAAGAACCGAATGCATGTCGTGCGTGATGACGATGCTCGTGACGCTGAGATGTTCGGTCAGCGTGTTGATGAGCTCGTCGATCCGATTCGACGTCTCCGGGTCGAGGCCGCTCGTCGGCTCGTCGTAAATAATGTATTTCGGCTGAAGCGCGATCGCACGCGCGAGGGCCACGCGTTTTTGCATCCCGCCGGATAACTCGGCCGGCGTTTTGTCTCCGATGTCGCTGAGGTTAACCATGTCCAGGCACGCTCGAACCTGGTCGCGGATGGCTTTCTCCGATTCGCCCGTGAACGTGCGGAGGGGGAAAGCCACGTTCTCAAACGCCGTCATGGAATCGAAGAGAGCCCCACCCTGAAACAACACGCCGAATTTCCGGCGAACTTGCCTCAGCTCGCGATACGATACGTCGTTGACGTCGATCTCATCGACGATCACGGCGCCGTGCTCCGGCCTCAGAAGTCCGATGATGTGCTTCATCAGGACGCTCTTTCCCGATCCGGAGCGGCCGATGATCGCGAGCGTCTCGCCTTCGTGAACGTCCAGAGACACGTCGTCGAGCACCAGGACGTCGTCGAAATGCTTAGAGATGTTCTTGATCTGAATCATGCCTTATAGAAGCAGAACGGCCAGGACGAGATCGGCTATGAGGATGAACACGCAGCTGGCTACGGCAGCCTGCGTCGTACTTTTCCCCACGCCCTCCGCTCCACCGGACGTGTAGTATCCCTTGTAGCACGAAATGGACGTGATGATGAATCCGAAGGCGAGAGATTTGATGAGGCCGAAGACCGCGTCGAACGGACGGAAGAAATCACGAGCGCCTTGCACGAATTCGGCGGTGGTCAGGTAGTTGCCCAGGTTGGCCACCACGAGGCCGCCGGATATCCCGACGAAACAGGCCGCGATGTAAAGGACGGGAAACATGAGGACGCCGGCGATGACACGCGGAGCGATCAGATAGCTTACGGAATTTAATCCCATCGCCTCCAGTGCATCAATTTGCTCCGTGACGCGCATGGTCCCCAGCTCAGCGGCGATGCGCGCCCCGACCCGTCCGGCCAGTATGAACCCCGTGACGACGGCTCCGAGCTCGAGTATCATCGACGGCGCGACGATCGCACCGATGACCGATGCCGGTATGAACGGTGAGACGAGTTGATAGGACGCCTGAACGGTCGTCACCGCTCCGGAAAACGCAGCCGCCAGCGTAACGATCGGCAGCGATTCGATGCCGATGCGCATCATCTGATCCAGCGTATTCTTCCGGTACGTTCGAAAATCGTCGAGCGAGACGAAGGCGTTTACCAGCAGCAAGACGTACGTACCTAGAATGCTGAACGGCTTTGCCAGCCAGCTCGACGATGGAGCCATGCTAGGGGAAGCGGCCAAGAATCAATCTCATCAAATTACGCATGCCCGGTACGAATGGAGCCGGCTTAGGATTCGAAACGCCGCCGGTTCAGATCGAGAGGAAGGTCCGACGCGGTGACTGCGGTTATGTGTGATCCGACATTTTAGTTCCAACGAGGTTATATGAGGTGACGCAGTGGTGTCATATAGGTATTCGTTTATTTGTGCCGCAAATGAAGTCTATTCGTGCCGCCGCCGACGTCGTCCCGGGCACCGCTCGGCGCTTCGTCATCAATGGTCGATTGCCGGCCGCCACGACGCAGGTGCTTGAAACTACACATGTCGAAAACCAAAACTCGTTTCGTCTGTCAGGATTGCGGCTATGCGGCGCATCGATGGATGGGCCAGTGTCCCGACTGCGAGACCTGGAATACGCTGGTGGAGGAACTCGTGTCTTCTACGGTGAGAGCCCGAATCCCATCGCCGGGCTCGAACGGGCACGTACGAAATCGGCCTCTGCCGCTGCCGAACGTCACGCTGGGAGCGGAGACGAGGATACGGACGGGCGTCGGCGAGCTCGATCGCGTCCTGGGTGGGGGGATCATGCACGGCTCCCTGATCCTGATCGCCGGCGATCCAGGGATAGGGAAGAGCACGCTGATGACCGAATTGGGAAAGTACGTTCCCGATCGGAGAGTCCTCTACGTGACGGGTGAAGAATCCGTTCGCCAGGTCAAATTGCGAGCGGCTCGCCTCGGCGTCGATACGGAAAACTTTTTCCTGCTCTCGGAGACGAACGTCGAAGCCATTGCCGCGGCCGCACGGGAGGTCGCGCCGGACCTGATGGTCGTGGACTCGATCCAGACCGTCTTTCGCCCCGACGTTGAGAGCGCGCCCGGCTCGGTGAGTCAGGTCAGAGAGAGTGCCGCGGCGCTGATGCAGGTGACGAAGGAGACGAACGTCTCCACGTTTCTCGTAGGTCACGTGACGAAACAGGGATCGATCGCCGGCCCCCGCGTTCTCGAACACATGGTAGATACGGTGCTTCACTTCGAAGGTGACCGGCATCATGCCTACCGTATTCTCCGCAGCGTAAAAAACCGATTCGGTGCGACGAACGAGATCGGCGTCTTCGAGATTGGGGAGGATGGGTTGGCTGAGGTGAAAAATCCTAGCGAGATCTTCCTCTCCGAACGGAATTACGACGTCAGCGGATCGACGGTCATTTGCGCGATGGAGGGGACGCGGCCAATACTCGTCGAGATCCAGGCGCTCGTCACCCCGACGTCCTACGGTACGCCGCAGCGGACGGCGACCGGCTACGATGGCAGGCGTCTGCAGATGCTTCTGGCGGTGCTCGAAAAGCGCGAAGGACTGCGGCTCTCCACGCACGACGTCTTCGTCAACGCGGCCGGCGGCGTTCGGCTCGATGAGCCGGCGGTGGATCTGGGCGTGGTCGTCGCCGTGGCGTCGTCGTTTCGAGACCGTGAGATCGATCGATCGACGATCTTCGTCGGCGAGGTCGGACTCGGCGGGGAGCTGCGGTCGGTCGCCATGCTCGAGCCGCGCTTGAACGAAGCGGAGAAACTCGGCTTCAAGCGTGCCGTCATTCCTGCCGGCAGCGGCAAATCCTGGAGCCCGGGCGGTCTCGAGGTGCTGCCTGCCCGACGGTTACACGAAGTTCTCGACTGGGAAACGTAGGGCTCGTGTCCGGCGAATCGAGGCCGTTCTGCTTGCGATTCGGTACGTACGGGTTGGTCGCCTCCTACCAGGTCGCGGACTAGAACCAGCGCCGCCCGCGCTTCGACGTGATGATCCCCGTGTTCATTCCGACCCAGTGCATGCTTCCGTCGTAGCGGCCATGCTCCATTTTGACGCATCGATCCATGACGACCTCGAGGCCGGCATCGGATGCGATCTCGGCGGCTTCCACCGATACGACGCGGAGCTGCATCCAGAACGACTTCGCGCCGACCTC
>CAZMXY010000141.1:3980-10317 GCA_964570345.1 uncultured Rhodothermales bacterium | reverse complement strand
ATCGGCGTCAAGCCTGAATTCGATACACGCCACATCAAGGTGCTCGACGGCGTAGCCGACGTCTTCCGCGTAACCGATCCGTACAAATTCGCCAGTCGCTCCTGGAAGAAGGAGAACACGATCCTCGACGTAAACGGGGTGCAGGTCGGCGGCGACGAGATCGTCGTGATGGCCGGGCCTTGCTCGGTGGAGGACGAGGATCAGATGGAGAAAATTGCCGCCCACGTGTCGGAGAACGGTGCCACGTTTCTCAGGGGCGGTGCCTTCAAGCCTCGAACCTCGCCGTATTCCTTTCAGGGTCTGGGTGAGGAGGGTCTCCGGATCATGAGAGACGCCGCCGACCGGCACGGCCTGCAAATGATCACCGAAGTAATGGACGTAGGGCAGATCGACCTGATCGATCAGTTCACCGACGTCTTTCAGATCGGCGCTCGGAGCATGCAAAATTTCACCCTCCTCAAAGAGATCGGACGATCCGAGAAGCCCGTCTTCCTCAAGCGCGGCCCGTCGGCGACCATCGACGAGTGGCTCATGAGCGCCGAGTACGTTCTCTCGACCGGAAATTCCAATGTGATGCTCTGCGAGCGCGGCATCCGCACGTTCGAGACCTACACGCGCAACACGCTCGACCTGTCGGCCGTGCCGGTCATCAAAAAGATCAGCCACCTGCCGATCATCGTCGATCCGAGCCACGGCACGGGAATTCGGGGTAAGGTGATCCCGATGGCCCGAGCGGCCGTCGCCGCCGGAGCTGACGGCATTATGGTCGAAACCCATCCCGATCCGCCCTCCGCCAAGAGCGACGGCCCGCAGTCGCTATATTTCGATCAGTTCGTGGACCTGATGAAGCAAATCCGCATTATTGCGGAGGCTCTGGGACGTCACGTGCGGCAGGCACACGTCTCCGCCTGAACCAGCGTTTCTTCCTACCGGGCCCCTCGCGCTCGTTCTTAATTTGTAATTTTCCGGGGTGACGTCCGAGGGGGGCGAGCCCTTCCACGATTTCGCGAGTACTGTAGAATCGGTACGGATAAAATCGAAAGAGTCCGTCGTTCGCGGGCTTCTAAGCGCCGGTCCGTGTGGCGCGCCAGGCGACCGATCGGAACGTGAATCAAACGAGATTTCTATGTGTGGAATCGTCGGCTACATCGGAGGCAGGCAGGCACCTTCGATCCTCGTGACGGGGCTTCAGCGTCTGGAATATCGGGGGTACGACTCGGCAGGCATAGCCGTTTTGAATGACGACGGACTCGTCGTGCGCAAACAGAAAGGCAAGGTCAGTGAGCTCGTTTCGGCCCTGGACTCCCGCCCCGTCGACGGCACGGTCGGCATCGGGCACACGCGGTGGGCGACGCACGGCGTCCCGAGCGACGAGAACGCACATCCGCATACCGACGATCACGAGGCCTTCGCCCTCGTCCATAACGGTATCATAGAAAACTATGGCGCGATTCGAGAGCAGCTCAAGAAGAAGGGCATAACCTTTCAGAGTCAGACCGACACGGAGGTGCTGGTCGAACTCATCGCCGACGTGCAACGAACGACGGGCCTACCGCTTGAGGAAGCGGTTCGACAAGCGCTTACGCAGGTCGTCGGCACCTACGGAATCGCGATCGTCTCAGCCGGCGATTCGGATCTGCTCATCGCGGCACGAAAGGGCAGCCCGCTAATTCTCGGCGTCGGGGACGGCGAGTACTTCATTGCCTCCGACGCGGCACCGCTCGTCGAGCATACCCGGCAGGTCGTTTATCTGAACGACGGCGAGATGGTGTCCATTCGCCGTTCGGGATACGAGGTGAAGACGATCGACAACACGCCGTTGGAGAAAGAGGTTCACGAGCTCGAATGGGATCTCGAGCAGATCGAGAAAGGCGGCTTTGAGCACTTCATGTTGAAGGAAATCATGGAGCAGCCGGACTCGCTCGAGAATTGCATTCGCGGGCGAGTGCGTCTCGACGAGAACACGATCAAGCTGGGCGGCCTGTACGACGTGCTGGACCGGCTGCGTTCGGCGGATCGAATCATCATCGCGGCTTGCGGTACCTCGTGGCATTCGGGGCTGGTGGGCGAGTACCTCATTGAGGAGCTCGCCCGGATTCCGGTTGAGGTCGAGTACGCCAGCGAGTTCCGGTATCGGAATCCGATCTTACGCGAGGGTGACGTCGTCCTCGTGATTTCCCAGAGCGGTGAAACGGCCGACACGCTCGCCGCCGTTCGCGAAGCGCAGGAACGAGGGGTCCTCTGCATCGGCGTCTGCAACGTGGTCGGCTCGACGATCGCTCGCGAGACGGATGCAGGCGTGTACCTCCACGCGGGCCCGGAAATCGGAGTCGCGTCGACGAAGGCGTTCACGGCTCAGGTCATGGTGCTCGCCATGATCGCCCTCAAGCTCGCCGAAGGCCGGACGCTCACCGATGCGGAACTGATACAGCATTACGAGGCGCTGAACGACGTTCCTGAGAAGATTCGCCAGGTCTTCCAGCTGAACGACCAGATCCATGAAATGGCACGCTCCTATCGTTATGCCTCGAACTTCCTGTATCTCGGACGCGGGTATAACTTTCCGGTTGCGCTGGAGGGCGCGCTAAAGCTGAAGGAGATCTCGTACATTCACGCCGAGGGCTATCCCGCGGCGGAGATGAAACACGGTCCGATCGCCCTGATCGATCGCTTCATGCCGGTGGTGTTCATCGCCATGCGCGACCGCACGTACGACAAGGTCATCTCGAATATCGAGGAAGTGGCCGCCCGACAGGGTTCCGTCATCGCCGTCACCGACGACCGGAACGGGGATCTCGACGGCCTCTGCGAATACGTGTTGCGGATTCCCGAGACGGAAGAATTTCTCTCTCCGCTCGTTACGGTCGTACCGCTTCAGCTGCTTTCGTATCACATCGCCGTGATGCGGGGTTGCCACGTCGATCAGCCGCGCAATCTCGCCAAGTCGGTGACCGTGGAATGACGATTCCGAACCCTCACCTCTCGTCGTGCGTTCATTTTGCGCACAATTCGGGACCTTCCTACGGATGATAAAGCTCGACACACTCGCCGAAATTCGGGAGCGCTACGCGGAGATCAATGACCTGATGTCGCAGCCCGAAGTCGCGACCGATCCCCACAAAATGAAGGAGTTGGGACGCGAGCATACGTCCCTCAAAGAGGTCGTTACCACGATCGAGCGATATGAACGACTGCTCCGCGAGCGCGACCAACTCCGCCAGATGGTGAAGGAGGAGGTCGACGAGGAATTGGCGGAAATGGCCCGTCTCGAGCTGGAGGAGCTGGAAGAAAGACTGCCGGAAATCGAAGACGACCTCCGACTGCAACTCGTCCCGAAGGCCCCGGAGGACGCCAAGGACGCGATCATCGAGATCCGCGCCGGTACGGGTGGCGACGAGGCCGCCCTGTTCGTAGGCGATCTCTTCCGGCTCTATCAAAAATACGCCGAGCACCACGGTTGGACCGTTGACGTGATGGATTCGTCGCCCGGAACGCAGGGGGGATTCAAGGAGATCATCGCCGGCGTGCAGGGACCCGAAGCCTTCGGCAAACTGAAATACGAGAGCGGCGTGCACCGCGTTCAGCGCGTCCCTGCCACGGAATCAAGCGGCCGGCTCCATACCTCCGCCGCTACGGTGGCGGTCCTCCCGGAGGCGGAGGAAGTCGACGTCGCCGTCAATCCGAATGAGCTGAAGATCGACGTTTTTCGTTCGAGCGGCCCCGGCGGGCAGTCGGTCAATACGACGGACTCCGCCGTGCGGATCACCCACTTGCCGACGGGCCTGGTCGTGACCTGCCAGGACGAAAAAAGCCAGCACAAGAACAAGGACAAGGCGCTGCGGGTCCTGCGCTCGAGATTGTACGAACAGGAACTCGAAAGGCGTAACACGGAGCGCAGCCAGGCGCGTCGCTCGATGGTCGGTAGCGGGGATCGCTCCGCAAAGATCCGTACGTACAACTTTCCGCAAGATCGCGTGACGGATCATCGACTCGAGGGCGACGACAAGAATCATCCCCTTCACAAGGTGATGGAAGGGGAGCTCGATGACATCATCGGTGCGCTTCGTGCGTTCGACAACGCCGAAAAACTAGCTGGACTCGGGGAATCGACCTGATTGGAAGCGATTCCGGCGTCGATAGGGCTGGATCATTGCAGGAACAGCGATGTATTTCCCGTTCATGTTTTACGGAAACCTGTCCACGTGATGCCCAGAACCGATACTCCGGACGTCATCCCCGTCGAAAGCGTCGACGTGATCGAAGAGGTAACCATCCAGGTCGCCGGCCCGCAGCACTATCGTTACGCGGACTCGATCTGCCGTCTGATCGAAGAGGCGGCCGAGGCGCGAGGAACGGGCATCGCGAAACGCCGCCCGGAATACGTCCGGTCCAAGATGGAGGAAGGCAAAGCCGTAATCGCGCTCGTCGGCGATCGCCTCGCTGGATTCTGCTACGTCGAGACGTGGAATCACGGACGATACGTGGCGAACTCAGGGCTGATCGTGGCGCCCGACTTCAGGAAGATGGGCCTGGCAAAACGGATCAAACGGCACATCTTCGAGCTTTCGCGTGAGCAGTATCCCGACGCCAAGATCTTCGGGATCACGACGAGTCTGGCCGTGATGAAGATCAACTCAGAACTGGGCTATAAGCCCGTCACGTTCTCGGAGCTAACGACCGACGACGTGTTCTGGCAAGGATGCCGGAGCTGTCCGAATTACGACGTGCTCACGCGAACGCATCGAAAGATGTGCCTCTGCACGGGCATGCTCTACGACCCCGAAGAAGAGGAGAAGAAAACGAAAGAGCGCCCCGACAAACACCCGTAAGCGCGGAACGTAGATCGACAGGGTACGTAGATAGGGCCGGTTTCTCGAGGGCGGTCGTCTCACGTACGCCGCGGCGAAGCCGAGACATACAGATCCCTGCTCTCCACCGTGAGTGGAGGGCGTAATCCGGAAACGATTATCCCACAGGGAGCATGACAAAGCACACGTACGAGCTCACGTACATCGTCAACGCCGTCATAAGCGACGACCAGATCAAGGGTCTCGTCAAACGCGTTCACAAGTTCATCGAAGAGAACGGCGGGGACATTCTCGAGGTGGACGAATGGGGTTCACGTCGCCTCGCATTTCCCATCAACAAGAAGCGTAACGGCCATTACGTCAATCTCTATTTCGAGGCCGAGGGCGATCTGATCGTTCGACTCGAGCGCGCCTTGACGCTGGAGGACGACATTCTTCGGTATTTGACCCTTAAGATGGACGCGAAGATGCTCCGTACCTGGGAGGAGGCGAAAAAGGAGGGAAAGCGCCGCCTCGAGGAGGAACGCGTCGAAGAGGAACGCAGGAAGACGGCGCGACAAGCAGAGGAGGAAGAAGAGGAAGAGGAGGAGGAAGTCGAGGATTAGCCTCGTTCCATTCATTCGCGACGATTAACTCCACATTTCCGAGTAGAGAACCATGGCTGAAAATCGCTTCGACACGGACTCGATCGAATACGTCGACTACAAGGACGTCGAGCTGCTGAAGAGCTATTTGAACGAGCAGGGCAAGATTCTTCCACGGCGCATAACGAACGTCCCCGCAAAATTTCAGCGGCAGCTGACGCGCGCCGTGAAACGGGCCCGCCACATGGCGCTGCTTCCATTTGCGTCCGACAACATCCGGTAGTCGGCACGGCGGGCCGAAACGGGCTCGATCCGCACAACCAGTACGACGATGAAACTGATACTACTCCAAGACGTCGACAATCTCGGCGAAGAGGGCAGCGTGGTAACCGTAAAGGACGGTTACGGACGCAATTACCTGATCCCGCAGCGCCTGGCCCGCGTCGCTTCGGACGGCGCGATCCGTCATCAGAAAGAAATCCAACGCCAGCGCGCGCGCAAACACGCCAAAGTGCGTGAGGACGCGGAAGCGATCAAGGAGCAGCTGGAAGGCGTGCAGGTCGTCATTGCCGCCAAGACCGGCGAAGAGAATCGCATTTTCGGAACCGTAACCTCGCAGCAGGTCGCCGTCGAGCTCAACAAGCAGGGCTTCGAGATCGACCGGCGCGACGTCGAACTCGAAGAAGAGATCCGCATGATCGGCGTCTATACGGCGAGCGTGAAAATACACCGCGAGATAACGGCGTCCGTAAAGATCCAGGTGATCTCCGAATCGTCCGGGGACGCCACCTGAGCCGAGAGCCGACCTTCCGGTCGTCGTCTCGTCGGGCAGCCTCCCAAAGGCAGGCAACATTTTCAAAAGGGTGTTCGTTCGCGTACGCGAGATGGATACCCTTTCCTTTTTCGGGCCCTCGGGTCCACTTTCACCACCACGATCTCGGCGTC
>CAZMXY010000141.1:1731-3880 GCA_964570345.1 uncultured Rhodothermales bacterium | reverse complement strand
CTCAATCGCTCGAATCGGTCGTCTCCTCGACCGGCAGCACGATGGTCGGTCGCCGCGACTTTTTTATCACGTCCTGCGCCGTACTGCCGACGAACAGCCTTTCGAGCCTGCCGTGCCGGCGTTTTCCGAGCAGGATAAAATCGACGTCGTGCTCGTCGGCGTCCTCGAGGATGACCGGAGCCGGTTCACCCTTCTTGATTCCGGCGTGGATCGGGACTCGAAAACGATCGACGAGGAAAGCCTTGAACGCATGTTCCTCCGCTTCTTCGATGTTCGCCTCAAGCTGGGGATCGTAGAGGGTGTACGGCGCGAAACCGCTCAATCCCGTCATCGGGTCTACGGGTGCGACTGCGGCAGTCGACAGGGGGGAAATGACGTGGAGGACGAACAGCTCGGCGTCGAGTAGACGCGCGAGCCGTTCGACCTCGTCCGTCAGCGCTACCGGTTCAGTCAGGTTCGTCGCGAACAGTAGGCGCATCAAGAGGCGTCGGGATCGGCGTCGTCATTTCGATATCGTTCCCAGGCCATTTGTACGTCGGTTTCGAGCTCGTTCAGCTCGGCTTCGACGTCCGCTCTCGCGTCGTCGTAGGCGTCTTCTGTAGCCATTTCGAGCTGCTGGAGGTCTTGCTGTACGGCGTCACGCCTCTCACGAAGCGATGCGACGGTGCTGTCGATCGCGACAGACATCTCGTCGGCGGCCAGTTCCGCGTAGACTTCCAGCGAATCGATTTTCGTGTCGATGTCGGCGAGCGTCTCGTCCACGTCGGCGCGAAATTCGATCATTTCCTCCTGGGCGACTATCGCCAGCGAATCGGCCTCCCGTTCCATGGCGTTTCGCTCGGTAGGCTCGCAGCCGATGAACAAGAGAATGGGTACGATGACTAGTGTCAGAATGGAGCGGTTCATATTCTTTTGCACGCGGTTAGTCCGTTCGATGGAATCGCACCCCGGTCGCGCGGGTGTCGGCGCCGGGTGCCGGGGCGCCCTTATGGGCAGATGATAGGTGCTAGGTTACGTTCGGTTCCGATGGAGATGGGTGATTATTGTGTAATATATACGTGGCTAAAATGCCCCTCGAATCTTTTCACAACTCGGTTGCGAACGCGTTACAAGTGAGTCATTTCAAAGACGAAAACGACCGGCCCACGTAATAAGAATGTGAATAAATGCGCAGTATTATACACATAGATATGGACGCATTTTACGCATCGGTCGAGCAGCGAGACCATGCCGAATATCGCGGTCGACCCATCGCGGTCGGTGGATCGAGCCGGCGGGGGGTGGTCGCCGCAGCGTCCTACGAGGCCCGGGTGTTCGGCGTACGCTCGGCCATGCCGTCGGTCACCGCGAAGCGACGATGCCCCGAGCTCGTCTTCGTCGCGCCCCGATTCGAAGTTTACAATAGCGTGTCCCTGCAGATACGTGAAATCTTTCGGCGCTATACTGATCTGGTGGAGCCGCTCTCGCTGGATGAAGCCTATCTCGACGTGTCCCAGGCCGGCGAGACAGAATCGGCCGAAGAGATCGCGATCGAGATAAAGAAGGCGATCCGGGAAGCGACCGGACTCACGGCCTCGGCCGGTGTCTCCTTCAACAAGTTCCTCGCCAAGATGGCTTCCGACGTCGACAAGCCCGATGGGCTGTTTGTGATTCGTCCCGAGGATGCGGATACCTTCCTCGCACGACTGTCGATCGAGGAGTTCCACGGCGTGGGGCGAGCAACGGCCGGCAAAATGAAGGAGCTGGGCATTCTCACCGGGGCCGACTTGCGGGCCCGCTCCGAGGAAGAGCTGACCTCACGTTTCGGCAAGGCCGGGCGGTTTTTCTACCGGATCGTCAGGGGTCAGGACCACCGCGAGGTGAAACCGCATCGGGTTCGAAAATCCGTCGGCGCGGAGCGGACGTTTTCAAAAGACCTGAGCCGTCTCGACGACTTGGAGCAACGCGTCGGCGAGATCGCTAATCGGGTGTCCGAGCGCATGTCCGCCGCCGGTGTCGCCGGGCGAACCGTCACGTTGAAGGTCAAGTTTCACGACTTCACGCTCACCACGCGTAGTACGACGCTCCATCACGATCTGCACGAAGCCGACGAGCTTCGATCCATCGCCGAGAAGCTCCTTCGTCAACCCGTGCCGCCTCGGCCGGTGCG
>CAZMXY010000141.1:0-1631 GCA_964570345.1 uncultured Rhodothermales bacterium | reverse complement strand
CCGCCGTGAAGGTCTTCGAAGACTGGCCCACCGACGTGGTCGTCAGCGGCTTCGAAATCGGCCGTTCGATACCGTACCCGGCCTCGAGCATCGAGAGGCACCACAACTACGTCGAGGATCACCCCGTGGCCGAGGCGTATCACCTCTATCTTGAAATGCCGTACGACCGCCCAACCTGGGATCTGACGTCCGTGTTGTATGCGGTACGTCCCTCGGAGGGGTACTTCTCCCTCTCAGAGGCCGGGCACGTCAAGGTCGCCGAAGATGGTCGGGTGCGGCACGAAGCCCATCACGACGGCACGCGCCGGTATCTCATCGTCGACGACGAACAGCGTGCTCGAGTGAGAGAGGCACTCGTCTATTTGGCGAGCCAGCCGCCGGACCGCGTAGACGCAGAGTAACGCCCACCGTCGACTCGACTTCGCCGTCATCCGCTCTTACCGCGTAGGTACGTCGGCTCAAGAACCGGTCGGAATCGTATATTATGCAATTATGAAATGCACGCTGCTATCGTTTCTTCTGATCACGTTCGTGGCGGCCCCGGAGCCGGCCGCGTCCCAGGAGGCACCGAAAATCACGTACCTCGAGGCCGGCGCGAGCAACGGGCGCATCGTCGAGAGGCCGGATCTGGGTGTCCATTTCGACGCGGCGAACGTCGAGGGCACCTTCGTTCTCTATGACCTGCGGCGCAACCGCTATATTGCCTACGATCTCGAGCGCGCCGATTCCGCATTCATCCCTGCCTCGACCTTCAAAATATTCAACTCGCTCGTCGCGCTCGAGACACGCGTCATCGAGGACGCGGAGGAAGTGATCGAGTGGGACGGCATCGAGCGCAGCGTGGACGTGTGGAATCAAGACCACAATCTGCGCTCGGCGTTCAAATACTCCGCCGTCTGGTTCTACCAGGTGCTTGCGCGCCGAATCGGCGAGGGTCGGATGTGGCGCTACGTTCAGGCGGCGGAATACGGAAACGTGAACGTCGACGGCGGCATCGATCGGTTTTGGCTCGACGGCGAGCTGAGGATCTCGGCGATGGAGCAGGTTCACTTTCTGCGCCGCCTGTACCGCAACGACCTGCCTTTCTCGCAGGCGGTGATGGACGTCGTCAAGGACGTCATGATCGTCGAGGAAGGCGAGAATTACGTCATTCGGGCCAAGACGGGATGGGGTCAACTCGGGAGCGGGCAAATCGGATGGTGGGTCGGCTACGTCGAGCGTGGTGACGACGTCTTCTTTTTCTCAACGAACGTCGACATTCGGCGAGACGAGGATGCTCTCGCGAGAATGGCCGTGCCCCGGGCGATCTTGCGAGACCTCGGGATCATCTAAGCCCGCCATGGGAAGCTAAACGGTGCAGCATGAGACGGTCGATCTCGCGCGATGAGGGGATCCGTGACGTCTACCGTTGCGACGCGCCGAAATAAGTTGAAGGCTCGTCTCCAATTCGCGATTATGGAAACGTCGTAACCGCAAGTGTCGGAGGGCAAGACGATGGAACGCATTTACTCATCTCCCAATCTCGGCATGGTCCATCTGGCGAAGCACGCCATGGAGGCCGCAGGCATCGAATGTGTCATTCGCGGCGAACACCTGGTCACGGCCGCCGGCGGCATCGCACCGATCGATGC
>CAZMXY010000140.1:0-10333 GCA_964570345.1 uncultured Rhodothermales bacterium | reverse complement strand
CCGGCATGGAATCGGGTGGTGGATGGCATGCGGATTTTTTGGTCGCGGCACGAAAACCGGCGTGGCCAACGAGCCGAACCTTCCGGTCTACATTACAAAGTGTACACCCGAGTCGCCTGAATTCCAACGGCCCGGGGCAAAGAACCGTCCCCGTCCCAACGTCCCAACGTCCCAACGTCCCCAACGTCCCCACGTCCCCACGTCCCCAACGTCCCAACGTCCCAACGTCCCAACGTCCCAACGTCCCAACGTCCCAACGTCCCCACGTCCCAACGTCCCCAACGTCCCAACGTCCCCACGGTAACGCGCCAAGCGCGTTACCGTGTGAGTGCGCGTCGCGATCGCGCCGGCCGCGCGGCCAGCAGGATCGCGTTGCTCATCGAGGAGCTCGACAGCAGGCACTGTCCCGGGCCGAGCGCGGATACGGTCGACCAGAGCGCCTCGTGCACGCCGCCGGTCGTGCTTTTCACGGCGTCCACGTTCGACGCGGATTTCATCTGATGCATGAAGCGCGTGTTCGCGAGCTCGAACAGCTCGTCGGGCACGTGGTTGGGCTGCTGCGAGACGAGCGCCAGCGCCATCCAGCGCTTGCGGCCGCGGCGGCTGATCACCTGAAGGTTGTCGAGCACGGCGCGCATCCGATGGGCGGTGGCACGCGAGACGAACGTGTGGACCTCTTCCACGACGACGAGCAGCGGCGGCCGGACCTGCCCGGACGGCATCTGCTCGCCGATGGGCGTACGGACGATCTGCTCGAACAGGGCCTGGAGCGTATAGGCGATCGCGATGTTTCGGCTCCGGTCGTCGGCTTCGGCGACATCGAGCACCGAGAGCCGGCCGCCGACGATCAGTTCGTCGATCGGCACTTCCGGAACGTCCTCCGTCGCATTCCAGTCCAGTACGTCGGAGCGCCCGAGGTGCACCAGCTTGGCGCGGAGCGAGGCCGCCGTCGGCAGGTCTTCGGCTCGGATGCGCGGAATGAGCGGCACGCTCTGGTTGCTCTCCTGCAGGCCGTCGATCAGATCCTGCAGCGTGTACGGCCGAGCCGAGCGCGCGCCGTTCTCGGCCGCGCTTCGCGTGCCGTCCTCGCGGTAGAGGTACTCGTTGCGGCTGGCCGCCTGTTTCGTGGCGGCCTCGAACATGCGCACCTGGGCTTCCGAAAACTCCAGGACGTCGGCGACGATCTCCGGCTCCATCGCCGAGATGGGCACCTTGAAGCGCTTCGGCGCTTCGGCGTCGGTCCGTCCCGATGCCGGAACGTACACGTGGAAATCGTCGACGCCGCGGGGCTGGAGGTCGTGTTCGCTCCGGAGCAGCTCGATCATGCGCGGGTCGTCGCTCGGATCGTTCATCCGGACGTACTCCCCTTCGACGTCGATCGTCACGACGGCCCATCCGGCCTGCAGCGCCTCTTCCATCAGGACCTGGATCGTGTTCGACTTACCCGATCCGACCGTCCCGAAGATGCCGACGTTGCGCGGCAGGAAATTCTTGTCGTCGCCCCGCATGTGCACGCGGACGCCTTCCCCTCCGATGAGCCTTCCGAGATAGAAATCCCCTTCGATGCCCAGCAGCTCGCTGAGGCGCTCGGCGGGGAAGACGTGCACGTCGGATTGAGGGCGCGGCCTCACCCGGGTCGGGACGAGGCGCACATTTTCCTCGAGCTGGCCGAGGAGCTCGACGATGCCGTGCACCCGGTACCCGTCGTCGCCGCCGGTGCGGCCGTCAGCATGAAACGGCCCCTCGACGACGCGTCCGAGAAATTCGACGTCCTGCTCGCGGTCCTCGATGCTGACGTAGAGCTCGCGGCGAAAATGGGCGCGGCCTTCGTCGCTTACGGCGACGGCCGTCGAGGCGTTGTCCGCATCGCCGGCGTCGAGGAGCACGGTTGCGATCGGGTGGGTCGTCGACGGTGGGAACGCCCCGGCCGCACCGTCGATCGCGCGGACCGTACGGTCGATCGCGGGACGTGCGCCACCGTCTCCTCGCTCGCTCGAGGAATCGATTTCCGCGGAATGCCGCATTCCGGTGTCTGAAAAATCCGATCGTGATGTATTCATTGGTTTACCGCACGAAAATTTGCAAAAGCTATCGCGTCCCGTATCGGGCGATTATTCGAAGGTCTCAGCCGGACGCCGCGGCGCGGCAGAGGCCCGTGGCGCCAGGTGTCATGGCTCGAAGGCATTGCGAAGTCAAAAGCTTGAGCGAAGTCGGTTGTACAGGCTCCGAACGCCGCGGACGACCTTCTCCTCCACCCCGCCCCCGGCTCGCCAGTCCCGCACACGGCACTCCGCGCCAGTGACGTTTCGCCGCGACCGCAGATCCATCTCAAACGTCAGCACCTCCTCGGGATCCAGACTCACCGACGTCGTGGCCTTCGGCGTCAGCGTCATGCCCTCCGGCAGCGTCTTGCATTCGATCTCGGCTCCGACGCTCTTGCGCGTGTTGTTCCGAACTTCCCCGTGGACGTACAACTGCTCGCTGCCGGCGCGGTAGCGCTTGCTCGCCTCGTAGCTCGTGATCTCGACCTGCTCCTCCCACGGATAGCCGTAATCCTGCGCGCGTCGGACCATGAAATAGACCACGACGCCGAGGAGTACCAGCCACAGTAACGTCTTCATGGGAGTCACCTTCTACCTTTCCGAGGAGAGCACACGCGGTGCCGGGCCGCGGCGATACCGCGTCCCGACGGGCGTGCCTCTACGGTTCGAGGCGCACGATCTGCCGTCCGTCGGGCGCCGTCTCGATGACGGTGTTCTTCGACATCGCCAGGATGTCGCCCGGTGTCAATGCGATCTTCAATCTTCCATTGCCTCCGTCTACGGTGATTACGATGGCTTCGAGGCTGGGCGGATCCTCGCCGGCGGCGTCGTGGTCCTCGACGGCGCGGAATCGGAACTGCGTGATGCCTTCGCCGCGAAGCACGTCCTCGTAATCCAGAATGTCGCCATCGCCGTTGCTGTCGAAGAAGCTCGTCCGCGACAGCACGACGTCCGTGTGGCCCACGGCCTTCACCTTCGTGCCCTGGGCTTCGACGCTGATCTGCGTGTCCTCGACGAGCGGATTGCCGTTCACGTCGTCGATCGTGACCTGGTACGTCCGATTCAGCTCCGCGTAGATCGGCGGCGGATCCGAGAATCGTATACGCGGATAGCCGGTAACGACCATCGGTATCCGCGCGACCACGTCGTCGTAGTTCTCGTCGGCCGTCGAGGCGGTGACCACGGCGATGCCCCTCGGCGGAAGCGGCTCCGCCGAGATGAAGTCGACCGTCCCCTCACCGTCCGCGTCCGTGGCCGCCGATCCACCGATCACGCAGTAGTCCGTCGTGAAGTAGACGACCGTGCCCGGCTTGACGGGATTGGCGTACTGATCGCCGACGATGACGCTGACCGGATTGCGCAAACCGTAGAGCGTGAGCCCCGGAAAATTAAACGTTTCGGGCCCCAGGCTGAAGTGCGCCTGGTCGGGCAGGCCGCCGTGAATCGCCACGGACACCGGCTTGGAGCGAATGATGCGCCCGCCCGCCTCCGTCTCCGCGATGATCTGGACGGCGCCGGCCCGCGTCCCGCTCGACAGGTTGACGGTCACGCGGCCGTTGTTGTCAGTCTCGGCGCTGGACGGATGAATGAACTCCCCACCTCCCGGCCGAACGCCGAGAGAGAAATTTACCAGGGCGGCGTGATCGACCACGACGGGCCGGCCCAGCGAATCCGCGAGCTGGAAGGTGACGTTGGCCACCTCCTGCGCCCCGCTCTCCTTGACGCCGATGCTCTGCGCAGACTGGCCCAGCAGCAGGATGTTGGATACTTCACCCGACTCGGGCGCTTCGCCCTCGATCTGCCGCAGGCGGATCGTCGGCACCTGTATCGTGCGGTCGGCCACGGCGAATACCGGCGTCGATTCGCTCGAAAACCCGTCTTTCAACGCGGTGAGGTTGAGCTGCATCGAGCTGTCGACCTCGACCGAAATCGTATAGCGCCCAAGATCGTCGGTCTCGACGATTTCGTCGAACGAAACGATCTGAACGAAGGCGCCCGAGACGGGTTCGTTCTCGAAATCGAGGACCAGTCCGGTCAGCGTGACCGTGCCGCTCTCGTCTTCGATCGCGTCGCAGGCCGAGACGACGAACAGAGCGGAAACCAGAAGCAAGAAAAGAAGGACTCTGATCATGATTACTACGTTGGAATGAGTTTGATGTGCGAAGCCGGAACGGATGGTCATTCGCACGACGCGGCCGGTTCGGCCGGCGCGTCTTGCGCTGCGGCGCTTTCGCCGTCGTATCGCATGAGACCCATGCGGTGCGATCCGTCCGGCTCGACGACGACGAAGACGAAATTTTCGTTCTGCTCGGCTCTCCGAGCGATCTCTTCCAGGCGCATGGCTCGCAGCAGCGGGCTGTCGCCCGGCAGGTATGCCAACCGCGGCAGGCTGTCGGAATCCGCGCCGGCCACGTGCCGGCGGACGTCGAGCAGCACGGCGCCGGGCTGTTCCCGGCCGCGATGAAGTCCGGCCGTCTCCGTCAGCTCCGCTCGAAACGACTCCGCGGTCTGCAGTCCGGAGGCGGGTTTCGAGCAGGGGGCCGCCTCGACGGCCAGACGGGCCTCTTCTCCGAACGAGTCGGCGCAGCGCTCCAGCATCCACAGATCGAAGTCCGCCTCGGGCAGCGCCGCGCCGGGGCGCACCCAGCTCGCGGGGAAATCGCGTACGTCCACGTGAAGGAAGTTGGCGCCGAGCCCGAGGCCGATGCCGCAGCCCTGTACGTCCAGGGCTGCCTCGGCCACCTCGAGCGGCGTCGCACCTTCGACCCAGACGTCGGCGGCAAGCCCGGCCATGTGCCGGCTTTCGACGGCGCCGTCCACCCCCTCGCGGAAGTTGAGGGCCGGATGGCGATACGCCGAGCTGACGTGCACGGGCTGCTGCAGCCGTTCGTGAAGGCGCTCGAGGAGCTCGACGAGCTCGGGCCCTATGCGCGCGAACGGCGCTCCGTCGTTCGCGGCGAAATCTCCCATGCGAAAATGCTTCGACACGGGCACATCCTCGCGACCGGCCACCGCCGTGAGCGGCACGGCGCCGCCGCCGGCCGGATCCCGATAATCGATCGCGCCGGGCAGGCTCAGACCGCCGAGTCGATGATCGGCCGGCCTCAGCGGCGCGAAAGCGAACGTGCCGCGGCGGGACGACGGAGGACCGTCACCGGGTTCCGCTTCCGCCGGCGGGGCGAAAGTGAACCCGGGCAGGCTTGCCGCCGTGCGCACCGGCGACGCCGCGCCGACGGCTCCGCTCGGCTCCTCGTCCGGATCCACCCCGGCGGCGTAGAGAAACGCCGCGAGGGGCGCCAGCGCGAGCGCCGTCAATCCGCCTATGAACCAGACTCTGTCCATTCGCCGATCACGGTCTCTAAGGTTGCAATTCCGGTCCCAACTCTTCGAGGATCTTCTCGTCGAACGTCCCCATCAATCGTCGCACCCGCTCCCGGAACTCGCGAAGCTGCTCGGTCGGCTGCGGACGCGCGATCCGCGCCGGGATCGTGTTCAGGAGCCGTGCCTGCAGGACGATCAGCAGCTCGCGCTGTGAATACGTCTTTCGCTCGAATCCGAAAACGTAGCGGAGGCCGAAAAACCAGGGAGGCAGGTCCTTGAGGATGGGGATGCCACGGCGTTCGGTAGCGTCGGAGATCGAATAGAGCCCGCCAATCACCGTCTGCTCGCCGTCGATGAGCAGCACCTGCGTGTTCGCCGTGCTGCGATCGATCGCGATGCCGTCGCCGAACGGCCGCCCGCTGCTGTTTTCGACCTGTACGTTCATGTGGATGAAGTCCACCGTCGGGGCGAACATCGTGTCCGCCAGCGGGCTTTTGATCAGCGTCGGGACCACGTCGATGATGATGCCCGTCGAGATGAACTGCGTGATCGCATTGCCCGCGAAGTCGCGCACGGTGACGGGAATGTCGGAGCCGATCTGGATCCGTCCCTCCTCGCTGCTCTGCACCGTCACCGACGGCTGCGCCAGCGTCTTGCCGGCGCCGAGGGTCTCCAGCGCGCGGAACAGA
Source organism: uncultured Rhodothermales bacterium (assembly GCA_964570345.1). Classification (GTDB taxonomy): domain Bacteria; phylum Bacteroidota; class Rhodothermia; order Rhodothermales; family VXPQ01; genus CAZMXY01. The sequence goes on along the minus strand of CAZMXY010000140.1, from coordinate 4,281 downwards.
TTCATCAGGAACGAAGCGTCGACCTCGTCCGGGCCGATGAGGTAGTCGTTCGTTCTGTCGAAGATGCGGTCCGTGCGCACCCGGAGCTGTGGGATGCGCTCGTCGCGCTGCTGCTGCCCGCCGCCCCCTTGCTGCTGTTGCCCGCCGACGGGCGGAAACAGGATGTTCCAGTCGATGCCGAGCTGGCGCGTTCGCGTGTGATCGAGCTCGAAGAGGATGGCGTTGATCTGGATCTCCCGCGTCTCGTGGGTGGCCAGGATCTCCGGCTGTCGTGCCGCCGCGGTCGCTCGCGCGCCCTCGAGGCGCCCGGCCTGGTCGGCCATTACGTCTTGCACGTCGGGCGCCTCTTCGATGATGAAGAACTGATCCGTCTCCCGATACGCCAGGTCGTTGTATTGGAGCACCAGCTCGAAGGCGTCGAAGAAGTGTAGCCCGGCCACGGTGACGCCGATCTGGAAATTCCGCTGCTCGGGGTCCACGACCTGCTTGCCCGTCACCGTCTGGAACATCGGATTCATCAGCTGGACGAACCGGCCGAACGACGTCGTCGGTAAGAAAGAGACGATCTGATCGGGCGGAATGTACGTGCGGATCTCGCGCTGGACGCGATCCTGCGCCTGCACGTCGATCACGGCGGACCCGACGAACAGCCAGCAGGCCGCCGCCGCGAGCGTCCATCCTTTCAGGGGCACGAGCAGACTGCGCGAGTGCAGACCTGCCCCGTTAGAGAAATAAGGCATGACTACTCCAATTACGTTCGGTGAGACAAACGGCCGCGCCGGTGGTGGTACGGTGGTGGCGGTGATGCCGCTCAACGTTCTCTATCGATGGACCGCAGCCGGACGTCCCCTTCGGCCCGCCGGAAGGGCTCCAGCTTGTCCGTGTCGAGAGTCAGCTCGACGATCTCGATCACGCCCGCTTTGTTGAGCCGGGCGCGGACGGCGATGTCGATGGGATCGATCTCGATGATCTCCCCGAGATAGACGGCGTCGCCGACCTCCAGGACGTGCTGCCCGCGCTCGTCCTCGACGACGGCTTTCGATCCGATGATGGAGACGAGCGAGGCCTTCTCCATCTCGACGAGAAGCTGGTCGTTCGGCGGGGGATCCGGCCGAAGCTGCGGGAAAAATGCGTTGTGCGCCGGCCGCGAGGCGGGCAGAAGCTGCACCGGGACGTCCATCAGCTCGTCGACCGTAGCCGTCAGCCCTTCAATTCCCTGAAAATAGGCCAGCAGCGACATGCCGAACTTGACCATGCTCAGCCGACGCCGCTCGCCGGTGTCCGGATTCTCGTCGAAGACGTCGACGTAGTCCATGTGAAGGTCCTGGATCCGGTAGAACTCGCGGTTATTCTCCAGATGCCAGATGAAGTCGTAGAGACTGTTGTAATAGGCGGTCCCGTTGATCGTGAAGTTGTAATACTTGAAGTCGCGCGTCGTCGTGACGCCCTGCAGCTCGATGTTGAAGGCTTCGAAGCCCGTGCGCGTGAGACTCTCGATGTACTGCAGGATATCGGCCGTCTCCATCGTGACGGGGACGTACTTGTAGCGCGCCCGCCACTTGCGGACGGCCTCCTCGGCCAGCTCTTCCGAAACGGACTCCTCGACGAGGAGCTCTTCGACTTCCGCTTTTTCCATGCGCGCCAGCTTACGGGCGTCGTCGATGCTCTTCAGCTCGGCGGGCTGCCGGACTTCCGTCACGTAGTATCCGGCGCCGCCCACCAGCACGGCGAGCACGAGAACGAGCAGCGTATTGATCGTGCGACTCTTCATGATTTCGTTTTCTTATCGGGTGCTGAATGCGTCGGCAGGGCTTCTTGCGGCCGGTGGTGGGTGGCTCCTCGATCTAATTTCGTGAGCCGCCGACGGCGGGTTCGTCGCCCGGCGCGTACAGGTTTGACTCGTAAGCGGCCAGCACCGACTCGACCGCGTCGTCTTCGATGAGGCCGGAGGCAACGTCCTGGAGGTAAAGTGCGACGCGCGGAGTCTCACTCACCACCGGCGCCGTGACAATGAAGTCGTAAAGCTGGATGTCGCGGCTCTCGTGTTTGATGTCGTAGGAGGACGCCTTCTCGATGCTGCCCTGATGGCGCCGGGCGAGCTGCGCCACGCGCGTGCGGGTCGTAGCCGTGCCCTCGATCCGGATGCTGCTCGAGCCGACGGGCTCCATCCCGGTGAGCCAGACGCTTCCGATCATGGCCGTCGAGCGCGTGATGCCCTCGTGCAGGCGCGTCCAGCGGTCGCTTCCGACGAGCAGCGAATCAATGACGCCGAGAGCGTGCGTATACTTGGCGTAAGCCTGCTGGAGGCTGTCCACGCGCGCCTTCAGCAGCGCGGGGTTGTCGACCGGTAGCACGATAGGATTCAGCCGCATCTCCTCCCGCTGACGGTCGATCTCGAACTGATTGTCCAGGTAGCGCCACGTGAAGCCGAAGGCCATCGCTACGGTCAGGACCAGCAGCGCCACCGTGTGCCACGCGAGGGCGAGCTTCTTACGCTCGCGCTGCATCTTGCGGGGGAGGAGGTGGATGTCGTAGGCCGGGTCGACGGCGTCCCAGTCGTGGATGAGCCGCAGTCCGGCGACGACGGCCGGCACGGAGCCGGGGCTCAGTGCTTCGCTGTTGCGGGGCGGATGGACGCCCAGGCCGGCGAGCGCGTCCTGCACGGTCTCGACGGCGGCATCCGGATACGAGGCGCGGAAGCGCGTCAGCAACTGCTCGCTGCGCCCCTCGGCCAGCACGAGGACGTGGTCGACGGCGCCGACCTTCTGCTCGTCCTGCTGCAGCAGCACGCGGCTGCAGATGGTCTCCGGCGAGTCGTAGCTCGAGAGCGAGCGCAGGCGCTCGAAGTGGCGCAGCTCGGCGCCCGTGAAGAATAGAATCAGCGTATCGTCGGAGCCGACGCGCACGAGGGCGGTGCCCCGCTCGGGCTGATCGGCCGGGACCATCCTGCGGATCAGCCGGCCGTAGGCCGACAATTCGGCATCCATGACGCGGAGCGGCGGCACCGTGCGGTTCTGATGCAGCAGCGCCTCCAGCGTCCCCTTCACGGCCTCGGTGGCCTCGGGCACGATGGCTACGTAGCGCGGCCGTCCGGCCGCAGGAGTCAGCGGGAGGAAGGCCGTCCGCTCGCGATCGAATTCGTTTGTCCGCGACTCGTCGAGCAGCTCCAGCAGGTTTCGACGGCTCACGCGGGCGTCCGCCTTTTTCGCCTTCTTTTTATCGGCCGCCTTCTTCGCGGGACCCTGCGTCGGAACGCTCAGCTCCGCGTAGCTCACGTCCGGGGCGCCGACGCAGAAGGCAATGCGCGGTGAGGGGTAGCCGGCCGCCCGGCACTCGTCGAGGATTTCCGAAAGCTGCGAGGCGAACAGCGCCCGTCCGTTCTGCGAACCCTCACCGGCGGGACGCGCTCCGGCTTTTTCCTTCTTCCCGTTCACGCCGCTGAATTCAGTGGCGAGGAACGTGACTTCCGAGGCCGTCGACCCCTTGCCGTCCCCCAGATCGAGCGTGTAATCCGAATCTTCGGCGCCCTGCAAACCCGGCAGCGCCTTCGTCAGGCTCTTGGTCGTCGTAAATTCCTGTTTGAGGGTGCGCTGGCGGATGAACCGCTGGAGCACGTGGACCTGCTCGTCCGCCTGCTGCAGGAGGACGGCTTCGATAAGCTGAGGCGCGACGTTTACGCCGAGGACGACGTCCGTTGATTTTCTATTCTTCATGTTGACGTCTCAACTTTGGTCTCATCGCTGTGCCGGATCGATGGAGATGGCGAACGCTTAATTGAGCATTTGCAAGAGGCGACGCTTGTTGTTGGCGTAGCTGAGGGCCGTATCCGGCATGATCTCGCCGGTCCGCACGAGGCGAAGCAAATCCTGCTCCAACGTGATCATTCCTTGATCGGAACCTTCCCAGATCATCTGATAAATCTCACCCGTGTTGCCGTTTTTGATGGCCGCTCTCGAGGAGGGCATCATCCAGAGCACTTCCTTGGCGAGCACTCGGCCCCCTCCGACGCCCGGCAGCAGCTTCTGCGACACGATGCAGCGCAGCACGTCGGCCAGACGGTTGCGGACCCGCTCCTGCTCCACCGACGGATATTCGGCGACGATGCGGTCAATGGTCTCGATCGCGCTCGGCGTGTGAAGGGTCGAAAAAACCTTGTGTCCGGTGTCGGCCATCTCCATAGCCGTCGAAATCGTCTCCGGATCTCGCATCTCGCCCACCACGACGATGTCGGGGTCCTGGCGGAGTCCCTGCGTCATGCCGTCGACGAAATTCTCCACGTCG
>CAZMXY010000139.1:0-10544 GCA_964570345.1 uncultured Rhodothermales bacterium | reverse complement strand
GCCGAGCTCCCCTTCCTTGCCCTGAAGCAGTATGCGGACGAGGTTGTAGTGACCGCCGTGTACCCATTCCGATCCGACGAGCGGTAGGGAGACTCCTTCCCGTCCCTGCCCCTCGTCGCCGTGGCACTGCGCGCACTGTGCCGCATAGACGTCGCGGCCGCGTTCGAAGCGTTCTCTCGTTTGCGGCGTGAAGCTCGCCAACCGATTCATCGTACCCGGCTTGCCCGGCCAGGTGATCCGCTCGGCGATGGCCTTTGCTTTCTCGCGCACGACGGGATCAGTCACAGCAACGACGCGATCCAACGACGCCGGACGGCTGGGTAACTCGAGGGGTAAAACGACACCGCGGGACGAGGGGAACTGGTCCTCGACGCCTTCGAGCACGGCCAACCGCTGCCACGGCGTCCTCTCATCGGAAGCGGCGTGTGCGATCAGACGATCGATCCGGTCCGGATTTGCGCCCTTGACGACCGCCGACGCGAGCACGCCCACGGCGTGTTTATAGCCGGACGTCGAGTCGTGCCAGGCGTCGTCCTCCAGGAGAGCCTCCAGGAAATCCAATTCGCGCTCGTGAAGACCACTCACCACGATTTCCGTCAGATACGGCTGCTCCGCGTGACGAGTCAGGAGTTCGCGTTGGAGCGCCGACGCGGCGGCGTACGGCGCTTCTCCCAACGACGCCGCCAGCTGAAGGCGAACGGCAGCCGAGGAATCGTCGATCCGCTGCGCGACAGCGTCCGCGACCTCCGGTGAGCCGACCCGCAGCCAGGGCTCAGCGAGACGAATGGCCGCGACCCGAACATACGGCGAGTCGTCGCCGAGCGCCCCACGCACCATGTCGGCCTCGATCGCGCCGAGGCCGTCGAGCGTCCACAGCGCATGCAGACGCGTACGAACGTCGTTCGACGAGACGGCGAGCGCGCGAAGGCCGGGTACGGCGGAGGCGTCACCCCGTTCGACGAGCAGTCGCTGCGCCGTGTCTCGCCACCACCCGTTCTCGTGACTCAGATGGCCCACAAGCTCGTCCGCGGAAGCGCTCGACAGTTGGGGCATCTCCCGTCGCGACGGCGCATCGCGGTGCACGACCCGATAGATCCGTCCGAGGCCGACCGGTTCATCCAGACCCTGACCCTCGATTCGCTTTCGTAGATACGTGGTCTGAAAATCTCGATGTTCGATGATGCCACGGTACATGTCCACCACGTAAAGCGCGCCGTCGGGGCCTGAGATGGAGTTGACCGGACGAAACCGCTCGTCCGTCGAAGCCAAAAACGAACCCCTCTCATATCCCTGGACCGCCGCAAGCGTACCGTCGTCCTGCTCTTCGATGACGTATCGCGCAACGAGATTGCCGACGGGCTCCGCTACGAAAACGTTTACGTTCTCCGTGAACTCCTTCGGATAGCCGCCGCCTCGGTACACACCGGGACCGCAGGCAGCCGTGAAGGTCCGCAACGTGCCGTCTTCTCGGAGGGTGTTCTCTTGATATCCGCGATTCGCGCCCGGCGTCGTGCGGATCGGCCAGACCTGCCGGTCATCCGCGATCGGCTCTTCAATGCCACTCGCCGCCGGTAGATTCGGATTCCGAGCGTAATAGTGCGGCTGAACGTAATCGGCGTAAACGGGCTGGGAATTGTCGTTGCGATACAACCGGCCGTAGTCGTCCATCGTAAGGCCGAACTGACCGACCGCGACGGTAGAATCTTCGAGCCACTGTCCATTCTCGCGCCGGTAGCGACGGTCGTGATACGTGGTATGGATCCAATTGTCCAGCGCCCAGACGAGGCCGTTTGCGTTCGCTTCCATATTCGGCTTGCGGATGCCGAATTCGTCCGAGACGAGCGTCTTTTCGTCCGCCGCGAGGTCACCGTCCACGTCTCGTGCGAACCAGAGCGTGTTGGGCTCACTGACGAGAACGCCGTCCGAGAGGACCTTCACCCCGTTGGGCAAAACGAGGTTTTCCAAGAACACGGTCCGTTTGTCCATCCGGCCGTCCCGGTCGGTGTCTTCCAGCACGACGACGTTTCCGATCGGCTCGAGCGCATCGCTCCCGTCGATGTCCTTCATCCATCCCCGCATCTCGACGGCGTAGATGCGTCCGTCGGGATCGAAGTCGATGGCTACGGGGTCTTGAACGAGCGGTTCCGCGGCCACGAGCTCCACACGAAAGCCGGGCGGCACCGCCATCGATTTCAGCGCCTCGTCGGGAGATTGGACAGGAGAATCGTCGGGATCGACCACCTCGGGCGGCCACCTTTCTTCGCAACCGGAAAAAAAGAGGAACGCGGCAAGAAGAGTAAGTGCACTTGCGAGTTTTATTTTCGGCATATACTATTCAAAGCTTCGAAGCCTCCGAGGTTACTCCATTTTACGGGATCGGCTTTCGCCCTCTGGGGATGATCTCGGATATTCCGGTATATTTCGTTTTATAACAAGGATGGGGAGTTTCCACCGTATGCCGGCCATCGCTCAAGTCAGCACCGAGGATCAGCTGATCGACGTCCTCTCGACTCCGTACGAGGAAGACGTCGATCTCGCGAGACGCTTGGACGGCGACGTGATCGTACTCGGAGCCGGTGGTAAGATGGGTCCGACTCTGGTGAAGCGTGTCGCACGAGCGCTTCGTGAGGCGGGCAGCCCGCACAAGGTCTATGCCGCATCCCGGTTCTCAGACGACGACGGCCTCCGGGAAATTGAGGAGTCGGGCGCCACGACAATCCGTGTCGATCTGCTGAACGACCAATCGTTGTCTCGTTTGCCGGACTGTCCCAATGTGATCTACCTGGTTGGCATGAAGTTCGGCGCCTCAGGGCAGAGGCCGCTCACCTGGGCACTGAATTCATACCTCCCCGGCCGCGTTGCGACCCGCTATCGAGGTGCTCGCATCGTCGCGCTCTCCACCGGCAACGTGTACCCCAGGGTTCCGATCGATTCCGGTGGGTGCGCGGAAGACGTCGAACCCGAGCCGATCGGAGAATACGCCCAGTCGTGTCTTGGTCGTGAACGGATCTTCCAATATTTTTCTCGTCGTCACGAGACTCCGGTCTGCCTCGTCCGTCTCAACTATGCCGTCGAAGCCCGTTACGGCGTGTTCGTCGACGTCGCAACGAAAGTCCACGAGGGCGTTCCGATCTCACTCGAAATGGGCTTCGTCAATACCATCTGGCAGGGTGATGCGAATTCCGTTTGCTTTCGAGCACTCGAGCTGTGCGAAACACCCGCCAACCTCCTCAACGTTACGGGACCTGACCTACTCTCCGTGCGTGAGGTCGCCGAACGGTTCGGGGCGCTATTCGCCACGACGCCCTCTTTCAGGGGAAGCGAACAGCCGACGGCGTTCCTCAACGACGCATCGAAATGCCATGCGATCTTCGGGACCCCGCGCGTATCGTCGGATGAGGTCATCGACCTCGTCGCGACGTGGCTCAGCAGAGGCGGCGCAACGCACGGCAAGCCGACTAAGTTCGAGGTCCATGACGGACGGTTCTAGGTTTTCCGCCGACGTCGTCACCGCTGCCGCCCTCCGACCGTGACGTTACGCAGCCAACTACAGAAGGGCCTGGTCATTCCCGCTCATCCGCTCGCGTTGGACGAAAACTTCCGCCTGAACGAGAGGCGCCAACGTGCGCTGAGCCGTTATTACATCGCCGCCGGCGCGGGTGGGCTGGCCGTGGGCGTACACACGACACAGTTCGAAATTCATGACGAAGACACCGGTCTCCTACGGCCCGTGCTCGAACTCGCAGCAGAGGAGGCCGACGGAAATGGTCGCGACCTCGTCATGATTGCTGGACTGGTGGGTTCCACGTCGCAAGCCGTCGAGGAGGCCGAGCTCGCGCTCGAACTCGGCTACGACTGCGGACTTCTGAGCCTCGGCGCTCTGTCCGGCGTACGTGAAGAAGCGCTCCTCGATCATGCGAAGGCCGTTGCGGAGGTGCTGCCGCTCTTCGGATTTTACCTGCAACCGGCCGTTGGCGGCCGAACGCTGTCCTATCGCTTCTGGCGCCGGTTCGCCGAGATGGACCAGGTCGTCGCCATCAAAATCGCACCCTTCAACCGATACCAAACGCTCGACGTGGTCCGCGCCGTAGCCGACGCAGGTCGAGGAAGCGACCTCGCGCTCTACACCGGGAACGATGACAACATCGTCGTCGATCTATTAACGAGGTTTCCGTACCATGGCCTCCGCATCGTCGGCGGTCTTCTCGGACACTGGGCCGTGTGGACGCGACGCGCCGTAGAACTGATGGACGAGCTCAAGTCGATGCGGGAACAGGACGCCATTCCCGGAAGCATTTTGACGCGTGCCGCGGAAGTCACCGACGCAAATGCCGCGATCTTCGATCCGATGCACGACTTTGCCGGATGCATACCCGGGATTCACGAGGTACTTCGACGCCAGGGTTTACTGCAAGGGCTCTGGACGCTGAATCCGGAGGATTCCTTGTCGCCCGGTCAAAAGGAACAGATCGATCGCGTCTACCGGGACTATCCACACCTTACCGACGACGACTTCGTTCGCGAACACCTCGAGGAATGGCTGAGCTAGCACCTCCTTCGTCCAACCGAGCGGCAGCGGGCTTCAGGCAGCGTTTGAAAGGCCTCTTTCGCAACGTGGGGCCGGCCCTCGTGCTGGCGACAGTCGTAATCGGACCAGGAAGTCTCACCCTGAACACGATTGCCGGAAGTTCCTACGGCTACGACTTGCTCTGGGTACCCGTTGCAGCCACTGTCCTGATGATCATCTATACCTGGCTGTCGGCCCGCATCAGCCTGGTGACCGGAAAAACGCTGTTTCAGATCACGCGGGAAAAATACGGCAACGTCGTCGCTGCGGTGGGCGGTGTATTCGGGTACCTCGCCGTCCTCGCCTTTCAGGCGGGCAACAACGCGGCCGTCGGATTTGCCGCAAACGCGTTTTTCAGCGTAGACGTACGCATCTGGGCGCTCCTCTTCTTTGCGCCTGCACTCGGACTCATTTTTCTGCCGAATCTCTATGACAAACTCGAGCTGCTCGTCAAGATCGTCGTCGGGCTCATGCTCCTCGCGTTTGTCGGCACCGTCGTCATCGTCGGCGTGCAGCCCGTTTCCGCCCTGCAAGGCCTCGTCCCTTCGTTTCCGGACGCCGAGGCCATTTTCCTTACGCTCGGCATGGCGGCAACGACCTTCTCGATCGTCGCTGCCGTGTATCAGGGTTACCTCATGAAAGAGAAGGAGTGGGGACCCGAAGAACTGAGGAGTGAAGGACTCGATAGCCTCATCGGCATCGCCATTCTGGGGCTCATCTCCATCGTCGTCCTTCTGACGAGCGCGGGAGCCATCTATACCGCCGGAGGCGAGCCCGTATTCTCGGCGCAGGGGATGGCCGTACAACTCGAACCGCTCGTGGGTCCGGCCGCTTTCTATCTCTTTACCATCGGCTTTTTCTTTGCCAGCTTTTCCTCGCTGGTCGTGAACCCCTTGATCGGGGCGACGCTGCTCGCCGACGGGCTCGATCGAGATTCGTCGATGGACGGTAAGCCCGTCAAACGATGGACGGCCGTCGCGATGGTCGCCGGACTACTCGTCGTTCTTCTCTTTGAGGCCCCTCCGGTCGAGTTGATTCGTATTGCGCAAGGCCTGGCCGTCGTCGCCTTTCCCCTTCTCGGTTTCCTCGTGCTTTCTATCGCACGGGATCGCTCGATCATGGGAGACTTCGTCAGCAAGACGTGGGTCCAGATCATTGCCGGGATCGGCTATTTGACGATCGTGGGCATCGTCCTCAACTACGTTCGCCTGATTCTACGTCTGTTCTGATCACGCATGGCGGGGAGCTCTGGCGGAACACACGGTCCCGTCACGCGACGCTGCGAACGGCTACATGCGCGGTACGAGCCGGACGTGCGGCGACAACTCCAGACGTCTCGGGATGAACCTACTCGATCCGCAGCTGCTGCCCCGGCATCAAGCGGTTCGACCGGAGGTCGTTGAGCCGGGTGATTTGATCCACGCTAACGCCGTAACGACGAGCGATCTCCCAGAGTGAATCACCCGATCGCACCGTGTGGACGACCTGATTTTCGTCGGCTTGACCCTGCGTAGGCGGCGATGTCGGCTCGCCTCCGTCGGAACTCGGAACGTCGCCGGAGCCGGCTGTCTGAGCATCCATGGCCTCCGGCTCCGCTGCTTCTTCCATCCAAGCCAGCAACGAATCGCGCGAAGGATCCTGCTCTTGGGCCATGGGCTCCTCCGTCGTGGACACTTCGTTGATCACGTCACGAACGCCGCTGACGCTTTTGGTCACGTTCTCGGCCTGCATTCGCTCGTCCAGGGTCCTGACCTCGCCGCGCAGCAATACGTGCCCGTTCACGACCACGGGATCGAAATCGAACGGGCGTAGAGTCTCTGCATCGACGAGTGCCAGACGAACCTTCGCGGCAATGGTCGCATCGGCCACGCGGCGGGCGACCGAACGTTCGTCGTCAAGGACGTCGACGTCTTCGGAGCCGGATTCGGAGTCGGAGTCGGACTCATTCTGGCGCGCGGCCTCCTGCTCGAGCCGTTCCTGCTCGGATACGGCATCGTCTGCCCGCTCTGCGCATCCGAAAACCATCAAGCCGATGAGGAGCAAAGCGACAAGCCGTGGCCGAAATCTACCCCCGGAACGGCGATTCTGATCATTCCGTCTTCGGAACGAGACGTTCGGCCTCGTTGCTGTCGGCAGCCGCAGCGGCATGATATTCGGTTTCCGTTCTCGGTGCATCGATGACTTCATGTTCGGCCAGCCAGCGCTCCGCGTCGATGGCGGCCATACATCCGGTGCCCGCGGCCGTGACGGCCTGGCGGTAGACGTGGTCCTGGGCGTCGCCGCTGGCGAATACTCCGGGAATGTTCGTGTAGGTCGAATCGGGCCGGGTCTTGATGTAACCCTGCTCATCCATCTCGAGCCACCCCTCGAAGATTTCCGTATTGGGTTTGTGCCCGATGGCGACAAAGAATCCGCCGACCGGTAGCGTAGACTCTTCGCCGGTTTTCTTGTTCTTGAGCTCCAAAGCCTCGACCGTGTTTTCGCCGAGCACGTCGGTAACGATCGTGTCCCAAATAAATTCAATCTTCTCGTGTCTCATCGCCCGCTCCTGCATGATCTTCGACGCTCGGAGCTCATTGCGGCGGTGGATGACGAATACCCTTGAAGCAAAGCGGGTCAGGAAGAGGGCCTCCTCCATAGCGGTATCGCCCCCGCCGGCTACGGCGACGTCCTCGCCGCGAAAGAAGGCTCCGTCGCACGTCGCGCAGGCCGATACGCCGCGCCCCAACAACCGGCGCTCATTCTCCAATCCCAGATACTTCGCCGACGCTCCGGTGGAGATGATCACCGTCTGCGCCAGAATGGATTTCTCGTCGTCGATGAGCAGGCGAAACGGCCGGCGAGAAAAATCCACCGCCGAGACCGTTCCGTATCGAAAGTCGGCGCCGAACCGCGCGGACTGCGCCTCGAAAAGCTGCATCATCTCCGGCCCGAGAATTCCGTCCGGAAAGCCGGGGTAGTTTTCGACGTCCGTCGTCGTCATCAACTGCCCGCCGGGCTCGGGGCCCTGATAGACGACAGGATTTAGGTTCGCTCGGGCGGCGTATAGCGCCGCAGTCTGTCCTGCCGGCCCGGTTCCGATGACGACGACGTTCCGATTCTCGGCCTGCGAGAAATCGACGTCGTCGAAAACCGAAAGGTTCGGTGTTGCGTGCACAGTCATGATGTGGTGGATGAGGTTAAGCTAATGCGCCCGAAGAAGACGCCAAATCGATGCCATTCGCGCTTCTTCGGGCGTAACGTGGAAAAGACGACGATCGGACCCGTCCGTGTCGACTCGACCGCCGAGGTCAACCTTACGCCGGCTGGGAAACCAGCGACTCCAGCTTCTCGGCCAATGCTTTTTTGGACGAAGCTCCGATGAGTTGATCGACCACCTGGCCGTCTTTAAAAAACAGTAACGTCGGAATCGAACGTATTCCGAACTGCATGGCCGTTTGCGGATTCTGATCGACGTCCACTTTCGCCACGATGGCCCGTCCCTCAAACTGAACGGCGAGCTCTTCGATCATCGGAGCAATCATGCGGCACGGACCGCACCACGTCGCCCAAAAGTCCACCAACACCGGCTGTTCGGCGTTCATTACTTCATCTTTAAAACTACCGTCGGTCACCTTTACAGGCTTCTTATCCGTCATAACTTCCTCTGTTTTCTATTCGAACTACATAAAACTCTTAGTGTCTACGACGAGCCGAAAGTTACAACAGGACGCTCTCCCGCTTGGTTTCTCGCGACGTAAGATCGACCGTGCCAATTCTCCCTACTGCTTCATATATATCGGTATCGTCGAATTATACGGCTCGGCGAGCAAGTCTACGGTCGCGTCGACCACCAGACGACCGTTGACCCGGATGCGCATCGGGCCGCGCGTCACCGTGCCGATCCGGGTCAACCGCACGCCCTCCGCCGAAATTGCCGCGTTCGCGTCCGCGGTGAATACGATTCGGGATTGTGCTTCGCCGAACAATGACGCATCCAACCGTACGTCGGAGGTATCCAGATCGACGTCCGCCCCCAGGCCGTCCGCATGTATCACGCATTCCGCCAGCGCCACCGCCAGGCCGCCGTCGGACACGTCGTGGGCACTCCTTACGACGCCGCTGTAGATCAGCTCGAGCATCGCGTCCTGCACCGCTTTCTCCTCGTCGAGATCAAGATGCGGTGCGTCACCGGCGGTGATTCCATGCACGGCCGCGAGATATTCCGAACCGCCGAGATCATTTCGATGCGTCCAGTCGGTCGGGCTGAGAAGGTAGATCGCATTGCCTTCCTCCTTGAAGGGGACGGTCGTCACGTGCTCGTCGACGTTCTCTACGAGGCCGAGCATGCCGATCGTCGGCGTGGGGAAGACGGCGCCACGCGGATTCTCATTGTAAAAGGAGACGTTTCCACCCGTAACGGGCGTGCCGAAGGCCGTACACGCCTCGCCCATCCCGCCGACGGCTTCTTTGAAAACCCAGTAGACCTCCGGCTTGTACGGATTGCCGAAATTGAGGCAATTCGTGATCGCGAGTGGCCTGCCACCGGCACAAACGACGTTTCGCGCCGCCTCGGCGACGGCAATACGCCCACCCTTTCTCGGGTTCAGATATACGTACCGCCCGTTACAGTCCGTCTTTACGGCCAGACCCTTCCTCGTCCCCTTGATCCGCACGACGGCTGCGTCGCTCGGTCCGGGCCCTACGAGCGTGTTCGTCCGAACCATCGTGTCGTACTGTTCGAAAACCCATCGTTTTGAGGCGACGTTGGGGGAACCCAGAAGGCGTACGAGCGCATCACCGACAGCCTCCGTCGTGACGTCGGGAATCGACTCGAGATCGAGAGCGAGAGTGTCGAGGTACTCGGGACGCCGAGCCTCACGATGATAGACCGGCGCGCCGCCGCCGAGCACGAGGTGGTCGGCCTCGAGATCCGCGACCAGGTCTCCATGCCAGAAGATCTTCACACGCGGCTCGTCGATTACCTCGCCGATGCGCACGGCATGCAGGTCCCACTTTTCGAAGACGTCTTCGAAGTCGCCCTCGCGTCCCTTGTGGCAGACGATCAGCATCCGTTCCTGGCTCTCCGACAGCATGATCTCGTAGGGCGTCATGCCGAGCTCTCGCACCGGAACGCGGTCGGCGTGGATGACCATTCCGCTGCCGCCTCGAGCGCTCATCTCGCACGAGGAGCAGGTCAGCCCGGCCGCGCCCATGTCCTGAATGCCGACCACCGCTCCGCTGGCGATGGCCTCCAGCGTAGCTTCGAGCAACAGCTTTTCAGTAAACGGATCTCCCACCTGCACGCTGGGCCGTTTGGATTCGCTGGCTTCGGAAATCTCTTCGGAGGCGAACGTCGCACCGTGTATGCCGTCGCGGCCCGTTGAGGAACCCGCGATGTAGACGGGATTGCCCGCGCCCTTGGCGACCGCCGAAGCCGTGTGCCCCACTTTCACGACCCCGACGCTCATGGCATTGACGAGCGGATTACCTTCGTACGACTCGTCGAAATAGACCTCCCCGGCGACGGTCGGTACGCCGAACGAGTTGCCGTAATCACCAATTCCGCGGACGACGCCGTCAAACAAGTAGCGAACACGCGGATTCTCCAGGGATCCGAAGCGAAGGGAGTTCAGCGAGCAAATCGGTCGTGCGCCCATCGTGAAAATGTCACGCTGGATACCGCCTACTCCCGTCGCCGCGCCCTGATACGGCTCGACTGCCGAGGGGTGGTTGTGCGACTCGATCTTGAACGCAACGGCGAGTCCGTCGCCGACGTCGACGAGCCCCGCATTCTCCTCACCCGCTCCGACGAGGAGTACGTCGCCCTCACGCGGCAGCGTCTTGAGCACGGCGATGGAGTTCTTGTAGGAGCAGTGTTCGCTCCACATCACGGAGTAGATCCCGAGTTCGACGAACGTAGGCGAACGACCGAGCTTGTCCACCATCCATCGATACTCCTCGTCCGTCATCCCGTGCTCGCGGGCCATCTCGAGAG
>CAZMXY010000138.1:0-10623 GCA_964570345.1 uncultured Rhodothermales bacterium | reverse complement strand
TGCTCCTCGCCGAACGAGTACGTGAACGTCAGCCCGACGGCCTGCGCCCCGAAGTCACGGCTGAAGTCGTTGTAGAGGGTCGGCTGGTCGATGATGCCCCTGAAGCCGGCCGTGCCGAGCACGTCACGCGCCCGCAGCGTGAGACTGGCGCGCTCCTGGAAGAGCTCCTGGCGCAGTGCGACGTCGGTCCACGAGAAGGAGCCCATTCGACCCTGCTCGGTGTCCATCGGCGCGCGGTAGCGGACCGTCGCCTGGAGGTCGAGATCGCCGACACCGAAGATGTCACCCAGGTTGTAGCTCGCGTTCGCGCGGCCGCCCCAGCCGAAAGCGTTGTTCTGGAACGTCGCATCGACGTTGGATCCGTCGGTGACCATTCGGAAGCCCTCGAAGCTGACGTAGCCGCGCAGCCCCTCGAGCAGCTGCTGGGCGTCGAGGGAGGTGATCAGCTCCACGCCGGAGGAGGTCGACGTGTCGAAGTTGCCGAACGTGCGCATCGAGACGCCGTCCTCGCCGAGCTGCTGAAAGAAGCGGATTACGTCCGTCGTGCGGCGATAATACGGCGTCACCGTGAACGATCCCCACGGAGTGAATTGCACGTAACCGAGCTCGATGGCGTCGACGTACTCGGGCCTCAGCGCCGGATTCCCGACGCGGATGTTGAGCGGATCGTCGTAGCTCGGGAACGGATTGAGCGACCACGTACGCGGACGATTGATACGGCGGCTGTAGCTCGCCTTCAACGTCGCGGCTTCGGACAGCTTGTAGGTCAGGAAGGCACTCGGAAAGAGGCTCCGGTAGTCGTTGTCGAACGCCTCGTTCGTGTTCTGCAACGTAAAGGTCGTATTGGCCGCCTCGGCCCGCACGCCGAGCTGCATGCCGACCAGACCCCACTGCCGCGCGAGCTGCGCATAAGCCGCGTGGATGAGCTGATCGTAGTCGAACGTGTTGATCAGACCAACATCCGGCGTCAGCGGACCCGACCCCTCGGCGCTCTCGGAGTAAAGATCCGAATACATGGACTCGAGATCGCCCTTGTAGCCGGCCTCGAGCCTGAAACCGGCGAGCGGCCGCACGTAGTCAATCTGGAGAGAACCCTGCTGGTGATCGCGATCCGTGAGGGCATTCTGCCGCTCGCGCAGATCCTGCGTGTCCGCAATCCGCTCCGTGAACGAATCCTCGCCGTCGTTGGCCGAGGCGTCGAGTCGCGCCTCCACCGACAGCGTATGCCCGCCGTTGTCGCCGCCGGAGGACGGTCCGAAACCGCCGCCACCCGGGCCGCCGAAGCCGCCGCGCCGGCCGCCAAAACCGCCGGCCGGTCCGCCGCTGCCTGCGCGGCGTGTCGAGACGCCCGCGAAGCTGTGGGTCAGGCCGAGCCTGACGTCCGTGTTCCAGCCTTCCCCGTCTTCGATCATGCTGCGCCTGTAATTAAAGAGCGGATCGAGATCGCTGTCGAGCTCGAAGAAATTGGTGAGCTCCTCCTCCGTCTGATTCCGCAAACCGCCCTGCGCGGATGCGTTGATCGAGGTCTTCGCCGAAAGCTGATAGTCACCGGAAAGATTGAGCAGGTGCGAGGTCTCGGATTCGTCCTCATTTTCGACCTGATCGAAGTACGTGAGCGGATCGGCGTAGCGGTTGATGCGGAAGCTGCTCCCGCCGCCGAGGCCCTCCTCCTGACGGAAGCCGTACGTCAGGGCCAGGTTCAGCGGCCCGCGCCCGTAGGTGAACGTGCCGCTCGCATTGTAGCCACCCTGCGAATCACCGCCGGTGACCACCGTGCCGCCGAAGCCGAGCTCGGCCTCTTCCTTCAGCACGATGTTGATGATCCCGCCCATACCGTCCGGCTCGTAGCGTGCCGAGGGGTTCGGTATCACCTCCACGCGGTCGATCGATCCCGCGGGAAGCTGGCGCAGGTACGTCGCGATGTACTCACTGCTGACCGGCGCCGGCCGTCCGTTGATCAGGACGGCCACGTTCCCGCTTCCGCGCAGGCTGATGTTTCCGTCCACATCCACGTCGATCGACGGAATCGTCTCGAGCACGTTCGTCGCCGTGCCGCCGATCGAAACGGGCGCATCCGCCGTGCTGTAGACCGTCCTGTCGATCTGGATCTGCATCGGATTGCGTTCGGCGGTCACCTCCACATCCTCCATCATCTGCGTATCGGGCGCGAGGCGGATCGTCCCGAGGTCGATCTGCTGATTCGCCGCAGCTATGGTGACGTCCCGCACCGTTTCGGATCCGTAGCCTACGAAGCTGACCCGCACGTAATACGCTCCGCCGCGTACCCCGATAATTGCGAAGCGGCCATCCGCTTCGGTGATCGTACCCGTGACGAGAGTGGAATCTGCGGCGCTCCAGAGCGCGATGGTGGCCGATACGATCGATTCATCCGTGGCGTCATCCACGACGATGCCGCTGATCGTCCCCTGAACGCCGCCGTCGCCCGGCCGGACCTGGCCCAGCGCGACGCCGGTCGGCGCCGGCAGCGCGCCGAGGAATGCAAGTATAATGAGGTAACGAGCTGTCATGAATGGTATACCCTGTCTGGTTGAGCCCCGCCGGCTGATTAACGAACTTCGGATCGACTCCGCGAATGTGCAGCCTCGAACGATCGTGCAGCCTCGAACGGTCGGTTACAGCGCGCTTGTAGCGTGGTTTGTAGATTTTGGATGCACGTCGCATCGCCAGTTGCACGCCGCCGAGGCGAGATGCACGCGAGGGTGTTGAACCATCGATTCGGTGCCACGGCTTGTCGCAGCCAGCGACGTGTCCGCTAAATACCGGATGCTGGATGGCACTGGCGAGGGCGCAGAGGTGATGCCGGCGCCCCAAATCCGAACCACGCTCACGTGCGGGTCAAAGTGGAAGGGCTCGCGGGAATAAATTTCAATCCATGCCGCGGCGTCGTGCCTGGGTTAGACCAAGTAACTTGAAACCTACGGAAAGCACCGCCTTCCGGCACTTTCAGGACGCAGGCTGTCCACTTCGAGCTTATCTATCGGCCCGCCCGGAGATAAGCACATCCTCGCATTGTGAAATTATCAACCCCGGGCATGAGAACTTGTGCTCTGATATGGATATGTTAAATTTACGTTAAGATCTTACTGAAGGACGAAGAGGCCGGGACATTGGCATTTCGGCGACTTCCGCGAGTTTACTTTTGCGGATCTTAGATCTTATTGAGAGGAAAGGTGCAGGACTTCCAGAGACCGATCTGATTGCTGCGTTTTACCTCGACCCGTAAGACCCGACACATTTTCGTAGCGTTTCGGGATAGGGCAGTTCGACGGCTTATTCTACTCCCATCCAGCAAGGGAGCCATGAAAACAGGGCCATCAAGTGGTGCGGATTTGCGGAGGGCCTTTCCGAACCCCGCACCGGTGTCGGCAGCTGCCAGATTAGTACGCGACGGAGATACGGCTGCCCGGCGCCCTGGTCTCGGGATCTTCTCGAGCCGCCGGTTCGGAAACAATCGCTCGGTCCGGGCTACTGCGTGAGTTATTCAGACCGCCCAAATGCGCTAACGCATGTTTGATCCGAGAAGAAAACAGGGCCTTGCACAGCTGGGCCGCCTTCCGGCTAGAGATCTGCTCATGCTCTTGCGTATTACCTCGACGCTGGGTCGGTTCGTGATGCTGCGGAAAATGTGCTCACTTCCGGAACTCCTCCAGCGGTTCGATGCGAAGCCGACTGCCGTACCGGTGACCGACGCACAGGTGGACCGGCTCGTTCGGCTCACCAATGCGTTGGTGTGCCGGATATACGGCCGGAAGCGGTGTTTGCCACGATCCTTAATTCTCTTTCGCTTTTTGCGAAGGTGGGGGTACCCGGTTAGCCTCCATATAGGCATGACCCGAAAAAACGGCGATGTACGCGGACATGCGTGGTTAGAGTCGCGAGGGCATCCGTTTGCTGAGCAAGCCGACCCTCGCGACGCCTACAAGACATTGTATGCGTATCCAGCGCGCTGAGAAACCTTACTTCCCGTTATCCGACCATCCACACAGGTATCGCCATGAATGAGCAAGAGAAAGAGCAAGAAGAACCCGAAATCCGCACTCCGGGACAGGATACAGAAGACGATCGTGCGACGAAAAAGGAGTTCGAAGAGCCGAAAGTGGAACATGCAGGAGCGTTGTATGAGGGCGTAGGATTCACATTCTGACCGGAGCAGGCCTCTGACGGATCAGGCACTCCGGAGTACGTCCGGACTTCGATCAAACCTGTACGGATCGATGACATGGCGTTCGCCCGCTTAACCGAACCGGGATACTTCAGCATCCACGGAACGCACCTCACAATTGAATGTGAGGATTCCTCCATAGGCCATGCTGTGCATGCGGTTCTGAACTATTTCGGATTCTCGAGCCAGGGTGAACCGCCGTCGCCACCTCATATGCAGCTTCGACTTCTGAAGCGGGGCCGATCGCCTTCAATGCCGAAAGGAATTAGTCACGTCGCTCAAATCCATAACGTCGACGTCTGGCAGTCTTCCGATCACATTTACCTTTGCGATGGCGATTCGGTCGTAGAAATCCACCCTTCCTCGCGTTCGGGTTGGGGCGTCCTTCGATCCTCCTCCTGGCTCCGGCCGAACGTACTTCGGCCAGAGTCAATCACGCTCATCATGCACAGCGTGCTTTTGCTATTGCAGCGCCGCGTATTATTCCCCCTGCACGCGGCAGCAGTCACAAAGCGTGGCTGTGGAATTCTGTTTGTGGCCAAGAGCAACGGCGGTAAGTCCACCCTCGCGCTGAGTCTGGTTCGAGAAGGATGGATGTACCTGTCCGACGACTCGGTTGTGCTTCGTCCCCGTGATGCCTACGTAGAAGCGCTACCCCTGCGACGGGACTTCGGCCTGGATGACGACGCTGCGACCTACTTCCCCGAGATTGCGGGCCACTGGCAGCCGTTCCTTACCGACGAGCGGAAGCGACGCGTTGATATGAAAGCGCTCTACCCGGGGCAAGCGGCGGATCAGGCCATTCCGAACGTCCTGATCTTCCCACGTATCGTCCCCGCAGGCGCGAGCCGGCTTACGCCGATCGGCAGAACGGACGTCCTGATCAACCTGATGCAACAGAGCAGTCTTCTGGCGCTTGACCCCGACATGACGACGGTACACCTGGACGTGCTCGGTCGCCTGGCTCGACAGGCGGCGGGATACCGGTTGGAGGCGGGGAGAGACCTTAGGGACGACCGCGCGCTCCTGTCTAACCTGATAGCGCGCGTCATGCCGGCCCCCTGCACGCCTCATGCCGTACCGATGACCGTGAACGCATAATACCAGAGACCATCGCGGCATAGATACCGAAGGACGTCCCCCCTTGATACCGAAGGACTATGACGCATGCCACATCGAAGGGTACAACGCCGGAAACCGAGCACTATCTACGCTCAACCGCCGATGCGTTTCAGTACCACGTGCACCATTCGCTTATTGCGTAGGCATTGATCATAAACACATAGATCGTGATGACTCTACCCGCTATTACGCTGCAAGCGAATCCGAACGTCGTGATGACGAAGCTGGATGAGCGATCGGCTATCCTGCTGCATCTGCGGACAAAGCAGTACTACACGTTGAATGAAACGGGAATTCGCATCTGGGAGCTGATTCACGCAGGCCATGGCGTAGATGAAATAGCTGCCACCCTCCAGACGGAATACAACGTACAGCAGGAGGAAGCAACTCGTTCGGTGTCTGCGTTTTGTGAATCATTAAGACTGGAAGACCTTCTGCAGCAAAGGGCGAATGGTACCTAGGCTCAGAGATGCCACTTGCGAGCGAATCCGACACCACCCGCGCTGAAATCCTGACGAGGGACAACTCCCGGGAGGTCGAACTACTTTTGTTATGCTGCCGCACTGACGTAGATGCTGAGCGTGCGGAGCGGATCAGGATATTGACCCGTGGAGGAATCGATTGGGACTATCTAATCGAGATGGCCCGCGCGAACGGCGTGGTGCCGCTTCTTTACCGTACTCTCCACGCGATCTGTCCGGAATACATTCCCGGGCGCGTCCTCCTCTCTCTTCGGAGGTTCTTTCAGGTCAACGCCCTGCACAGCCGATTGCTTGCCGAGGAGTTGCTACGGCTTCTCCGCCTTTTCGAGACGAATGACATTGCGGTCATTCCTTACCGAGGCCCCGTTCTTGCCGCTGATGCATACGGCGAGCTGGCACTTCGGCTTTATTGCGATCTGGATCTGGTGATTGGCCTGGAAGATCTTCTCAGGGCCGGTAAATTACTTCTCGCATCAGGTTACATCCGAGCGCAGCACGCCGAACGAGCCCACAAGTTTGTCCGGACGGAAGGACGCGTCGTCGTGGAGCTGCACTGGACATTCGTTGAGAAGCACTGGACTTTTCGCATGGACCCGGAGCGAATGCGGGAAGGTTTGCGGCCGGTAACGGTCCTAAACACAACCGTGCCCACCTTTCCTCCCGATGACTTGCTGCTGCTCATTTGCATGCATGGTGCCAGGGATTACTGGATGCGGGTTGGAAGGATATGCGACGTGTCCGAGCTCATCCGCGCTCACCCGAAGCTCGATTTAAGCCGAATCCTGAAAAAGACCCGCCGCCTGGGCTGCGAGAGGGTATTTCTTCTAGGGCTTCATCTGGCCCATTCGTTGTTAGGCATGGCCTTACCGGAGGACGTACGCTCAAGAGTGGAAGCCGACCCGGTGGTGGGTGTACTT
The DNA here is from genome assembly GCA_964570345.1 of uncultured Rhodothermales bacterium. Taxonomy (GTDB): domain Bacteria; phylum Bacteroidota; class Rhodothermia; order Rhodothermales; family VXPQ01; genus CAZMXY01. Next base: position 3,919 of record CAZMXY010000138.1, on the reverse strand, counting down.
ACCGCACGTATAAGAAAGCGGCTATTCTCCAGAGAACGGCGGCTTTCATATACCGAGAAGCGATTGCTTCCGACCCAGATGATGGAGCGCTTTGCAGACCGGGTCTACTATGTCCTTTATTGGCTCCGAAGAGATTTTCGTGGTCTCACACCGTGGGGTTTCAGAAAGAATGTCGCATTACGCCACGCAAACCCCGCGCATGTCAGTTATCCGCGCCATCTCGCCCTCCTCATTGCGCAATACGGCCTATCCCCGATGCGCAACAAGAAGCTGCATTCCATGAAGGAGATGTTCAAGCGCCTGGTGTGATTCAATCCTAGCGCACGAGTACCAGTTGCCCGGATTGTCGAGACTCGCCTGCCTGGAGACTGCAGAGATAAACGCCGCTGGCAGCCGCGCCGCCCTGCGCATCCCGCCCATCCCACTCTACCGAAAACGTTCCCGGAAATCGTCGTTCGTCGACCAGCATCTGGATGCGCCGACCCGTGAGATCGTAAATGGCAAGCGTAACGTGAAGACCGCTCGTGCGGTGCTCAGGAATGCCGTACATGATGGTTGTGCGCTCGCTGAACGGATTCGGAAAACTTTGAAGCAATGAAAATTGCTCCGGGAAGGGTCGCAGATCGGTTATTGAGTAGGCGACCTCCTGGCCGGGGAGAAGCAGATCGCCGATGATCAAGTCGGCATCGCTATCCTGCGGGCCTCGCGACGCGACTTCCATATAATTCCCATCGCCGGGATGGATCAAGGCCCCGATGTCGATGGTGATCTCACCAAACTCAGGAATCAGAAAGGCATTCATGCTCTGGCGGAGCTCCACCGAATCGACGACCAGCTTGAATGGATGACCGTTCACGTCCACCTGAATACTTCGAATTCCCCGGTTGTCAATGTAGAACAGCGTATCAATATCGACGAGGTCGAAGCGATCAGTCCGCAGATGGGCCACGGCCGACATGCGACTGATGACAATTCCGCCGTCCGAGGGTGCAGACCGGATCATTGTGGCGGACGGAAACGGACTCGTTTGACCTGCCCACACCAGCAAGAAAACAAGTCCGCTCAGCCCACAGTGAGATGGTTTCATTCCCGAATCTCATGCAAGGTGACCTTGCCGGAAGCGGGAATTTAGTGACTGTTAGCTCATAATCGATACGACAATCATCGCCCCGAAGAAAGAGCAGCAAGCCGCGCTCGGGCGTCGGGCGCGTCGCGAGGTGAGAAATAGGGATTGATTTCGAGAGTCTCCCTAAGATATCGTGCCCCTTCCTCCCCCTCACCGGCCGCGGCGGCGATGACGCCTGCGTGATAGTACCAGGCGGCCTCCCGTGTGCCGAGGCGGAGTGCCTGGCGGGCGAGACGAAGTGCTTCGAAGTAGTCGCCCGCTTTGTAGTGCGCCCACGCCAGAATGTCCGCGTTCCTCACCGTCGGACGCCGGTCATAGGCTTCCGAAGCAAGCGTGAGCGCTCGCTCCGCGTCGGGATCGATCGTCAGCAGGAGTTGAGCAAGCTCTTCGGCGACATCCATACCGGATCTCAGCTCTGACTCCAGCTGCGCGCGTGCGCTCCGAAACTGCGTCCGTGCCTTCTCATGCTCACCGGCCGTTTCGTAGGCAGCGCCGAGCGCTATGACATATTCAGGAATCGCAAGCATGCTTGCTGCCTCCTCGTAGAGGGCGACGGCGTCGTCGTGCTGCCCCTGCGCAAGGCGGACCCGCGCCAGGCCGGCAAGGGCATGACCGTAGTGCGGAAGCTGCTGAAGAGCCATCGTGTACTCTCGTTCCGCGCTGAGCAGGTCGCCCGAATTGAAGAAAAGGTGGCCCAGGTATACCCGGCACCAGTTGGTGTGCTCGAGATAGCCGCTGCCTGCGGAGACCGCCCACCTCATCGCTTCGATGGCAGCCTGAGTATCCCCCATCAATTCGCGGATGTAGGAGACGCGGCTGTAGGAGCTCAGGTCGGGGCGCATGTCCACCATTTTCTGGGCCGTTTCGACCGCTTCGTCATACCGGCCAAGCTCGATGTACGAGTCGACGAGGATGCCGTAGGTAAACGCCTTGTGAGGGTTGACCTCCAGAGATCGCCGACCCCACTCAAGAGCCTTCATGAAGTGATGGCGTGTCAAGCCGACCATGGCGAGGCCGTTCATCGCGTCGACATCGCCTCCATTCATGTCCAGTGCGCGCTTGAAGGCGCGTTCGGCTCGATCGTTGCTGTTCCCGTCGGCGGTCTCGCGGGCTTGTTGCAGATACGCGTAGCCCAGCCGGGCGTAAGTCGAGGCGTCGGATCGGCCCCGCCGAAGGTCTTGTTCCAGCGTCAAAATCGTTGGATCGGCGGTCGACCAGACGGACGCACCGACGCCGGAGGAGGTCGAGGGGCCCAACGGATCAAATGTATGGACCCTCCATAGCAGATACGCCGACAGCATTGACGCCGCGACTGCAACAAAAAGCAGGATCTTTCTCATGGTATTCGGATCCCTGGACCTGGTCGCAGCTCGAAGAAAACGTTCCGGGAACGGCGGGACTGCGAACAGTGAAGTTCCGCGCGTAGCCTGTGGCCGCAATGTAGGGTGCCGGATGAGCCGCCGGGGGCTCCCTCTTTAACAAACCCACTCACGAGCGCGGCTCATCCGGTCATATGATATCATTTTAGTAGTGTCGTTGCCTTGGTGTCGGTAAACGATCCCGCAGTCAAGCGATAGAGGTACACGCCGCCGGCCACAACCAGCCCTGCGTCACTTGTTCCGTCCCACTCGGCTGCGTAGATGCCCGGTTCCATATCCTGATCGATCAGCGTCGCTATCTTGCGTCCGGTCACGTCATAGACCGAAAGGTCCACGTGGGCTTTTTCGGCTACCTGGAAGCGGATCGTCGTCGTCGGATTGAAGGGGTTCGGATAATTCTGCTCCAGGAGGTACGACTCGGGTACCTCGGCGGTAAGCGTGGTGAGCACGGGATCGCATACGGTTTGATTACCCGCCACGTCCGTAACGCGCAGGCGCACCACCGCGCTGGCACTTTGATCTATTTTCTCGGCCAGAACAAAGACGGGTTCGTTCGTGCCGAGATCGAACTCCTCCGGTGTCACGGTGGCGTTCTCACTCCGGAGCACCGCTATCTCCTGTAAACCGCTCTGAAAGTCTTGCGTGCGAATCGTAAGTCTGCTGCCAACCCGCTCCACCAGCTCACATTCCGGCGGCACCCGGTCACCACTCGGCGCGCTGACCGGATGATGCACATGTTCGAACCCCTGGTGAGGCGTGCCCAGGTACGGAAACGAGGAGAGAAACGGTACGTCGTTCGTCGTCACGCCGTCGCCCAGCTGATTGTTCGGCGCCACGTCGAAGCCCGAGACGAGCACGCCGGCGAGCACCCGCAGCTCGATGTCCACCACGTCGTCCTGAAGGCGCCGTCCGTTCGGAAAGCCGGAAAGATCGCCTCCGAGCACGCCGAATGTTGAGAAGCCGGGATCGCCCGGCTGTCTGGGCGCAATGCCCATGTTGAGGCGCTGCACGTCCGACGGCACCACCACGCCGCCGGCCGCGTTCATCGGCTTGTTCAATCCGTCGAAACCGGTCAGGAGCGCAAGAAGGTCAGTGCGGGGCGGCGGCGGAACGGATAGGCCGAAAAGCAGATTGAGCAGCCGGGCGGGCTCAGGGTCCAGAACGAAACCGGCGAACTGCACGTCGTCCTTCGGCTCAGAGCCATTGAAGAGGTCTTTCTGCGCGAGAGGGATTATCACTTCATTGACCAGCGGAAGACCTAGCCGCGAGATCTGCACGATGTCGCCCTGATAGCTGCGCGTGCCGTCCGTGCCGATGATCCTGGTGTTGGGCCGGCCGGCGGTCGCCCAGACGCCGATAACTGCGTCGACGTCATCCGCTCCCGTCAGCGGCTGCCCGTCGGCCGTAAGCTGGT
>CAZMXY010000137.1:9417-10627 GCA_964570345.1 uncultured Rhodothermales bacterium | reverse complement strand
GACTGAGACATGTTGACGTCGTCGTTCGGATGCACGAGTTTGCTCCCGCGCACGCCGCCCAGCGTCTCCGTGGCCATGTTCGCGATCACCTCGTTGGCGTTCATGTTCGTAGACGTACCGCTGCCCGTCTGAAACACGTCGAGGACGAACTGATCGTCGAGCGTGCCGTCGATTACGGCCTGTGCGCTGGTCAGAATGGCCTTTGCCTTCTCCTCGTCGAGAAGACCGAGTTCAAGGTTGGCATGAGCGGCGGCCAGTTTGACGACTCCGAGCGCCTCGATGAATCTTCTCGGGAAGCGGAGAGAGCTGATGGGAAAATTCGAGGCCGCGCGTTGAGTCTGTGCTCCGTAGAGCGCCTCGACAGGTACTTCGACTTCCCCGAGAGAATCCTTCTCAGTGCGAAACTCTGGCATGTTCGATCCGATATCTATGGGCGCTTTCCGAGGTATTATACGCGAGCAATCGGCCAAGGGTGTTGAAATTTCTTCTAACCGGCGTACGGGCGAAGGCATGGCGATTCATTTTCTTTCCATCGAAAGACGAACGGGCGCCGGACGGTAAGAATGCGGATCATACGTGAAGTGCGCGAGATGCAGGCGCGTGCCGACCAGCGTCGACGGGAAGGACGACGACTCGTGCTCGTGCCGACGATGGGTGCGCTGCACGAGGGCCATCTTGATCTCGTCCGCGAGGGGATGAAGCGGGGCGATGATTTGACCGTTTCCATTTACGTCAATCCGACACAGTTCGGCCCTGGGGAAGATTACGGACGGTATCCGAGACAGGTGGACGACGACGCGGCCATGTTGACGTCCGTCGATCCTAACGTCACCCTATTCGTCCCGGCCGACACCGAGATGTATACGGCGGGACCGGCCCGGAATCTGACGTGGATCGGCGTCGACAAACTCGACGAGCAACTGTGCGGTCCCCATCGGCCCGGGCATTTCAGGGGCGTTACGACGGTCGTCGGCATGCTCTTCAACGCGTGCCGGCCTCACGCGGCGGTCTTTGGATTGAAGGATGCACAGCAGTTCGTCATCCTGAAGCGCATGGTGCGCGACCTTCATTTCGACGTGGAGATCGTCGGAGTGCCGACGGCGCGTCATGAAAATGGGCTTGCACGGTCGTCGCGGAACGTATACCTGAGCAGCGAGGAGCGCCGGCAGGCCGTGGTGCTGTCGCAGTCGGTTCTCGGCGCCGAGAAACG
>CAZMXY010000137.1:3094-9317 GCA_964570345.1 uncultured Rhodothermales bacterium | reverse complement strand
TCTCCGTCTTTCTTGAAGCGGGAATACGCTTCGATGATGTCCTTTACGAGTCGGTGCCGCACGACGTCGCCCTTGTCGAAATGGATGAATTCGATGCCCTCGACGTGCTCCAGAATCTCCTGCGCTTCCACGAGCCCGCTGACTTCTCTTGAAGGAAGATCGGTCTGGGTTACGTCGCCCGTGACGATGGCGCGGCTATTGACGCCCAGACGCGTCAAGAACATCTTCATCTGAAGGGACGTAGCGTTCTGCGCCTCGTCCAGAATGACGAATGCCGAGTTGAGCGTCCGGCCCCGCATGTAGGCCAGCGGGACGATCTCGACGACGTTTTTCTCTATTAACGAGCGCAGCTTGTCGCTCTCGAACATGTCTTCCAGCGCGTCGTAGAGCGGCCGAAGATAGGGATCCACCTTCTCCCGGAAGTCGCCGGGAAGAAAGCCGAGGCGTTCGCCGGCCTCGACGGCAGGCCGAGACAGCACGATCCGCTTGACGTGACGGGACTTCAGCGCGGCCACGGCGAGTGCGACGGCGGTGTAGGTCTTACCCGTGCCCGCGGGACCGATGGCGAAAAGCAAGTCGTTGGTTCGAGCCGCTTCCACGAGTCGGGCCTGGTTCGGCGTGCGGGCCTTGACGGTTCCGCCGCTGGGCGTAAACAGGACGACGTCGCGGGCATCGGCGCCGAAGGAGCCGGCACCGTCGCCGGTGGCATAGAGGGCGAGCACCGTGTCGACGTCCTTCTCGGTCAGGTTGCCGTTGCGATTGAGAATGACGATCAGCTCGTTGATGATCGTCTCTACACCGTCAATGGTCTCTCTTTCACCTTGCAGGATGAGGTCGTGCCCCCGTGCCGTAATCTGCGCATTGGGAAAGGCTGCTTCGATCTTGCGCAGATGGACGTCGTTGAATCCGTACAGAAGAAGCGGTTCGGCGCCTTCTATAGCCAGTTTTTTGTCCGCCAACGTGTCTCCTATATTCGTTTCCGATCTGGATGGAAGTTGGTCTTCGAAACGGCCGAGAATCACCTTCGATTCGCTCGGCGTTGCAGGTACGTCGGGCAAAAGAAGCCGAGAACCGACGTATCGGCTCATACGGCAAGGTGCCGTTGCGGTGCCCGATTTCATCGTGAAGATTGAGACGCCATCAACGAACGATCGCGCATGAACGGTCCGACACCTCGCCTCGTCGTCGAGTTTACAAAAATGAACGGCGCGGGCAATGACTTCGTCGTCATCGACAACCGATTTTTTCACTTTAGTGACGAAGAACTAACCGATCTCGCCCGTCGCCACTGCCGACGGCGGTTCGGCATCGGAGCGGACGGCGTGTTGGCCTTCAATCCGCCGCGCGAGGCCGGCCATCATTTTCGGATGCGCTACGTCAACGCCGACGGAAGTCTTGGGACGATGTGCGGCAACGGGGCTCGATGCCTCGCTCGGTTCGCGAGGCGATCCGGCATTGACGCCGAGGAAATGATTTTTGAGACGGACGCGGGCGTGCTTCGGGCGTTCGTTCCTGCCGGTGACGACGAACCCGTGCGCATTTATCAGGGTGCTCCTCGCGACTTCAACGGCTCGGTCGAGCTGGTCTCCGACGCGGCGCTCGAGGCTGGTCCGGTTCATTACGTCTGGACGGGCACGGAGCACGTGGTGTGTTTCGTTTCGAATCTGGACGGGACGCCGGTCTCGGCCTGGGGAACGGCGATTCGTCGTGATCCGGCGCTCGCCCCGCAGGGGGCGAACGTCGATTTCGTGGAAGTACCCTCGGACGGTCGTGCACGTCTGCGGGTGCGGACGTTCGAGAAAGGCGTTGAAGACGAAACGTACGCCTGCGGTACGGGCGCTATTGCGGCCGCCGTCGTGGCGCGCTTTCTCGGCCGCGTGGATGGGGATCGCGTCGAGGTAGAGATGCCGGGGGGGACGCTGACCGTCGGAATCAACGTGAAGGGCGATCACGTCGATGAGGTCTATCTGGAAGGTCCGGTCGCCGTCGTGTTCAGGGGGACGTTTGAGTCGTGAATGGGTTGCGTCGTTCCTCCCACGGCTCGTCATTGCTGGAGGAAGCGGCGGCGATGATCCTCGACCTTCGCCTCGTCGCGCAGTTGCGTGAGCCAGCTGCTGCGGACTTCAGTACGATGCTGCTGGAGGAGCTGGTCGCGGAGCCGTGAGCGCTGTGCCTCCGTAATCGGCGGCGGTTCGTTCACGTTGGTCGTCCGCACGACGAAAACCCCGTTCTCGCCGGCTACGACGTTGGAGACGCGCCCCTCGTCGAGACCGAGGGCCGTGCCGACGATCCTCGGTTCTCGACCGAGTCCCGGAATGACGTTCGTATTGAACGTGACGTTCTCCGCCGTCTGAATCGGCGTTCCAAGTGCGTCGGGGAGGCCGTCAAATCCGGCCTTCTCGAGGGCGTTTTCGAGGCGTTCGGTGAGAAGGGCCCTCTTCTTCTCGATGTAGACGCGCGGCTCGATCTCGGATCGCACGTCGTTGAACGGGCGGTAGCCCTCGCGCACGAGTTCCGCCACCACTCCGACGACGAAGACGTCATTTAGCTCGATGACCGGACTGAGGTCGCCTTCACGGGCCGACTCCAGGAAGTTGAGAATCGTACGGCTGCTCCCGAGGCCGGGAATCGTCTCTTGGTCGGGCGTAATCTGAACGGTCTGAACGTTCATGCCGAGCCGCTCAGATTCCGACTCGAAGTCGTCCGTCTCTTCGGTGAAGTAGCGGAGATCCTCGAGCTGCTCTCTCATGCTGTTTAGCGTCGCGACGTCCGTACGAATCTGCAGTGAATAATCGGACGTCTTGACTTCGTCGGAGGCGCGCCCGTCGACTCTGATCAAATGGTAGCCGAAACGCGTCTTGATCGGCCCGACGATTTGGCCGAGCGGTGCGCCGAATGCCGCCTCTTCGAACGCATCGACCATCTGCCCTCTTCCAAACCAGCCGAGATCGCCACCTCGGGCGGCGGATCCGTCCTGCGAGTGCCGGCGCGCCGCCTCTTCGAACGTCACGGCGCCGGACTCGATCTGACGCTTGACGTCTTCGAGTTGAGCGGACACTTGCTCGCTGTCTTCAGCGGAACGGACGAGAATGTGGCTTGCGCGAATCGTCTCGCTCTCTGCGGGACGCACGTCGCGAATTTTCACGAGGTGAGCATGACCGCCGGCCACGAACGGACCTATGACGGATCCCGGCCGCGGATCGGGAAAGACGCGTTCGGCCACGGCTTCCTCGAGCTGGTTTGCCGTCTGCCATTCATTCGTGAACGGTGTTTCCGACGCGTTTTGCGCGATGAAGAGGGAATCGTCTTCTGCGGACGCGAAACGCGGCTTGAGCCTCTCTAACTCGGCAAGGATGGCCGTCGAGTCCTCGGCCGAAGGTTGCTTGCTGAGCGTGACGTAGTTAAAGGTATACGTGCGCGGTCGCTCGTAGTCCGATCGGTTGGCGTCATAATACCGCCTGAGGTCGCGGTCGGTGACCGTGACGGAATCGTTCCGCACGTCCGAATAGCGAAGGCCGACCCATTCCGCGTCGACGCTCAGATTTCGATGCCGGTATTCGTCGAGGACGTCTTGATCACTGATGCGTACCGTGGCTGCGATGAGATTGTCCATCTTCTCACGACGGCGTTCCGCGCGCAGGTATCCTTCAATCTGAATCCAGTCCTGACGGGCTTCCGGATTCTCGATAAAGTTCTGCAGAAGGGCGCGATTGACGTTGCCGTCTTCATCTCCGAAGTACGTCTTGATGATCGGATGGGGATTAGGACCCATCACCATGTCGTAGACTTCTTCGTTCGTAACGTTGATGCCGAGACGGTCCATCTCGTGCTCACGCAGCTTGTTGTCGACCAGCTGCTGGAATACGAGCTCACGCTGCTGGTCGACCATCTGCGGCGGCATCGTTTCGCCCGTCTGCTGCTGATATTGCTGGACTTGAGCGTCGACGGCTTGCGCGTATTCGTCATAACGGATTGCATCCCCGTCGACGACGATGATGTTGGTACCGGTCGTCGTTCCGACGACGTCCAGGCCGCCGGAATCCTGAAGCACCCAGATGACGCCAAAGGCGAAGACGAGAATCCACAGGACCACGCCCGTGTTCTCGCGCATTTTGCTCATCGTGCCCATGGTGGAATCTTACCTCTCTGAAATTGGACTCGTACTCTCTACGCCCTCCACCCTGGGTCGGAGCACGGCGCCGACGGGTGGAAAGAAATTAGAAGCGGGGCCACGTCGCTAGAACGATCAGATTGCAGACACCCCGGAAGCGAATGCGTTTCAACAAAGTCGACAAATATACGGCTCGCCGCCCGAATGGTTCGAGAGACGTCGACCATGGATTGAGAATCTGGATCGAAAACGACGGAGGAGGCTCTACGACTGAGACAGACGGCAGGTCGAACCGCGAGGTACGGTTTGGCGAGGCGCCAAGAGCGCGCCGGACGGGCACGGTTCGGCCGGGCGCTACGGCTGAGCCAGGCGATAGCTGACGAAGGCGACCTCCTCGCTATCGGGCGACCAGGAAGGCACGTTGATCGTCCCCTGCCCGCCGAAGAGTTTAGCCAGGACCTGGATTTCGCCGCCGTTGGCCGGCATGAGGCGCAGCATCACGTCTTTGTTCGCCGGATGGCCCTCTACGTCCTTCTCGTACGACAGAAAGACGATCCATCGACCGTCCGGGGAAGGATGGGGGAACCAGTCGTTGTAATCGTCGAACGTGACCTGGGACTGCTCGCTTCCGTCGGCATTCATCTTCCAGATCTGCATCGTTCCGGTTCGCACGGAATTGAAATAGATGGTCTCGCCGTCGGGCGAATAGTCGGGGCCGTCGTCGAGGCCGGGTGCGGACGTGAGGCGGGTTTCTTCGCCGCCGTCCACGGGGATCGTGTAGATGTCGTAGTCGCCGTCTCGGAGGCCGACGTACGCCAGGGTTTTACCGTCGGGAGACCAGCCGTGCCAGTACGAGGGCCCGAGCTCGGTGACGAGCCGCGGAGTGCCGCCTTCGATGGGTAGCACGTGTATGCGCGACTGTCTGTCCTCGTGTGACTGGTCGCTGACGACGAGCTGCGTTCCGTCGGGAGAGATGCCGTGGTCGTTGTTATTTCGGGTGAGCTCGCCGGTATTGAGCACTTCGGGCCGGCCGCCTTCGATCGGTAGCTTGTAAATGAGGCCACCCGAATTATAGAGCAAGTACGATCCGTCAGGTGACCAATTCGGTGCCTCGATGTGGCCGCGCGTATGAAAGACGACGCGCCGGTTCATCGATTCGATCGAGACGGTCTCAAGCGTGCTCTCGAGCACCGGTTCCGCCGCCGCGTCATCCGTTCGGCCGATGAATTCGACTTTCGAAAACAGGGCCTTCTCCCTTGCGTCGTTGTCGTGCGCACAGACGGCGAGGCCGACGAAGTAGGGATCCTCCAGCACGATGCGCGTCGAACCGCCCGCCCCCCGCAGCTCTTCGCCGGCGCGTGCGACCGACATGAAGACGTACTCGCCCTCTCGGTCGATGCGGATACGCCGCGGCGCTGTCACGTTCGACTGAATCTCCCGTGTGGGTCCGCCCTTCACTTCGCGATATTGCATCGAGGTCAACCCATCTCCGTGAACGACGACGTCAACGTACGGTGCGTCAGGTTCCAGGCTCTGGCGAAGGATGAGGCCGGCCTTGCGATGCGGATTACCGCCCGTTCCCGTGATCACGACGTCAGAAGCAAGGGCCACGTCTCCCGACGCTTCTTTGTAAAGGAAGTGGAAAGCGTCGGAATCGAACCACATGTTTTCGCCGCCGCCCGTAACCACGTAGGTCTCGTCGTCGGCGTCGTACTCGGCGCCGCCGGGGTGCCCGACGTCGCCTACGTCGGTGCTCGCCTCAAACAGTCCGAGGTCCGCGTCCTGGGAGAGGCCGGGCTCGCACAGGATGAAGAACGTCGACGTCAGTAACACGCCTCTGAGGAATTGTGAATTCATGGGGTTTCTCCGCTGCGTGTCGTCGTGTCATTCGTCTCCGGATGCGCCGAGAGGGCCGGCGGTACGCCCCGCACGGCCTCGAAGTGCGTCTTCGGACGAACAAGGTAAGAACGCCCGGACTTCTTTGGACGACGTGCATGATCGCTTTTTAGAGATCAGGCCGCTGCGCGATCGCTGAGCGCAGAAGCAAGCGCTTCCTCGGTGATGGGTTTGGTGAGGAAATCGCCCATGCCGAGTTCTGCGCACGCCGTCCGG
>CAZMXY010000137.1:0-2994 GCA_964570345.1 uncultured Rhodothermales bacterium | reverse complement strand
TATCGGCAGAAAGCCCCGACAATTGAGCCGACGTAGAAAAGGCGAGTGGGTCGCCGACCGGACGGCGGAGATAATAAGCCGCGGGCGTTACGTTCTCGTTCTAGTTTGAGGTCGCCGCCGTCGTTCGTTCGATCCTCAGACCGCTGTTAATGGGGCCAAAAAGCGCCCTTTCTAGCCGTTTAGGGCGGGTTTTCTCACACGGGTCCGCGCCTCATTCACCTGGAACATCCCCGTAAGCGTCCGGTGTTCATCGGCCCAAGTCCTGATCCGGCCCGGACGACGAGTCGTTGCATGCAATGCAGATAAAGCTCCTTTTCGAGAATGGATTCGCGACCGTAGACCCGGCGTACCCGGGATCCCGACTGTTGCGTTATGGACTCGTGTCGCTGTGCGTACTCGCGCTAACGCTTGCGGGGTTGGCGTGGCCGTTGTCCGCACAGGATTCGCCGGCGGACGCGGAAGATCCCGGAGTCGAAAGGATTACGTTCCGCGGCGTCCGAGGGGTGAGCGAGCGCATCCTTCGAGCGAGCATCGCAACCCAGGAAACGCGCTGTCGCGCACTGCTCTTGAAGCCGTTCTGCCTGGTGTCGGATGCGCCCTTGGTCGTTGAACACGAACGGCTCGACCGTCAGGAGCTCGAGCGCGACGTGGTTCGCTTGCGTGTCGCGTATTTTCGGAGAGGATACCGAGAAGCGTCGGTTGCCGTGGAGATTCGACCTCTAGACGAGGGCGTCGAGGTCGTATTTCACGTTCAAGAAGGCGAAGTCACCTCGATCGAGGAGATGGAGGTTCGCCAGTCGGAAGAGGTGCTGAGTCGTCGCGAGATCCGGCGGGCGCGCCTTCCGCGCGAAGGCGATCCCCTGAATCTGGTGGGACTGGACCTGGGAATCTCTTATCTCAAGGAACGTCTCGGGTCGGCCGGTTACCTCGACAATGACGTTCGCGACAGTGCGTCCGTCGATCTGTCGTCGCGGCGTGCTCGCGTGACGGTGACAATCGATACCGGGCGTCGTTCGACCCTCGACGAACTCGATATTCGAGGAAACGCCCGGGTCTCGGACGGCACGATTGCGCAGGCTCTCCGTCTGAGACGTGGCCGGGTCCTCCGTCTCAACGACGTCGTGGCGGCTCGGCGTAGCCTGTACGAATCCAATCTGTTTCATGAGGTAGACGTTACGGTGCCGGCCCAGCCTGACAGTGCGAAGCGGGTCGAGGTCGCCGTCCGCGAGGCACCCCCCCGCGCGTTTCGCGTCGGAGGCGGGTTCAACACGATCGAATTCGTGCAGGTCGAGGCGCGCTACACGCATAACAACTGGCTTGGCGCAGGACGCCGGCTCGACGTCCGCGGGACGCTCGGCAACCTCCTCGCTCCGCAACTCAACGATCGCCTGATCTTCCGCGACGTCCTTCCCGCGGAGAGCGTGAGAGACGAAGACCCGTTCTTGAAGCCGACCTGGCAGCTCAGCATAGGCTTTCTGCAGCCCGCCTTTCAATCCGCCGAGAACGTGCTGGGAACCACCCTGTTTGCGAATCGGCGGACGGTACCCGGGATCGTGGTCGATCGGGGGTACGGAGCGGACGTCTCGCTGACGAGACGCATTGACTATGACACGCCGATCAGCTTGAGCTACGCCTATGAACTGACCTCGATTGAGGCGGGTGAACTCTACTTCTGCGTGAACTACGGCGTCTGTGAAATGGAGACGGTCGATGCCCTGCGCGGAAGCAATGCCATGTCGCCCATATCCGTCGGGCTTCTAGCGGAACGCGCGGATCATCCGCTCGCTCCGACCTCCGGGCACCGGGCCCGCGTGGACGTCGAGCATGCCTCGGGTTTCACGGGCTCCGATTTCCGGTATAATCGGATCGCGGCCGAAGGCAGCTACTACTTCCCTCTCGACGTCTATCGACGGAGGGTGCTCGCGGGGCGAGCTCGCATCGGTTGGGTGCGCCACATGGCCGGCACGGCGGAGGCGGTTGGTATCGACGTCGACGGCGAGGCGGCGCTGCTGCATCCGCGCAAACGATTCTATGCCGGGGGATCGCGCTCGGTGCGCGGATATGCGGAAAATCAGCTGGGGCCTCGGACGCTCACGATTGATCCTCGCATTCTGATGGAGGCGGAGAACGGATGCTCGGCGCGGGAGGTCGCCGATGGAAGCTGCGATCCGAGCGGGGTCGCCATGGACGCGTTCCTGCCCCGCCCCGTCGGGGGGACGGCCGTTCTGGAGGCGAGCGTGGAGTATCGTTTTCCGTTCATGGGTGGAGTGAACGGCGCGCTCTTCGTTGACGGCGGCATGGTGGGCGAAGGAATCCGTGGAACGTTTTCGGGCGAGAGCTGGGCCGTGACGCCGGGATTCGGCGTACGCTTTTCTTCGCCGGTCGGTCCGGTGCGTCTGGACCTAGGCGTGCGACCCGCAGTGACGGATCGCCTGCCGGTCGTGACGGAGTTCGTCGATGAGAACGGCGAGCGGCGGCTCGTCGAGCTCGAGACGCGCCGCCGCTACAATCCGGTGGAGGCGGCGGGAGGCGGCTTTCTGAACGAAGTCTTTTCCCGGCTTGCGCTTCACCTGTCGATCGGGGAGGCGTACTGATGAGCACCGGCAGACGCGCCGCGATTACAGCGCTGAGTATGCTCGCGGCGATCCTATTTCTGATCGTCGTCGCGCTCGCTATTCTGAGCTCGACGGGTTGGGGTCGTGAAAAAGTGCGCCGAGCGGCAGTGGATCGGCTGGAAGCGGCGATCGACGGCGCGGTGGAGGTGGGCCGCGCCGAAGGCTCTCTGCTCGATGAGATTCGACTCATAGACGTTTCGATCGTCGATTCGGCCGGTCGGCCGTTCGTGCGTGCCGATACGCTGTCGACGCGCTATTCACTGCGGGGTCTGCTCTCGAAGAGGATTCGATTGAGCGACATTCGACTCGTCAATGCGGAGATCGTCTTGGATCGTCCTCCGGGGGAAGATTGGAATTTCGTCCGCATCTTTGCCTCCGA
>CAZMXY010000136.1:7243-10643 GCA_964570345.1 uncultured Rhodothermales bacterium | reverse complement strand
GCAAGGGCGCGGACGAGTAATCCCCTTCGAACGCGAGACGTCATGAACCTTCATCGCATCCAGGTCAAGTGTTTCGTCCGAGATCCTTCCGGGATCGATTTGCCGGCGCTGATTCCCGTCTTCCACCGGTGGATCCAGAACGACGCGCTCGGTGAAATGCTCATCGACGTCGCGAATTACGCGCACGTCGTGGAGGGGCCGGGCATCTTGCTCATCGCCCATGAGGCGGATTACGCGCTGGACCTTTCGCGCGGCCGGCCGGGACTGCTCTATACGCGGAAACGCGACGTGCCCGAGACGATCGGGGAGGCGCTGGAGACGGCGCTTCGGCGGCTCTTCACCGCGGCACGGCTGCTGGAGGACGAGGAGTCGCTCGGCGGGATGTATCGCTTCCGCACGGACGAGCTAGAAATCGGTTTTCCCGATCGACTGCGCGTCCCGAATCGCGCGGAGTCCCTCGATCTCGTGCGGGATGACGTCGTGCGGACGTTGACCGAGTCCTACGGCGTCGAGCGCGCCGAATTGGAATGGACCGGTGACGACTCGCGGCTGCCGTTCAGCGTGCACGTGACGATCGCCGGTGCGCCGGCCTTGTCGGAATTGACGGATCGGCCGGCGCTGAGCCGGTAGCGTTCGATCTGGTCAGCGATGAACCCGTAATAGTAATGGCGGGTCAGTGGCCGGCTCGTTCGTACACTTCAGCCTACGCCCCCTGCCGCCGGCGCAGCACCGCCTTGATCCACAGGAAGGCCACGGCAATGAACGGCAGCGCGTAGAGGACGAGTCCGATGGGGCCGATCGTGCCGTCGGGCGTAGCCTCCACTTCTGAGACGATCTCTCCCCCACCCTCGGCGTCGTCGATCGTGACGCGCACCGTCCACCACTCGCCCCGGTCGAACTCGACTTCCGCGTAGTAGCGCGCGCCGTAGCGCACCTGCTGGGACTCGGCGTCGTAGACGGCCTCTTCCAATCGTCCCGAAACGGGACGCACGCCGATCCGGACGCCGCGGATTTCCGGCAGGCGATCGCCGTCCCGCGGCTCGAGGATGATGAAGAAGGTCCCGATGCCGATGTCGGGATCCGTCCAGATCGACACGTCATACGAGCCGATCGGCCGGTCGACGACGATCGGAAAAGGCGGCCCTTCGTGAGCACGTACGCCGGCGGAGGGCAGGAGAAAAACCAGGCTCACTATGAGGGCTCGCAGACGGCCCACGTTCACGTCCTCGGTCGATCGGATCATCGTCACCCGTCACATCATCATCATGCCCGATCCCCGCATCTCCATCGGCTGATTGAGCAGCCACACCGAGGCGATCCAGAGCAGAGCGGCCACGATGGCCCAGGGTACCGCGACGCGAACGGCACGTTCCGCGTACTCCCGCTCGGCGATCCGGTACGCGACGAAGACGGATCCGAGCAGGCCGAGGCTGAGAAATCCGATCTCGAGAGGGGCTACGTAGACCTCGGGAAGCCCCACGAGAGACCAGTTCGGTGTGCCTAAGGAGGTGATGCCGATCCCGGCCAGCGCGTCCTGCAGGACGGGAACGATCGTCCAGATGCCCGTGAAGAAGTGAAACGCGTAGTGGGCCAGCCAGATGCCGACGCCGATGGGGATGAGCGCGTACGCGAACCGCGTGCCGACCGACAGCAGCGGCTCATCGGTACGCGCCGCGCGGCGCGTCCACAGGGCGGCCAGCCCGAGGAGGATCGCCGGCTCGAGCACGAGCACGATCCCGAAGAGCGTCGCCAGGACGGGGGCCTCGTGGTGCGTGCCCAGGGCGCTGCCGATCCAGTGCTGCACCGTGTAGACCGGGCTGACCATCCCGAAAGCGTTCATGAGGGCGCCGAAGGTGAAGAGCAGGGCGAGTGCGGCCAGATCCTTCCGCTGCGAAAAGCGGCCGATGCCGGAGCGCCGCGGATCTTCCCAGAGCTCGCTCCCGGGCAGACGTACCGTCATCGCGACGTTGTCGTGCGGGCAGGCGTGGATGCAGTCGAGGCAGAACGTGCAATCTACGTTGCCAACCTTTTTCGGCTGGAACAGCGCGAGCTCGCAGCCGCGCTGGATCACCGTGCCTTCGTCGTCGCGCGTGCCTCGGATGCAGTCGTGGGTTTCGCACGCGAGGCAGACGTCGTGGTCGGCCACGGCGATCTCCAGCGGCGACACGGTCGACGCCGCGAAGTTGAATTGGCCCAGGGGACAGACGTACTTGCAGAACGAGGCGTTCTTGAACAAACCGTCGACGACGAGGGCTCCGGCGAAGTAGGCCAGGATGAGGGAGGCGGTCCACGGCGGCGAGTCCCAGAGATCGAACAGCTCGTAGGAGAAGAGGATGCCGGCGAAGAGGAATACGGCGGGCCACTTGTTTCGCAGCCACGGCGGCCACTGGAATCGTGGATGCGCGAAGCGGCGCGCGATGTTGCGCGGCAGCATGAAAGGGCAGCCCATACAGAAGAGGTTGCCGGCCACTACGAGCACGAGGATGAGGACGCCGCGGTAATGGATCCACGTGAGAAGCGTCGCCAGGTTGCGCGGCGCCATGTCCGGTCCCGTGAAGCCGTGCACGATCATGATCACCGCGATGGCGAACAATACGACCTGAAGGATCGGCCGCGCGTGCCGATTCCGGAGGAACGATCCCAGTACGGGAACCCGCAGCAAATCCAGTCGCCCGTTCGGCCGACCGGTTGCAATTGACGGCATGGCTGGCGGAAATCGAAAATTCAGGCGGCCGCGACCCGGGGGTGGAAGGCGCACGAGCAGCGCATCCGGGCCGCCTCTTCTTGCGGGGGAAACATGTGCAGGTACATCGCGACGATCATCGGGATGAAGACCAGCGAGTTGTAGAGCAGGTGCAGCTCGACGCGGGGAATCCAGATCTGCGCGACGCTGATCGGAACGGGAGAATTCAGCAGGTTCGCGCCGAGGATCGCCTGGCCTTGCAGCAGGCCGTGTTCGACGTGATGCCAGAATTGAATCACCAGGGCGACGGTCCACCACGTCCGCGATCGGCCTATGAAGCCGGAGCGCAGCATCCAGATGCCGGCGAGCATGATGAGCGCGTAGCCGTAATGGAGGATCTCGGACTTGACGAGCCACGGATACCAGTAGCCCAGCACGCCCCGCGACTCCGGCACCGGCCATCCCAGGGCGTAGATCTGATACGCTTGCACGAGGTGCTCGGCCCAGTGCGCCAGCACGATGACGATGAAGATCTGGAGTGCACGCTCATGCCAGACGCCGTTCAGTCGCTCGAGGAAGCTCGCAGACTCGGCTCCGGCGGTCGCATGAGGATGACGTGCGGTTGCGGTCGACATCAGGAGGGTGCTATCGAGAAGGTACTGTCAAGTGGTACTGCATCACTCAAACGTACCGCATCACAAAGATACGGGGCACCCC
>CAZMXY010000136.1:0-7143 GCA_964570345.1 uncultured Rhodothermales bacterium | reverse complement strand
GACGCATCCGACAAGGTAAATGTCACGGACGTCATTCAAAAATGTCGACCCGTGCGCCTATGAGCTAAGCGGGCGGCGGGCGCTCGGCACAGCGAGGTCCGATAACGGCGCGCCGGCGCTTCCGGATCCTAAATCGCCCCGAATTTTTTGCCCACCTTCGTAAAGGCTTCCATCGCGTGATCGAGGTGTTCGCGTTCGTGCGCGGCCGATATCTGGACGCGGATGCGCGCCTGGCCCTGTGGCACGACGGGATAAGAAAAACCGATCACGTAGATCCCCTCCTCCAGCAGCTCGTTCGCCATGCTCGTCGCGACTCGAGCGTCGTAGAGCATGATGGGCACGATCGGATGCTCGCCCGGTCGGATGTCGAAGCCGCGTTCCGTCATGCGCTCGCGAAAATACCGGGTATTTTCTTCGAGTTTGTCACGCAGCGCGGTCGTCTCGCTTAGCAGGTCGAGTACGGCGATCGACGTGTAGACGATGACCGGCGCGAGCGTGTTTGAGAAGAGATACGGCCGCGACCGCTGCCGCAACAAGTCGACGATTTCCTTGCGCCCGGAAGTGAATCCGCCCGAGGCCCCACCGAGCGCCTTGCCGAGGGTGCTCGTGACCACGTCGACGCGTCCCATCACGCCGCAGTGCTCGATCGAGCCGCGGCCCGTCGTGCCGAAAAAGCCCGTCGCGTGGCTGTCGTCGACCATCACGAGCGCGTCGTAGCGCCCGGCCAGGTCGCAGATCTCCGAGAGCCTGGCGACGTCGCCGTCCATCGAAAAGACGCCGTCGGTCGCGATCATTCGGATCTTCGCGCCGCGCGTATCCTGCAGGTTTCGCTCGAGATCCGCCATGTCCCCGTGGCGGTAGCGCCGCCGCTCGGCCTTGCACAGACGAATGCCGTCGATAATGGATGCGTGGTTCAATTCGTCGGACAGGACGGCGCACTCGGCATCGAGCAGGGTCTCGAACAGTCCGGCGTTGGCGTCGAAGCAGGAGGTGTAAAGTATAGTATCTTCCGTTTGGAGGAATTCGGATACTTTTTCCTCTAGTTTTTTGTGGATCTCTTGTGTTCCACAGATGAATCGCACGGATGCCAACCCGAATCCGTACGTCTCGAGCCCCTCCTTTGCTCGCCGGATCAAGCGCTCATCGTCGGCCAGGCCGAGGTAGTTGTTTGCGCAGAAATTCGTGACCTTTTTTCCGGGATCTACTGCGATTTCCGCAGCCTGCGGGGAGGTGATGACCCGCTCGGATTTGTAGAGACCCGCTTCACGAATTTCGTCGAGCTGGGACGTGAAGACGGCAGCAGCGGAGCGAGGCATGCTTCTTGGCTCAGGGATACGAGACACGGGCGCGATAGGCTAGACTTCGAGGGACTTCCCGGCGGAGAGGTTCGTGAGCATGTCGTCAACGATGGCCGTGGCGTCGTAGGCCGGCTCCCATCCCCAATCTTCCCGCGCCTGCGCGTCGTCGACGGAAGACGGCCAGGAATCGGCGATTTCCTGCCGGTGGTCGGGCTCGAATCGGATCGTGAATCCCGGCAGGCGCCTGGCGATCGCTTCGGCGAGCTGTCCTGCCGTGAAACTGGCGGCGCCGATGTTGTAGCTCGTGCGGACCGAGATTCGATCGGCGGGGGCCTCCATCAGCTCGAGCGCAGCCCGAATCGCGTCGGGCATGTACATCATGGGCAGCTGGGTGTCGGGGCGAACGAAGCAGACGTACTCGTGCTTCGAGACGGCGGCATAGAACATATCGACGGCATAGTCCGTCGTTCCCCCACCCGGCGGCGTCTTGTAACTGATCAGACCCGGGTAGCGCAGACTCCGCACGTCAACGCCGAACTTGCTGCAATAATATCGACACAGGAGCTCACCGGATACTTTGGTGACGCCGTACATGGTACTCGGATCGAGCACGGTCCGCTGCGGCGTGTTATCTCGAGGCGTGTCCGGGCCGAAGACCGCGATCGAGCTCGGCCAGAACACACGGAATCCGAATTCTCTCGCCAGGTCCAGTACGTGCTTGAGGCCGTTCACGTTGACGTCCCACGATCGATCGGGGTGCCGTTCTCCCGAGGCGGAAAGCAGACTCGCGAGATGATACACCCTCTCGACACCTTTTCCTTCGACGACGTCCCGTAGGGCTCCGTCATCCGTGACGTCGAGGTTTTGGTACCGAACGGCACCGTTCTCGCGCCAGAACGGCGCGTCTTGAAGGTCCGTCGCGAGAACGTGATCGCCGCCGTGGAGCCGCGCAAGCGCCGTCACGAGTTCCGAGCCGATCTGTCCGTTCGCCCCGGTAACGACAATCCGATTCATCCTCTGAAAAAGCTGGTCATCGAGAGCAGATAACATACCGAAACGGGCGGGCTGAGATCCGGAGGCGGAACATCTGCAGGAACGTCGGCTTAGTTCGAAGGACCTTCATCTCCCGACATTCACGACCGACATGCACATCAAACCTGTATATCTCCTCGGAATCGCCGCTCTCGTCGCGGCCGGCGGCTTTTTCGTCGTTCGTGGATCCGACGCACAGGAGCTACCGGAAATCACAGTCTACAAGAGTCCGACGTGCGGATGCTGCGCCAAATGGGTCACGCATCTCGAGGAGAACGGCTTCGACGTCAAGCCGATCGACCTGGCGAACGTCAACGAGATGAAGATCCGTTACGGTGTGCCGGGCGACCTCACGTCCTGTCATACCGCGCTGGTCGACGGCTACGTCGTCGAGGGCCACGTGCCGGCCGACGTAATCAAGCAGCTGATCGAAGAACGCCCCGAGGCGGCAGGTCTCGCCGTCCCCGGCATGCCGATCGGTTCCCCGGGCATGGAAGGCCCGAATCCTGAGGAGTACGACGTGCTGGCGTTTCAAAAGGACGGCAAGCGAAGCGTATACGCCGAGCGGTAGGTCATGTCTTAACTGCCTCAAGCCCTTCCGTTCAGGGTCAAGCTCCAGTGCGTGAACGGCAAGACCCAGATCCATCCCTTCCGCCTATTGCGGTTCGCCGCGCGTCGGAGCCGCGGTCTGCGCTCGATGCGGGTCCGCCGAGACCAGCGACTTGCCGAAGCTCTTTACAGAGAAAACCGGCACCTCAGCCCGACGCACGACACGCTCCGTCGTGCTTCCCATCAGGAAATGATCGAATCCGGTAAGGCCGTGCGTACCCATCACGATGAGGCTTCCGGGCTGTCCGTGGGCATACTTGACGATCTCCACCGGGGCTCGCCCAGGAAGGGCCTTCGTGACGGCGTCAGGGCTCGGTCCTGCCACCGCGTCGAGCAAGGTGGTCAACTGCCGCTCGGCTCGCTCCTCGATGTCCGGATGCACGTCGTAGATGGATTGCACTTGCAAACCGTAGAACGCCGGGTGAAGGGTCTCCTCGACGACGTGCAGGAGATGAAGCTGCGCGTCGAACGGGCGGGCCAGCTCGACCGCATAACGTAGCGCATTCTTCGAAGAATCCGAGAAATCAATCGGTGCGATGACCGGCCCTATCCTGGGGGCCGACGTCGGCAGCGCTTCGCCCTGTGCTCTGACCGTCATCACCGGGCAATTCGCCATCCGAAGCACCTCTTCAGCTACACTTCCCAGCACGAGACGACGGATTCCGCGACGGCCGTGCGTACCCATCACGATCAGGTCGACGTCCTCCTCTTGGGCGTAGTCTAGTATGGCGGGTCCTGGCGAGACGTTTCGTCGGACGACCTGCCGGACGGGCACGTCGGGCAAACCGCGCGCTCGCTCGCGTGCATGCTCCATCTCGGTCTGCAGCCGTGCGGCGGCCGCCTCCCCACGCGGAACATCGGCCGAGCCGGGGGCATCGGCGTGCAGAACGTCGGCATAGAGGACGTGCAGCTCCGCTCCCGTCGCCCGAGCGAATGCGCGTGCATACGCACCCGCCCAGGCGGAACCGTGCGAAAAGTCGGTAGCGTGCAGGATTTTCTGAATGGACAGCATCTTTGTTTCGCGTTAGTCGATGAGCGCGCGTACGATCCGCTCCCACTCCTCCTCGAGCGAATCCTCGCAGACGGTGCGGCCGCAGCGCCGGTACCAGTAGGCGGCGTTGGCCGGATCGCCCTCCTTTCGATGCAAATACGCGTGGATCCACGCGGCCTCGGTCGTCCCCTCGTCCTGCACGAGCTCGTGCGCCCGCGCCCAGTTGCCCCGGCCATCCTCCCACAATGCGCGCTGGTGCGAATCCAGCTCGGCCGGCGGCTCGTCGTCGGTCAGGGATGCGCGAAAATCGTCAAACGTCATAGGGACCACGTGTCGGCGAATTCGAGCCTCACGACGGAAGCGGCGGCATCCGGGGCGTTAGCCGGCAGCCGAACGCGGATGCCCTCGTGGGACTGAGTGAACGTCACCCGGACCGGACCGGTCGCGGTGAGCAGCATCGCCGAGGCGACCTCGACCGGTACCGGCGGAACTTGAAGGACGCGCGAGGAGGGCCAGTCGAACACGTGCGCGTAGAGCGTCGAAGGATCGCGCTTCGTGAATCGGCCCCACTCCGGCTGGTCGAAGGGACTGGCCGTCGTGAGGTAGACGGCCTCGCCGTTCACGTTCAACCACCGGCCCATCGCCGCCAGGCGTTCCACGCTTTCTTCCGGGATGGTCCCGTCCGCTTTCGGACCTACGTTCAGAAGGTAGTTCCCTCCTTTCGAGGCGATGTCTATCAGGTTTCGAATGAGCGTCTCCGGCGACTTCCAATTGTCGTCCTGCGCTTTGTAGCCCCATGTGTCGTTCATCGTCATACAGCTCTCCCAGTCGACGCCCGGCAGGCCGGTGTCGGGAATCTGCTGCTCGGGCGTGCCGAAGTCGCCGGCATATCCCGGACCGCGATTGAGGCCTGCCATTCCTTCGCGTCCCTTTCCGACGCGGTTGTTGATGAGGACGTCGTTCTTGAGCGATCGGACGAAACGGTACATGTCTTTCCCGTCCTCTTCGGTCCACCAATCCACCCATTCACCGTCGAACCATAGGATCTTGGGGTCGTAGCGATCGACGAGCTCCTCGATCTGGCCTTTCATGTACGACACGTATTCCGCCTTTCGATCGGGGTGGATCGCGTTGCTGGCGTGGCCGGACGTGGGATTGTCGGCTTCGGGATTGACGAACTGGGCCGGATGGTGCCAGTCGAGAATCGAATAGTAGAATCCGAGCTTGACGCCTTCACGCTTGCACGCACCGGCCAGCTGCTCCAGCACGTCGCGTCCGTAGGGCGTACGATCGACGACGTCGTAGTCCGAGACCGCCGAATCGAAGAGGGCAAACCCGTCGTGGTGTTTCGACGTGATCACGAGGTATTCCTGCCCGGCTTCCTTCGCGATGCGGCACCACTCGGTTGCGTCGAACGCAACCGGATTGAATTCGTCGGCCAGCGGTTCGTAGTCTTCGACGGGAATGTTGGCGTAGGCCATGATCCACTCTCCAATCCCGTCGATCGGACGGCCTTCCCATTCTCCGGCCGGTACGGCATAGAGGCCCCAGTGGATGAACATGCCGAATCGGGCGTCGCGCCACCATTGCATGCGGAGGTCCCGCTCAATCGCCGTTTCGCCGACGGCCTCGTGCTGCGGCTGTGCGGTAGCGGTGGTCGCCGTCATCCACATGAGGAGAAAACTCAGCGTCCATTTCATATCGATACGGTCGAAGTTCGTGTGAGTATACTGAGGAGATCGGTATCGGAGCCGAGAAGGCGGCGAATCGTGCACGGGAGAGCCGCAAGCGCGCGCCGGCGACGGCCATGGCTTGCGAGCGATCATGACGGCCGCGGCACGAGCGTCAATTCGGGCGAGGCGCCATGCGGATCACCATGTCGGGCTCGTTTAATACGACGTAGATCGATCCGTCGGGACCCGGCTGCGCCTCGCGCACGCGACCTGCGTCTTTCAGGATGACTTCTTCATGGACGACGCGGTCGTCTTCGAGTTGGACGAGCCGTACTTCCCGATTGCGCAGAGCGCTGACGAGCATCTTGTTCGTCCAGTGCGGCAGGGTCGAGGCGTCGTAAAAGCCCAGTCCGGATACGGCGATCGAGGGTCGCCAGTACAGGATCGGCTGCTCCATGCCGGGGCGGCTCCTCTCATCGGTGATGATCGTGCCGTTGTAGTTAATGCCGTAGGTAATCACGGGCCAGCCGTAATTGCGCCCTCCTCGAACCCGATTGAGCTCGTCGCCGCCGCGTGGGCCGTGCTCGACCGCCCAAACGTCCCCCGTGACCGGGTGCACGGCTACGCCTTGCGGATTCCGGTGTCCGTACGAGAAAATCGACGGCAGGGCGTGCTCCCAGCCAACGAAGGGGTTGTCCGGAGGAATCGAACCGTCACGATGAATGCGGTGCATTTTGCCGTTCGGACGAGTGAGGTCCTGCGCGAGCTCGGGTCGACCGCGATCGCCGATCGAAAAATAGAGGTGGCCGCTCGGATCGAAGACGATTCGGCTTCCGTAATGCTGTCTGGTCGGCAGATACGTCTCATGCGGCGCCTCGAAGAGGACTTCCTGGTCCGTCCACGCATCGTTTTCGATGCGGCCTCGAACGATTCGCGTCATCGCGGGCGCGTTTTCGGAGCCGGCGCCCAACGGCAAGAAATGGCTGTAGGCGAGGTAGATCCAGCCGTTCGTCGCATAGTCCGGATCGACCGACACGTCGAGCAGCCCGCCCTGCCCTTCGTGAAGCACTTCGGGGGTTCCGGCGACGGGCGCTTCCAGGAGCTCGCCGTTTCGTACGATGCGAACCCGGCCGGGACGCTCGGTGATTAATGCGGTCGATTCGTCGAGGAACGCGATGGCCCACGGAATTTCGAGGCCGCGCGCGAAGACCTCGACGTCGAAGGCATAATCGAGCGTAGCCGCCGAATCCGGCGCCGGTGAGATGAACGGGTCCGCTCCGCGGGCCACCTGGTCGATGTAATCGACGACGTGGCCGATCTGCTCGCCAGACAGAACCTGTCCGAACGGCGGCATGCCGCGATCCGGGATGCCTGCCTCGACGTTCTCGACGATCTCCGCGCGTTCTTCGCCGAACGCCCAGTCGCCGTCGATGAGGTTCGAGCCGTTGCCGCCCTTCAAATCCTGACCGTGACAGGTTGCGCAGTTCTGTAGGTAGAGGGCGCTGCCCGGATGGGCTTCCTGTGCGCGGGCGGCGCCGAT
>CAZMXY010000135.1:0-10660 GCA_964570345.1 uncultured Rhodothermales bacterium | reverse complement strand
CGTCTCCCCGTCTCCCCGTCCTCACGTCCCCCGTTCCCCCGTTTTTCCACATCCCTCGATTTCCTGGGACGCGGCCGCTACCTTGTTGGCATGGCGGAATCATCCCCTTACCCAACGTTGTCGCGGGAGACCGATTTGTGGTCGGCCGGCTTCCGTTTCGTCGCCGGCGTCGACGAGGCAGGCCGTGGCTGCCTGGCCGGTCCGGTCGTCGCCGCGGCCGTCGTTCTGCCGACGCACGTCAACCTCGCGGGTGTTAACGACAGCAAGCTTTTGAGCGCTCGAGAACGCGAGGTGTGGGCTGCCGAAATCGAACAAAACGCAGTCGGCATCGGGCTCGGAATGTGCTCGCCGCAAGAGGTCGACCAACTGAACGTCCTCTGGGCTGCGATGGAAGCGATGCGCCGAGCAGTCAAAAAGCTGAAACCGGCTCCTCAGTTTCTCTTGATCGACGGGAACACCTGCTTTCCCAAGCCGAACTGGCCATTCGAAACCGTTGTCAGGGGAGATCAGCAGTGTCTCTCCATCGCGGCGGCGTCCATCGTCGCAAAGGTGTCACGCGATCGACTGATGCGTCGGTTACACCTGAAGTACCCCGCCTATCGATGGCATACGAACGTCGGCTATCCGACCGAAGAACATTACGCCGCGCTCGCCGAACACGGGCCCACGCCGCATCACCGGACGTCCTTTCGTCTCGTCTAACGTCGATCCGTTACCTTCGAGGACGTCCCCGCTGGGATTGCACGATCAGGGCCTGAATCGTCGCATCAACCGTCTCTTCGATACTCCGCTCACCCACGTCAATCAAGATATCGGCACGGCTATAAAATGGCCGGCGAGTCTCGATCATGTCCTCCACCCGCCGCTCAAGCTCGGCGTCCGTCAGCGCCTGCCCGTTTTCGCCGAAAAGAAGGGGACGCTCAGCTGCCCGGTCTCTCAGACGATGGACCAGAATGCTGGGCGCGACGCTCAGATACACCAGCGTACCGTTTGTCGTCACGAAATAGAGGTTGTCCTCCGATACGACGGCGCCGCCGCCGAGCGCGATTACGACGCGTGCCGATCTCGATGCCGCTCGAAGCATCAAGGATTCGAGTCGTCGAAACTCGTCCTCGCCGCGATCCGAGAAAAGCTGCCGGATGGGCTCTCCCGCCGCGTCCTCGATTAAGAGATCAAGATCGACAAATTCATAGCCGAGATGATCGGCCAGGAGCGGGCCGATCGTACTCTTCCCGCAACCCATAAAACCGGTCAAATAGATGCGCGTAGGAAAGACCATGATCTGTAGTTCCCCACTGCAGCGGTAACACACCAAAGATAAGGCGCGGGCGGCAGACGCGCGAAATTCAGCGAAAATCGATTCCCCGCATGCCCACGTATCGTCTAACCGTCGAGTATGACGGTGCCGGCTTCTGCGGCTGGCAGGTTCAACCGGGACAACCTACCATTCAGCAGGCTTTGGAAGACGCAACATCAACGGCCCTGCGGACGTCCGTCAGCATAGTGGGATCCGGTCGTACGGACGCCGGCGTCCACGCTCGAGGACAAGTGGCGCACTTCGTCATCAACGAAGAGATCGATACGTACGGCTTGCTTGCGTCGGTGAACGGCCTCCTGCCGGTCGGTATCGCCGTACGTTCCATCACAAGAGCGGAGGACGGCTTTCATGCCCGCTACGACGCGAGGCTTCGGCTTTATCATTACTACGTCACTACAGGATATCGCGCCCTCGATCGCCACATTCGATGGCGCATCCGATCGGAGACCGACTTTGACCTCATGAATCAAGCTGCGCGACTCTTGGAAGGTGAACACGATTTCGATGCGTTTTGCAGAACGCAATCCGGTACCGAAAATCGCATCTGCCACGTACACACTGCAGTCTGGTTACGCGAATCCCTCGAGGGCGACTGGCGGTTTGAGATCACGGCCAATCGATTCCTCCACGGAATGGTACGCACGATCGTCGGAACGCTGCTCGAGGTCGGCCACGGAAAACGACCAATAAGCGACGTTTCGAGAATACTGGCGTCCGCGGACCGGCGGGAGGCGGGTCCCTCCGCACCTTCATTCGGACTCGTTCTCGAGCGCGTCTGCTATTCCGAACGGACACTATCTCATCCGAACCCACTGAACGGCTCCTGAAGCGCGACTGGACCGTGGGGGTCGGCCGAGCAGGTACGACAACCTAAAAGGGCATCGAGAAAAGCGCGTAGTTTCATTACGCATCGTATCACCAATGCCGTCCCCTACAACGACGTCCTGTCGTATCGCATCTCGTGCCGGATCGCAATCGACCAAAATGGTTCGTGTTCATATGACAGGCATTCGGTTGACCGATTCTATGGCCGTTGTGTGGGCGATCGCGGCCGTCGCGCTCGTCTTGGCCGCATGCGAACGACCGTTCGTCGAACCCAACAAGCCCTCACTCGAAATCCTCGAACCGGATTTCTCATCCGTCGCTCTCGATCCCTCGGTCACGATTATCGTCCGTGCCGATGCATTTCGATCGGTTGAAGACGTGAGTGTCGACGGGCAGCCGCTTCAATTCGACAGCGTGAATGACGTCTGGACGGTGCAGCTCGAGCTGCAGATGGGACTGAATCGTCTCGTCTTCTCCGTTACGGACGTCGACGGACAAGTGGAGCATGACACGACCTTCGCGCTCCACCTGCTCCCCCAAATATCACGAAGCGCACCTATTCTGCCGGATTCGCGAGGTGGCCACACGGCTACGGCATTGCGGGACGGATCCATCGTCGTGATCGGCGGCGCGGCTACCGTCGGTTCACCCGTACGCAACGACGGAGCCATCCTCCGGCAGGAAGCGGCTCGATTCACCACGATTGACGGTCGCCTCCGAGATGCCCGCGCCGGCCACACGGCCACCCTTCTACCCGACGGCCGCGTGCTCATCATGGGCGGCAGCCGATCGGTCTCCATCAATAGCGCGTCCGACCTCATTGAAACGGTCGAGATATACGACGCGGAGACGGATCGATTTGCGTCCGTGCCGGTCGCAGGCGCACCGATACGGAGGACCTATCACACGGCCGTATTAAGACGGTCCGGCGACGACCTAATCGTTGATCTATTCGGCGGCACCGGAGACGTCCAATATGAACCTTCCCCGCTACTGGGTATAAGGCGCGACATTCGGAGTTTTTCGCTTCGAAACGACTCTCTCTTTGCGCTCAATCCTGCTCCCGGCCCGAGTCTCGAATTCGCGTTGTCGGGTCATTCCCAGACTCCTCTGACGGATCAAGAACCAGACGAAACGCGTCCGTTTCTCCTCGTAGGGACTCGTTTCGAAACCGGGCTTGAGCAGAACGTCGCAGCCATCGTCGACTACGCAGCGCCGGGCGGGCTGCAGTTTCATCCGACAGGAAAAATGCTACTGCCGCGTACGAGGCATGCCGCGGAGCTTCTTGCACCCGGCGTCGTCGTAGTGTTTGGCGGACATCAAGGATCTTTGTCGACCGTCCTCCCCAACGTCGAATTCTACATAACGGCTGCGGGTAGATTTTTCGAATATCCATTGAGCAGCGTAGTACAGCGCAGATTCGGACTCACTGCAACTAAATCGTCCGCCCAGCGAATACTCTTGTTGGGTGGTTTTGGACCCGGAGGTGACGGTGTCACGCTATCGGAGACGTTCTCCGTTCCGAGTCTCTAGTTGCCGGTCCGGCGTGCCCGGTAGCGCCACGACTGAAGTAAGCGTAGTTGATCAGCATTATGGACATACAGCAAATCCTCCGCTGGATAGCGATTGCCATCGTTCTCATCGTCGCGATGGCGGTGCTCAGCGTCATTCTGAAAGTCGGAGCGGCACTGCTTTCGCTTGCACTTAAGGTGCTGCTGGTACTGCTTCTCATCGCAATCGTCCTTCGTTTCATCGACGTCGTCCGGAGCAGGCGGTGATCGTCTCCGGAATTCGATAGACGGAACGTCCGCCACACGTCATTGGGAGATCCGCATCTACGTTCGTCGAACAGCGGCCGTGTCGCCCTGTCGAACCGAAGTACAGTCTGAGACGTGAAAGTGAGTGGTGGCGCCGTTCGAGGTGGCCGTCTATCGTAGCGGCAATCGTTTACACGCATCCCTTCATGACGAGACAAGCGGTCGTCGATCCGACTCCTATTGAGAAGCAGGCAGAGGTCCGGATTGTATCCGAAACCGGCCTACTCGAGCAGGTTATCGTCCACACGCCGGGCGCCGAAATGGAGCTCGTCCTCCCGGAAAATCGGCTCGAGCTCCTGTTCGACGATATTCTCTTCGTTGGACAGGCGCGAAAGGAGCACCAATTGATGTGTGCCGTTTTCTCGAAGATCGTCGGTCGTAGCGATGCCGTACTCCAGGTCTCAGATCTGCTGATCGAGGTATTCAGTCTCGAGGATGCCCGCTTCGATTTCGTGGAGCAGCTCTGCAGCGTATCGCAGGAGCGAAATCTCCGGGGATTCGAGAGCGACCTCAAGCGCTTGTCGCCTCAGGAATTATTTGATTTCGCGATCACCGGGAGATCACCGCTTCCGATTCTGATGCACCCGGTTCCCAATCTCTTGTTCATGAGGGACGTGGCCGCGGTCGTTCACGATCACATTATCTTGAGTCACGCCGCAACGGCGGCGCGAACACGCGAAAGCCTGATTTTACGGACTATTCTCGAGCATCATCCGCTCTTCGGCGCCTACCGCGACAAGATCATCGTACTTCCTCAGGGCGTGACGTTTGAGGGGGGCGACCTGCTGGTCGCTGATGAAGCGTGTGTGATCGTCGGTCATTCCGAACGTACGTCTTTCAGCGGTGTCATGAGCATCGCGCAGGAGCTATTCGATCGGACCCCGGTTGAGCACGTCTTGATGGTCGACCTACCGAAAGCTCGCTATTGCATGCATCTGGATACGGTCTTCACCATGGTGACCCCCGACGAGTGTGTCGTCTTCCCGCCCATCATCGCGGAAGACGATGCGGCGAACGTCATACATTACATGAGGAGCGATGAACCGAATAGGTTCTACAGCGAGATCCGAAACGGTCTGAGCGGCATTCTCGAAAACATGCTTGGGCGGCACCTCTCGTTCATTCCCTGCGGGGGTTCGAACCCACTGAGCCAGAAGCGCGAACAGTGGACCGACGGAGCGAATCTTTTCGCCGTCGCGCCCGGTGTCGTCATCGGATACGAGCGAAACGAGAGCACGTTCAACGAAATGCGGGATCGCGGTTACCGGATCGTATCCGCCGAGGGCTTATTGTCCTATTACGCCGAGAGCGAGTTTAGCTCCGGCGAGAAGGTCGGTATTAAACTTGAGGGGAACGAGTTGTCGCGTGGACGTGGGGGACCCCGATGTATGACGCTCCCCATCGCGAGGCGAGGATTGACCGCATGAGCCTGTCGTCTCTCATTGCGCCCGATCAAAGATTCATGAAGCTCGCCCTAAAGGAGGCGGAGCGCGCCTTCGACGAGGGCGAGATACCTATCGGAGCCGTGGTCACACATGCGGGTGAAGTCGTCGGCCGCGGACACAATATGGTCGAACGGCTCCAAGATCCGACGGCGCATGCCGAAATCATCGCGATCACGGCTGCTTGCGAGACTCTCGGGACGAAGGTACTTCGTGGTTGTTCGCTCTACGTCACGATTGAGCCGTGCCCGATGTGCGCCGGCGCGATGGTCTGGGCGAAGCTTGATCGACTCGTCTTCGGAGCGCTCGACGAAAAGGCCGGGAGCGCGTCAACCATCTATAACATCCCACAGGACAAGCGCCTCAATCACATGATCGACGTCGTGTCGGGAGTTGAGGGCGATGAGGCGGCAGGTCTCATGCAGGCATTCTTCCGGGAGCGCCGCGTATCGGGTCGATGACAAGGCATCTCTCCGAATCGTATCTGGACCCATCTGCTTTACGTCGATATGTTTGACGTCGCCATTATAGGGGCCGGACCCGTGGGTCTCGCTTGTGCCATTGAAGCCAAACGTAGGGATCTCCGAGCCGTCGTCATCGAGAAAGGTGCGTTGGTCAATTCACTTGTCGGATATCCAAACAACATGGAGTTTTTCTCGACTCCCGAGCTCATTGAGATCGGCGGTCACCCGTTCGCGACGACGGCATACAAACCCACGCGCGAGGAGGCAATCGAGTATTACCGACGCGTCGCAGAGGTCGAGCACCTCACCATTCGCCTCTATGAACCGGTGGACCGGGTCGAAGGCGAAAAGAGCTCGTTCGATGTCGTGACGGACAGAGAACGCATTGAAGCCGCCCATGTCGTCGTGTCAATAGGCTTCTTCGATCAGCCGAACCGGCTCGACGTGCCCGGCGATGACCTCCCGAAAGTGACGCACTACTACAAGGAGCCGTATCTTTACGCCAGGCAAAAGGTGGCCGTGATCGGTGGCCGGAACTCCGCCGCCAAGGTTGCTCTTGACTGCTATCGACACGGCGCCGACGTGACGCTCGTCGTTCGGGCTCCCGTGCTTTCGGATAAGATCAAATATTGGATTCTTCCGGATCTGCAGAATCGAATCAAGGAAGCAAGCATAAAGGCCTATTTTTCGACGGTCGTGACGGAGATTCGTGAAGGTGTCCTGGTTTTGATGACGCCGGACGGCGAGGTAGAGCTCGAGAACGACTGGGTGCTCGCCATGACGGGCTATCATCCCGACTATGCCTTTCTCGAACGACTCGACATCGAGCTGGGTGAGGATGCCTTTCGAACGCCCGTATTTGACGAAGCGACGTTCGAGACGAGCAGGAAGGGCGTTTATTTAGCCGGAACCGTCTGCGGCGGATATCGGACCAGTCGATGGTTCATCGAAAACGGCCGCTTCCACGCGAAACAGATCATGCAACACATCGCCCACGGAGAACGGCACCCTGTCGATTTCGATTCCATGCACTGGAAGACGGCGGAGTGAAATCCGTAGCCCGGGGGTCGAGCGGCGAGCGATTGAGGAGCGACGCGTTATTCATGCTCCGAGGGTTTCATAGAGCTTCGAGGATTTCGCGGGCATTCCGGTTCTCTGGCGCAATCCGAAGAGCTCGCTCGGCGTATCGGCGTGCGAGTTCGGTTTCGCCGCGCCGCAAGTGCGCGAGTGCCAGATTCACGATTCCGTCCACATATCCGGGATCGGATTGCACCGATCGTTCAAGAAGGCGGACCGCTTCGTCGAGATTGCCGGCGTTCAGATGAAATGCTCCGAGATTCCCCAG
The DNA here is from genome assembly GCA_964570345.1 of uncultured Rhodothermales bacterium. Classification (GTDB taxonomy): domain Bacteria; phylum Bacteroidota; class Rhodothermia; order Rhodothermales; family VXPQ01; genus CAZMXY01. The sequence goes on along the minus strand of CAZMXY010000135.1, from coordinate 3,449 downwards.
GGCAGTTGGGTGCGTCGGTGCCGCCTTGAACGCCTGCTCAAAGTAGCGTCGCGCTTCCTGTTCCCGGCTGGTACTCGCCAGAAGCAAACCCAGATTTCCAAGCGCGTCGACGTAATCCGGATTTAACCGGACGGCTTCCCTGAGGGCAGCCTCTGCCTGTCGGAGATGGCCGGTGCGAAGGTAGGCGGTACCTAGATTGTAGGAGGCTTCTTCCAGCCATGGTTGCTCATCAACCGCTTGCCGGTACTCCTCGATCGCTTCGCTGAGTCGTCCCTGCGACTCCAGAAACCGGCCGAGGTTCACGCGGACGCGGGCGAGAGCCGGCTGGATCCGGAGTGCGCGCCGATACAGATCCTCGATTGCGGCAGCGTCTCGACCAGCCGCCTCGAAGGCTTGTGCCAGAGCGTTTAGCCGTTCGGGGACGCCTGGATCGATCGTAACGGCTCGCTCCAACGCAGAGATCGCCGGACTGATCTCGCCGAAGTGATAGTAGGCGAAGCCCAGGAGATAGTGCGCCTCGCCAAAGGACGCCTCCTCCCTGAGACCTCGCTCGAGCAAACGAATGCCGAAACGCAAGGCCGTCGTGTCTCCCCGCTGCCTCCCGTAGACGACGTACGCCATACCACGATAGACGTCGGAAGCTTCATCCGTCTGAAAATACGGTCGCAGATTGACGGGAGCCGTTACGGAGTTTGTGGTCGCAGTCACGTGTTCATCCACGACACGGATCCAATGATCCGTGAACGAGGCATGAGGCGTTCCTTGCGCCCTCACCTTCGGCATATGACAGCCCCCGCAGTCGGCCGAGACGGTATGAACGAAGCGGGCTTCGTCTGAAGCAGGTCGCCGGGTGAGATCCGATACGTCGTGGCACGTCCGACACGTCTGATTGAAATATTCCGGACCGGCGTCACGGAAGCCCTCATGCGGTCTGTGGCACGTCAGGCAATCCATTGGATCGTCCTGCGCCTGCGTCTGAACGAAGCACTCGCTTTGCTTCATTCGGTCGGCGTGTGAGATGACGTCGATCTCATTCTCGGACGTAGCGCCCTCAGCCGCGAAGAGCGATACGTAGTCGGACAGCCGCTGGGACGGTCGGTAGTCGTACGCAGTGCGTCCGTCACGGAGTATCGAGACGGTCGTATGCAGATGGCACTGTTGGCAGACGTCGAGGCGACGGTCGATGGATAGATGGGCGGGGTTCACGATCGTAGTGTCAACGCTGCCGGCGATCTCCGGTGAGACGAGCCGCGATTCCACGTGGACGGATCCGGGCCCGTGACAACGCTCGCACCCGATTCCGTTCGGGACCTCCTCGTACTTGCCTTCTGCGAACTCGACCGGTTCCGGATAGCTGTTGTGACAGGTCATGCACCGATCCGGGATGAGCCGGTCGAACCGCACGTTGACGTGCTCGTATCCGGGACTGAAGTCCCAGCGCTTTTCCTGCGTATACCACGTGAGTGGTAGTTCATAGTAGCGTCCGCCGTCTTCCGTAAGATAGCTTCGCGCCGCCGACCCGCTCCCGATGACAAACTCCATTTCCCGCCGGAGACGATGTATGACGCGACCGTCCGCATCCCGCCGGATCTCTTCCTGGAAATAGCGCTCACCGTCTTCGAACACGCGATACGTGAGGTCACTCTCTTCGTGATAGAGGGAAACGTTCGCATAATCTTCGACCGCATTCTCAGGGGACAGGGGATAGAAGGAATGGGCCATTCCGTGGTCTCGAAAACCTCGATACTCCGCCTCGTGGCAATCGAAGCAGGCATCGTCTCCAACGAAATCGGCGTTTCGCGACACGTTGGAGAAGCGAGCAGACTCGTCGCGATCCCTCGCATCGCCGGCCTCCTCGGCTCGATCCGCCGAGCGGCAACCACCTAGGATTGAAACGGCGACCGCGGCGACGACGACGCCGAATCGTCTCGCCGCACCGAACGTCGCTATGAGAGATCTTGGTCTCACCGATGGGGCTTCAGGGGGAACTTTGTCCGGGCCCTCCGACGCTCGAGGCCGTAAAGGTTACCGAAATCGATATTTAATGAAGAGGGTGGCCTCCTCAGGAAGCCACCCTCTTTTCTAGCTGATCCGTCTGCAAGCCGAATCGCGTTCGCCTGATACGACGAGGCGCTTTATAAGCTCACCTAGAGCTCTACGCTCGCGGTGAACATCTGTATGGCGTCGAAAAATTCCGTCCCACGATACGCATAATCGACAGAGACCTGTGTGCCCGCGACGTTCAAATTCAGGCCCGCTCCAAAGTTCGCACCTGAGTAGAACGACAGGTCCATGTCCTGAGCGATCTCGAATCCACCGCGGACGAACACCAGATCACGGAATCCGAGCTCGAGCCCTCCGGAGTACTGGTCTTGATCAAACGAATTCGAGCGAAAGTTGCCCAGGAGTGTCACCACGGACCCTGCACCGACGTCGCGCGTGTAGCTCATCCCAAAGTTCAACATCGAAGGAAGCTCGACCGAGGCTCCTTCAAGTTGAAGGGCATTGTTGGACGCATCCGGCCGCTGCGACGGGATTCGGACGTGGCGCACCATACCCGAGCCGCTGTGGCTCAGATCACTTCCGATGTTCTTCAAGCTGACGCCGAGCCGCAGTCCCGATTCGCCGACGGTATAGGTCATTCCGGCGTCGAACGCCACGGCCGTTCCGCCCACGTCATCGTACGATTCACTCACCACTTTCACGGTGGTACCCGCAGCGATGCGGTCCGTGAACTGGCGCGCATAGGAGGCCGCAGCCGTTATCATCGAGATACCGTACGTGACGTCTGATATCTCCGGGTTTTCCACCGTTTGCAGCGGGATGTCCCCAAAATCCCAGGCGTTAATAGTGAACGCCAGCTGGTTGTTGCCGATTCGCTGAGCGAAGCCGAAGTAGTTTACCCCGATGTCCGCCACGTACTGCATGCGGCTAAACAGCGCGCTCGTCCCCTCGTTCAGCGTCAAGCCGGCCGGATTCGAATAGAGCATCTCCAGCCCGTTCATATTCGCGACGCCCGAGGTTAACGACCCTCCTAGCGACGCGTAGCGTGCCGTGAGCGGTACGAGCAGCTGCTGGGCACCTGCGGTGCCGCGGCGCCTTTCGTCGCCGGCCCGTGCGTCCGTGAGTGCCACGCCGAAGACGACCGTCGCCAGGAGCACGTGCATCACGAGACTGGACCTAGAATGAATCCCTTTCATATCTGACAACCCTCCTGAGGAGTCTAATTTTTCTTGCATTTGCATTCGATGCATCGCTCCCTAGAACGTGTTGAGTTGCGGGCGCTTCTTCACGACCGAAAACTTCAAGACTCGCTCGCCCACGTCGGGCACGTCCACGTGGATCAGATAGACGCCGCTTGCAATCGGCAGCTCTTCGGCAGTCGTGAGATTCCACTCCAGATACGCTTCGGGCGAGTTCTTCTGAAGCGTGCGAATGAGCGTACCACT
>CAZMXY010000134.1:2414-10791 GCA_964570345.1 uncultured Rhodothermales bacterium | reverse complement strand
GAATTTCGGGTCGTCGAAATGAGCGCGAATGAAGGCCTGAAACGTGTTCGACGTCCAGAAGTTGACGTGACCCGCGTCCGGTCCGAGACGCAACCACTGGCTGACGTTGTTCAGCCACTGAAAATAGGGCTCGTGTGGGACGGTGATCAGCACGTAGTCGCGTGCCACGCGCTTCAACTCGGTCACGGCGCGGTTCGGGTCGTCTAGATGCTCGAGGACTTCGCTGCAAAGTACGGCGTCGAAGGATTTGTCCGAGTACGGCAGCTTGTACACGCTACCGGTTCGAAAGCGTGCATCGTTGCCAAAGTGACTTTTCGCATACTCGATGGCCTCCTCGCTGATGTCGACTCCGGAAATTTTTAGCTCCGGATGCTCCCTCGACAGAAAATCGACGACGAATCCCTCGCCGCACCCCGCATCCAGAAGGGTCGTGCACCCCGTCTCTTCGACGACTTCGCTCAGCTTCTCATAAAAGCTCTCGAGATGCTTACGATAGAACCAATTCGACGTGGTGTGCTTGTTATGGTTCGTCGATCGAAAGCGCTCTGTTGTTATGGATTCTGACATATTTACTCTTCCTATCCGACGGCCGTCCGAACGCGATCGAACACGCCGGGGCGCTCGGAGCGTTAGGCGGTGCCTGCGACGCTATTCGATGAGAACGGGCGTGCCCACTTGCACCCATCGCCACAGCTCGTCCATGTGGGCGTCGCGAACGGCCACACAGCCCTGGGTCCAATTCGACGCCTGTCCCGTGCCCTTGCCGTGGATTTCGATCCATCCACCCAAGGCGGTATTCATCGGGGGAGACCGGAAGCCGTCCTCGGCGTCAACGATCGCCTTGTGCTGGGCTTCTGAGATCAGCCGCTGCTTAAGGCCGCGCTTGGCGTCTTCGGACGTCGGATAATTCAGCACCAGCGCCTTGTAAAACTGACTTTTCGGATTCTTCGCGACGACGAAGAAATTACCGCTCGGCGTGCGCCAGTGATCCGGTTCCCGTTCACTCCCCCGCCGCTCTTTGTCTGAGAACGTGTTGTAACCGAAATCGGCCGAATACTTCTCGATGAGATGGGTACCCCTATATACGTAGAGCGTCTTGTTTGCCTTCGAAACACGGATCCAAACGTTCGACACCGCGGACGAAGGCACGTAACCGCGCGCTCCGTCCTGCGTTCGAATCTGAACCCATCCGTCCTTCTCGTCGAGCCGGTATACGGGCTCGCGAAACTTCAGCTCGGCGTAGGGACGTTTGGTGTCCGGGGAGGAATAGATGTACGCGCCACGCTGTACGGCATAGTAGAGGGGTAAGGCGTCGTCGGACGCCTGGGCGTCGGCCGTGCGTGCGGATGCGCCGCCGATCAAGAGAGCGACGAATACAATGCGAATCATGCTCGCAATCGATCTGATGAGGTCGGTGGATGCGTCAAGGTACAAACAGCCGCAAAAAATGTTTGACCGCCGCGGTGACCGCCGGAGGACAGCAGAAGTCGTGCCGATCTCGGCGATTCAATCTCTTTCGCTCGAGCGTGATCCGAGCACCTCGGAGAAGTCCTCGACGAATTCGTCCGAAATGCCCATCGCGCTGAAACCGCCGTCATGAAAGAGATTTTGCATCGTGACCATTCGGGTGAGGTCACTAAGCAAGACGACGGCAAAATCGGCACAGCTTTCCGCGTCGGCATTCCCCAGCGGTGCAATGCGATCGGCAAACTCAAACATCGCATCGAATCCGGAGATCCCCGAGCCCGCTACCGTGCGCGTCGGACTCTGCGAGATCGAATTGATTCGAATACCCCTCTTGCCCAGCCGATACCCATAGGATCGGATGATGCTTTCGAGCAGCGCCTTGGCGTCACCCATTTCGGAATACTGCGAAAAGACGCGCTGTGCTCCGATGTAGGTGAGCGCGACGATGGAGGCCCCGTCGGCCAGCGCACTGCTGCGCATCGCGTGGTGCACGATTCGGTGGAGGCTGACGGCTGAGACGTCCAGCGTCTTATGGTACCAGTCGTAGTTAAGGTCCTCGTACGGTCGGTCTTTTCGGACGTTGATGCCCATTCCGATCGAATGGACGATGAAGTCGATCGAGCCGAAATCCTCTTTCACCTGTATGAACACCGCCGCCAGGTCGTCGTCGCTCGAGGCATCGGCCCAGAGAATCGGGCTCTGCGTCTTCTCGGCCAGTTTGTCGAGCGTCCCGAGGCGCCGTGCGACGGGCGCATTCGAAAGTGCGAAGCGCGCGCCCTCGCGATGCGCCGCTTCCGCGATCGACCACGCGATGCTCGTCTCGTTCAGCGCGCCGAAGATGATCCCGGTTTTGTCCCTGAGCAGACCATAGCCGGAAGAATTCATGTCCATACGATGGCATTGCTTGTGTGCGTAATACGGAGAGTCCCCAACCGGTCCCCAAACTAGTAACCGGTCCCCAAACTAGTAATACGCACTCTGATCCGCTACAAGTACCCGATCTATCCTGTTTGAGGCGATCGCGCTACAGGCGCACGTCCTTCATTCGTTCCAGAAGCCCGAGCATTTCCCCGTGGATGAGACCGTTCGTCGCCAGCAGCTGCTCCTCGAATACGGCATCGGGCCGATCTCGATAGTCCGTAACGCGGCCGCCGCCCTCCTCTACGAGCAATTGGCCCGCCGCCACGTCCCACGGCAGGAGCCCCGTCTCGAAGAAGCCGTCGAAACGACCCGCGGCCACGTAGGCCAGGTCGATGGCCGCGGATCCCGGCCGGCGAAGGCCGCGAGACCGAACCATGACGTCGCCGAGCACCTCGAGGTAGAGATCGAGATGGCCGATCGTACGGTACGGAAAACCGGTCGTGATCAGGCTTTCGGAAAGAAGCGCGGTCGTGCTTACCCGCTCCCTCGCGCCGTTTACCTGTAACCCATTGCCTCGGACCGCCGTGAAGAGCTCGTCGCGGGAGACGTCGAGGACGACGCCCACGACGATTTCCGTCTTATGTTGGAGCCCGATACTGACGGCATACGGCGGCACACCGTGAGTGAAGTTCGTCGTCCCGTCGATCGGATCGATGATCCAGCGGAATCCGGGCGCCGTCCTGACGCCCGACTCCCCCTCTCCTTCCTCAGCGAGCACGTCGTAGGTGGGAAACGTCTCCTGCAGTGTGCGTATGATGATCTCCTGCGCCGCTTCGTCGACGTCGGTGACCAGATCATTTAATCCTTTCGTCCGGATCTGGGAGCCGTGTACGGTGCCGGCTCGTTCTTTGATCAGCCGCCCGGCCCTTCGGGCCGCGTGAACGGCCGTCTCCAGTTCTGCTGCGTAATCATGACCTTTATGTCTCACGTTCCGGTCCGGTACCTATGATGCCTCCCGATGCACGGCGCCGTGGATTCGACTCGCGCGTCTCAACGATGGTTCACGTCACGCGACGATTCGTTCGAAGCGTGATGCATAGAATCCGATCGTACGCGCCTGTCGGGGGCCTGTGCCTTTCGCTTCTCCTCGGATCGTCCCTCGTCGGATGCATGAAGGACGAACATCCGCGGCGACCGGGGGCGCTCTCGGACTCGGTCTCTAGCCAACCGCGCGCCGACATCGAGGGGGATTCGCTCTTTTCGTATCTGTCGACGATCGATCAGGAGTCCTTCAGGGGCGCCTTTTCGCAGCTTGACGGACGAGAGTTCACCAGATATACGCGAACCGAGCAATTCGACGACGAAAACCAGGTGATCGCCTTTCGCGAACGCGTCGTTCGCCACGAAGGGCCGCCGTCGAATCGGCGCTTCGAAACGATCGATTTAGATTCTTCGGGCGCATTTGATTTCGGCCTCTTCAGCCGCTTCGTGTCGCGAACCGTGACGGCAGGAGAGCCGGCCGATCTTACGCGTCACGTCGTGCCCAACGACCCGGCCTACCTGTCGCCGCGCAAGAGGGAAGCGTATACATACCGCTCCTTGCCCGACACGACGCTATGGAACGCCGCGGCCCGCGTCGTCGAAGTGCGTGCGCGTCCGGGGATCGGAGACGGGCAAAACCTTCGTCGGGCACGACTTTACGTAGATCGGGGCTCGAATCGCCTCGTCGCCATGCATATGGAGCGAATCGACCGGGCCTTGTGGTTCAGAGAGGAAAGCCACTATTACGTGCAAGTTCGACCCGCATCGGACGGGTCATGGATACCGTACGACACGAGATTTGAGACACGCATCGTCGTTCCTTTCAGGTCGGCGCAGCGTTTCAAAACGGTGTCGACGTATGATCCCTACGGGGCGAGCAGCGACGGGTAAAGGCGCGCAAGCGAACGTCGAAAGTTGGGCGATCGCCGCCACGTGCTCGACCTCACTTCAACAATTCCTGAAGACTTTCGTGCGCGATCACGTGTGTGAGAATGGTGTCGTTACGAATTGCATTCGGATCGAGCAGTTCGCTGCGTAGGCCCTTCTCGAGAATGGACGCCGCGGCGTCGGCCTGATCCTTTCGGATGAAGACTCGAGCCAGCTGATAGTAGGCCTCCGCCTTGGACGCATCGAGTGCCAGGGCGATGCGCGCGAACGCTTCGGCTCGATCGAGCTGGCCCAAGATGGTGGCGTTCCAGGACAAGCGGATGTGAAATCCGGCATCCTCGAGCACGCGCTCCGCTGCGGCATCGAGAGCGTCCACGGCGAGATGATGATGTCCGTTCAGCCGTGCGGCCTCGGAGAGGATCAGATAGGCCTCACCGTCTTCCGGCCGGATTTTCACGGCCTCTTGCGCATCGAACAGCGCTTCATGTCGCCGATCCATCGCCATGAGAATCTGAGCGCGCAGCTTTCGTGCTTCCCCGTCGTCCGGCCGTTCGCCGAGTACCCGATCTACACGGGCCTTCGCCTCCAACACGCTGGCGCCGCTCTTCCATGCCGTTTCGGCACGGTGAAACTGCACGTCCAGATCCGGCGGCCGTCGGTCTTGCGCTTTCAGCGGCGCGGCCGCGAGGCTGCAGAAGAGCAGCAGCGCCATCCATCCACTCCAACTCATCCACTTCATGGCACCAACCCGCTTCAATACTCTTGGCTTGATTCGCAGCGCCTGTTTGGATGTCAAGAATCGTTCCACTGCATCGCCAGCTTGGCGAGCGCTATCTTCAACCACCCACTCGTTCACTTTACGCGTCACTGCTGACCTGGGAATGACACAGTCGGATGCGTCCGCTCTCACATTTGCAAAACGCGCCGGATCGCTGTTGACGACGGAATCCATAGGGCGGGTTATGCAGGCTTTTGACGTCGTTGATTCGACCAACACGCGCGCGGCGAAATGGATCGAAAACGGGGCTCCGCACGGTGCCGTCGTCGTCGCGGATTTCCAGAGCCGCGGCCGAGGCCGTCACGGACGGTCCTGGTCGGCCCGCCCGGGCCTGAATCTAACATTTTCCGTGGTCCTGCGCCCCGACCTGCCGGCCGAGCGCATCGGATTGCTGACGATTGCGGCCTGCGCGGCCGTCGCCGGCGGAATCGATCGCTTCGTCGACCCACTCTATTCCGCCATAAAGTGGCCGAACGATGTGTATCTCAATGGAAAGAAGGCTTCCGGCATGCTGATGGAGGCCAGTTGGAATGCGCAGGGTAAGAATCCGGCCGTCGTCCTCGGTGTCGGCGTGAACGTCAATCAGGTTGAATTTCCGCCCGATCTGGAAGACCGAGCCACCTCACTGGCTCTCGAGAGCGGCCGCATCGTCCCGCGTGCCGATCTCTTCGCCGCCCTTCTCGCCGATCTCGAGACGGCGCTGAGCCGGCTGGCATCGGACGAAGAAACGATCCGACACGAGTACGTCCGGAAGCTGATGAGCGTGGGAAAGGACGTCCGGCTCCGCTTTGCGGATACGGGACGCGACGTTACGGGCATCGTTCTGGGAGTCGATCCGTCGGGCGCCCTTATCCTCAATACCGCCTCCGGGCCCTGCGTATTTCATGCAGGCGAAGTCATGCGTGCATCGTAGCAGCAAGCGAAAGCACCACCGTGTGGATCGTTCTCGACATTGGAAACAGCGGGGTAAAAGGCGGATTATTTGACGGCGAAATCGTTCAGCACTCGTTTCGTGCGACGCACGAGACGGCCGCGCTTGCGGCGACCCTGCGCTCCGAGATCGAACCGTACGCCATCGTCCGGGGCGGTTTCGCGTCGGTGGTCCCGCGAAGCGCGGAGACGGTCGCGCGCGTTCTCAGCCAAGCCGGAATTCCCGTCACTCGAATCGAGCACACGATGCGGCTTCCGTTTGAGCTCACCTATCGAACGCCCAGTACCCTCGGAGCGGACCGGCTGGCCGCCGCCGCGGCGGCGTGGATCCAGCATGGACGGTCCGAACGCCGGGACGTCGTCGCGGTCGACGCAGGAACGGCCTTGACGTGCGAGGTGATCGAACGCCGAGGCATCTACCGAGGCGGGACGATCATGCCGGGACCCGGGCTGATGCAGCGGTCGCTGAATCGTGATACGGCGCAACTTCCTGAGGTGCCGCTCTCGTTGCCCGAGGAATCGATCGGCCGCTCGACGACCGAGGCCATCCAGGCCGGGGTAATGTACGGATACATCGAGGGCGCGCGAGGGCTTCTGAGGCGCATTACCGAGACGCTCGGTCGACGCGCCTTCGTGGTCGTGACGGGAGGATGGGCTTCCCTGCTAAAGGATCACGTCGCGGAAGTCGACCTCGTCGCGCCACACCTCGTACTCGACGGCGTCCGCCTTCTATTAGAGATGAACGAGTGACGACTACGCGTCATCGCGGACGCTCATGCGGATCGGCCGGCGGCCGGCTCACGTTCCGCCTCCTCAGACGCGCTTGACCATCGCGATTGTCACGGTGTTCGATTCCGCGTCCTCTACGGTCGCGTCGGGATCGTATTCGAAGCCGTCGGGGTGCGACCATTCAAGAAGCGGATCGAGTTCTTCGAGGGATTCGCGCACGATGAAGTTCACGAGCTTCCCGCTCAGCGGCATCACGTCCTGCTTGACGGACGTGCGTTGCCCGCCTTTTTGCGTGAAGAAATTGACCCGGACGGCCGTTTCGTAGGTGTGCGCGTCTTCCCAGGCTTCTTCGTGTACGGGGGTTAGGAAATTCCAGACGAACGCGCCTTCGAGAGTGCGATTGAGCACCGGACTGATGATTGGCCTCCAGAAGTCGGACATCTTCCCGACACCGGGGACGACGGCGTCCATCCTGAGGTTGTAGTCCGGAATTAAATCGTCGGGTCGGAGCAAACCGAAAAGTCCGGAGAAAATGACGCCGTTTTCGAGAAGGCGCCGCTGAGCGCCCGTGGGCAGCCCCGCGAAATCCATGGCTTTGTACATCACGCCCGGGCTGTATCTGTCGAGTGCAGACATCAACGGCGCGTCGTGAATTTCGGAATTTATCGCCTTGGCTTCTTCGAGTGCCTTACCGGTCACGCCGAAGATCTCTCCGAGATTTTCATCCTCGTCGATCACCTCCTGCAGCGTCGCGATCAACTGGCGGCGGTGGGAGTTGAGCTCATTGAAGTAGTTGAACGTGTTTGAGGTCCGATAGTCGAACATGTCGGGTGCGAAGGGATTGCCGCCCGATTGTTTTTCTTCCGACGGTGGGAGAAGAATGGAAAAATTTGGCATGCGTGTCGTGGTGTGTCCGGCATCAACGGTTAGAGGGCCGAGGTCAATCCGTAGGAGATGTCGAACGAGTCGACGTGCCGCTGCGAACCTCTCCCAGAAGTGCGTCAATATCCTCCCGGATTTGCTGTGCTTTTTCCCTCGCGTCGGCGACGAGCTGATCCCCGGTACGCCGGGCTTCACTTCGCGAGTCGGACTGCGCCAGGTGATCGACGATGGCACCCATGCGATCGGCGAGGTGCTCGAGTTGATAAGCCACGCGACGCCGCATCTGGCGCCCCTCCTCCGGCGCCAGGAAAAGGCCGAGCGTGAACCCTGCGACGCCGCCGACGAGCATGCCCCAGGCGCCTGAACGAATTACACTACCTAGCGTGAACTCTTTCATAGAGTAGTCGGTGTACTTCGATTGTAGCGGATGCGGTAACGACACGCACCGGCGATGCACAGACGGTGCGATCGTCAAGATAATCATCGATCGCCTGTCGACACGACGCCAAGCCTAAAGGAAACGAGTAAAAATGTATAAAAAAAAGCCACCGTCGGCGAACCGACCGCAGCTTTCTGCAGGAAGCAACCTGCGCAAGAATAAAACCCTACCGGGCCTTCTTCTTGTGGCGATTCTTCCGAAGGCGCTTTTTACGCTTATGGGTTGCAATCTTATGTCTTTTTCGCTTGCGTCCGCAAGGCATAGGCTTTCTCCATTACTCTAGGGATGAACGTGTAGTTCTCGAAGTTCGCCCCCTGCAACGCACCCGTAACGCCCTTGTTTCGAAGACGATCGAATGCCCT
>CAZMXY010000134.1:0-2314 GCA_964570345.1 uncultured Rhodothermales bacterium | reverse complement strand
CACTCCCTCTCGACTCGACGGTTTTCTTTGGTAATCGCTCGGTCGCCCGCGTATCTTCCCGACGCATTGCGGCACCTTTCGCCCCGCTGCCGAGTACGTACACGGTATGCCGACACAGGAGTTCATGATTCACGAGAGGCGTGGCTTCCGTTACGTCGACGAAGGCCCGTCATCGGATTTCCCGCCCGTCGTGCTGTTGCACGGTATGTTGGGTGACTCATCAAACTGGACGGAAACGATCGGATTCCTTGCCGATCGCCGGTATCGCGTGCTCGTTCCGGTATTGCCTGTCTACGAGCTTCCGATCAAACAGACGAGCGTGAGGGGGCTTGCTGCATATCTCTGCGATTTCCTGCGGATGATCGACCTGGGCCAGGTCACGCTCGTAGGCAATTCGCTGGGAGGCCAGGTCGCCCTCCTCTTTGCGTTGAGCTATCCCGAATTCGTCGCCGCGCTCGTGCTGTCCGGCTCGTCGGGCATCTACGAAGCTGAAATGGGATCGTCGACGCCACGGCGCCGAGACAGAGAGTACATCCGCGAACGCGCCGCCCTTACCTTCTTCGATCCCGTGCACGTCAACGACGACCTCGTTGAGGAGATGTTCGAGATCATCAACAACCGGGCGCAAGTCGCACGATTGATAAGGATGGCTCGCTCGACGAAAGAAGAAACCCTTCGCTCCCGTCTGGCCCAAATCGGCGTGCCGACCCTGCTCATCTGGGGCCGCAACGATCTCATCACGCCGCCTGAGGTCGCCGAGGAATTCAGGAGCCAGATTCCCCGGTCCGAGCTGCATTTCATCGACGAGTGCGGGCATGCGCCGATGATCGAGCATCCCGACCGTTTCAACCGGATCATGCTAAATTTTCTTCGCGAGCGCATCGGTACGGAGACCCTGGCGATGTAGATCCGTCCCCGCGCCCGTCGGATCCCCGATTCAGACGCGGCTCGAAGGATTGAGGCACGTCGATCGAGGACGATGCGGCGGCGCGTATAGGCGCTCATACTCGTGGCTCATTCCAAATACGTACCTGTCTGATTCCCCATACACTCGTCGTCAAAGAATCTTGAAATGCGCACCTCCGCTTGTGCGAAAGAGTTTGGCACGGCAATTGTATATTAGGTGAATAGCTTCGGGACGCCTCCTTTCCCGGAGCATATGGTACAGTGACACATCTCTTGATGCTGTACCCCGCGGACTAGCGTCCGCAGCCGGGCAGCGCGTTTGGGTGAGCGTGCTGCTCGGTTTTTTTATGTACGGACTTCGACGGGCCCTGGAAACGAGGGGCCGGCGAGCCGGTTAACTGCGTATCAAGTGGCGAGAGCGAGTCGGACGTATCGGTAAAAAAGGGATGAAGACGAAGCTAGCCTCCTCCTACCGACTAGGGACAGCCGGCGCGATCGGAGCGGTTTTGATCTTCTTGTCCGCATGCTCGCCGTCGCTGTCTCCTCTCTATCGCGACTACAAAGTGCCGGAGACGGATTCGTCCTTGAACGGTCGAATCACCTCGGCTTTGCAGGAAGCCGGCTGGGATACGCTTCGAACGGAAGTCCCGAATGCCATCGTTACGGGGAGCAAAACGTTAAGTCATTGGGGGCTGTACAAGGTAACGGCCTCCCTGGAGGTGACGCCGCTCGGCCAGGATCACATACGGGTATTCGTCCACCCGTACAGACGTTACGTAACCGGTGGAAGAGGGAAAATTCCCTACTTATCGCCCTCGGTCCGGTCTAAATTCCTTCCCGAATTGAACGAAGCGTTCAAAAATCAAGGTCTCGTCGCCGTTGGCACGCCGATTGAGAGAGATGCGGATGCCACGAAAGAATAGCCCTGGACGTCGGCGTAGAACGAGCCTTCGGTGGACGAAGAGTGGAACATCGAATGGCTTTTCGGGTTGATTTAAGCGGTGTCGTCCCTATGCGGGCGGCGCCGCGTTCTTTCTCAAATATGGGGATGTTTTGGATTCGACGGGTGGTATCGTGCTGCGTGCTGCGTGTCGAGCTTCTCGGCAAGCTCGTAAATCCTGCCTTGAACCTATAACTGCGAACGATTACTCGTACGCGATGGCGGCGTAAAGCCCCATCTGTTTCATGTGGTGTCCGTTCATCGACCTGCATTGAGGCATCGACTTAGATGAACTAGTCGTGACGATGCCGGCTGAATACGTCACGGCAAAATTCCATCAGCCTTTGCCCTCGGCAGGCCTCGTCAACCGGCCATGGTCGTGGGTGAGCAGCAAATAGGTTGGCTACACACGTAGACGCGCGTCTAGTGCGTCCTCTCGGACGCGGGTTCGATTCCCGCCATCTCCAC
>CAZMXY010000133.1:8148-10802 GCA_964570345.1 uncultured Rhodothermales bacterium | reverse complement strand
GACGGCTTGCGGCCTCCAGCAGCGACGCGATCTGACGGCTTGCGGCCTCCAGCAGCCAGGCGATCCGACGGCTCGACTGCTGGGTGAGGCGGGCCAGATAGGGCATCAGGTGTTCCGATTTCCAATACGCTGCGCTGCGCATCGCATCCTGAAAGATCTCGCGCAGACCGTGCCCGTTGAGCACGTCCGGCACGAACCCACGCGAGAGTCGAGGCGACGGAGATCCGGGTACGTGGGCGAGTAAGGCGGGTGCAAAGCCCCTCGAAACGATGAAGAAGATCAGGGCGGCGAGCAAGCCCGCGGCCGCCAGTGCGACGTGCGAGAGCGCGATCTCGTCCCAGGATCCGAATCGGACGGCGGCCGCGGAAGCCAGCGTGGCGGACACGCTCTGGATCAAGCCGTGATGGTGAGTTTTGACCTGGAGCGCGTCCAGGTGCTTCCCACCGGAGGCATATCGTACCGTCGCCCGGCTCTCTCGCTGCGCGGTCGCGAAAATGGATGGCTCCAGCTTCAGCAGCCGCCTGATCCGCTCGTCCGGATACAACGTGAATTGCGCACCGGATAGGCGGATGGGCGAGAGCAGTCGTTCGCCGGCGTAGACCCGCACCGGTTTGTTGCCAACGTTCGCGAACGTGACGATCTGATACGCGGGCGCGTCCGAATCCCGCCTGTCGAAGTCGACCTCGATCGCCGGAAGCGGATGGCCGTCCGCATCGAGCGCCGTCAGCACGCCTCGCGTCAGATGCGGGAAGATCGGATCCTTATGGGAAGGATAGCCCTGCACCGCATAGACGTCTTTCACCACGTCGGATATTTCGCCGCTGACGATGTCCCGGCCGTGGAGCCAGAGTTCCGGGCGCGTGGTGAGCGCATGCAGTAGTTTCTCCCATTCGTCGAGGGTCTCGGGTTTCCACGAGCTGGCCACGCCGGACGACTCGTCGACTTCTTCGAGGGCGTCGAGGAAGGCGCGAGCTTCAGGCGAGTTGGGCACGGACGTAAGAGGGAATTCGACGATCAGAGGGTAGATCCTCGTAGGTGCCCCGTCTCGGTCAGATACTCCTTCTATCTTGGGTCCGCGGTCTCGTTCAGTCGCGCGCTCGCTGTCAGATACGCTGTCGCTCTTGGATGCTCCGTCTATTCCGAATTCGGCGTCCCCTTCATAGGCGTTCAGCACGAGGAAGCGCCGACCGTCGTCTTCAAACTCCAGCCATTCGACCTGAACGCCCTGTCCGTGAGCGACGCCCACTCCGCACGTTAACGAGAGGATTAAGACGTGCCCGAGAATGCGGCTCCAGGTGGAGGTAACCGGATTCGAATGCGTGCACATAGAGTACCACGAGGCAGGTGGGTGGCCACGACGCGGGATGAGGTTCCTTCCGTTCATCACATTCTCGCCCGCCAATGAGTTCCGGACGGCGCCGAAATCATACCTACTCGTAACGAGAGCGGCCCCTCGCCTGATCAACCGGACCGCATGGAATCCGCGACGACGGCGGGTCGTCGGCGGAAGGCACGGTGACCTGGTTCGGGATCCGTCACCGCCGGACGTTAAGGGGTCGGGCGTCGAGGGCGGCGGCATCGAGGGTGATCGAGGGTGGGGGCATCGACGGTCGCGTGTCGGGGCGGTCTCGACTGCGTCGTGGCAGTCTCGATATCGTGGCAGTCTCGACTGACGGCTTAAATTTCGGCGCGCGATGCCGATCTATAAAGAGTAGGCCGGCGCCGAGTGACATTCCGCCGGACTCTTCCATCGACCAGCGACCGAGGTGTGTTCATGAAAATCCTCAATCATTGCGGGGCGGTTCTCGCTTTTGTCGGACTCGTGTCTGCGGCCCCTTACGTGTTTTTGCTTCTCCAGGATCTCTCGCCGACGAAGGTCCTTCTCGCCCCCTTCGGGCTATTCGTCATCGGCGCCGTCCTATTTTTTTCGACGAAGCTGCGCCTGAATATACGAAAGGACGCGCACGATACCGAGGCGTCGCGCGGCGAGACCGCGCACGAGAAGCAGCAACGCGAGATCGAGACGTTCTCGCAGATGTATTGAGCGGCAACGGCGCGCCTGATTAAGCTCGCCTGTCGGCGCCGCACGCCCGAAGAGCCGCGGTCCGGGGACGGCTCCTCGACCATCAGGTCGAACACTGAGGATGGTGCGGGTGGTACGCTGATACCCGCGCGAACGACCGCCATAGAGATTACCCGGCACGTGTCTCCTCTCAAATTTCCAGCCCGAATTGCTGGAATGTGTCGAGCATGTCCACGTACGGAACCATCCGCACGACTTTTCCCTCCCGCACCTGAAAGACGATGCACTCAGGGAGTCGCACGTGTCGACCCGTCGGTTTTCTGGACGAGCCGTCCGCAAGTCGAATTAGACCCGTATTTGTCCCTTCGCGCACGACTTCGGCAACCCCGCGCTCCCCATCCGCGAACGCATTCCTGACCGTGACTTGAAGGTCGGGTAATGCCTCGAGCGTCGGCTTCACCGCAGCAACGATATCATCGCGGCCGGTGAGTGTCGTCTCACCCCCTCCGATGACGAACACGGCGTCCGGTGCGAGGAGATCCCGGAATGCGTCCAGGTCGTGGGCGTCGAACGCTGCAAAAACGCCGCTGATTACCGCGAGCGTTTCCTTCGTCGTAGTCATGTCGTTATT
>CAZMXY010000133.1:2509-8048 GCA_964570345.1 uncultured Rhodothermales bacterium | reverse complement strand
CAGAAATCGCAGCACCTCTCTTGCCAGAAGCTCAGGATGCGTATGATGCGCTATGTGCTGCTGATCAGGCAGGAGTACGACTTTGCTATTCGGTAGCGCCGAATCGACGGTTTCGGTCGCCTGCCGGTACACGGTCGGACTGTCGCCGCCTAGCAGGAGCATCGTCGGCACCTGGAGGCCGGCAAATCTGTCGGCGTCGAAGCGATACGTCTCCTCGATCGTGAGCTCGCGAGGAATGGTTCGCGCGAGTGGAATCCGCGCTTTCCACAGAGGCGACCGGCGATATGCATCCAGTTCGTGATCGGGGATTTGTGCGACCTCGCGCAGGAAAAATTCCATGGCGGACTCCAGCTCGCCTTCGTCGATCAGAGCCTGTATCCGCTCCGGAGCGCCAGAGGGGATCGAGGGGACGCCCGTCGGGATCGGCGGCTCGTAGAGAATGAGGCGACTGATCCTGTCGGTCAGGAGAGCCCCCTCGAGACTGCAGAGCCCTCCGAACGAGTGCCCGAACAGGAAGACCGGCTCTCCGACCGGCTCTCCGATTGCCTCCACCACGGCAGCCACGTCCTCCGCCTCTCGGATCAGCTCATGATGCGGAGCATCTCCGCTCTTGCCCCGCCCTCGCCGGTCCATGGCGCAGACGGTGACACGTTGCTCGAGATACGGCGCAATTCTGAGCCAACTACTGTGATCGGCCGTCGTGCCGTGCACGAAGAGCAGCGGCGGCCCGTCACCACGTTTCAGATACGCGATGACGGTACCGTCCTTTGACGTGACGTGTTGCATTTCGTCCATGTCGAAGTCCTTCGTCAAGTGAGTGGCATGTTCCGAAACGGCGGCCAACACACAGCTGGAGCTCAGACAGAGGCTCGAGCCGAGCCGTAGAAATTGGCGCCTGGTCAAGGAGGGGGCATTCATGTTCGGTCACCGACTTTGGTCTGCATCACGGATTACTTTCCTTCGACGTCACTCGGAGAGCCGAGGCGGGCTTCGTCGACGTCCGTGCTCTTGTGGAATCGGGTGAGTTCGGCCATGAACCGATCCATCGAGACGATATGCGGCCCATGCCCAGCCGGCATCTCGGCGGTCCTCGCTCGCGGAAGGCGAGCGGCGAGCGTGTCGTGGATGCGGCGGAGAAACGTTGCGGTCCCGGTTCCGGTCACCAGCCAGACGGGTCGATCGAAGGCGCGCAGGCGGGCCGGATCATCGCGGTGTTCGAACGGCAGGAGCGCGACCCGAAGAGATTGTCGGTGCTCCATCCAGACGGACCACTGCGGCAGCTCCGTCGGGGAGATGCCAGGCGGGATGAGACCGACGGCGCGAAGGAGCTGCTCGAGATTGGCTTCGCTGACGTCCTCGTCCAATTCGAGCGACTGCAGCGCCTGTACGTCCGGATCGTGCCGGGCATAATCGGGCAGCACCCACGCCGCCGGGGGCTCGATCAATGTCAGCGTACGGATACGCTCCGGGTGGTTCAGCGCAAAGTCGAGTGCGATGAGCGCGCCGTACGACCAGCCGACCAGGTCCAACGGATCGTTCCAGCCGAGCGCTTCGATCGTGGCTGCCAGGGCGGCGCTCTCGGTGCTCACCCCGTATCTCTCGGGCAGCCGCCGGTCTTCTAGCCCGAATTGGACGTTCAGGGGCTGAAGTCGGGCCACGGTGTGCGTGGCGGCGAGCCGCTCGGCGTGCGGTTCCCAGCTCTTCCATCCGGTGAGCCCACCACCGACGAGAACGAGCGGCGGCCCTTCGCCGGTGACGTGTGCCTGCATTTGGACGTCCTCTACCGTCGCTCCATCGGCCACGGAACGCTCCGGATTGCTCGTGTTCGAGAAATTCATATTGACCTCCTGATTCGTAGGGTTCGTCGGAGCCGCTGCAGTGACGAGGGTCAGCGGGAGAACGACAAGCGTCCACCGTAAAATTGTGCCGAGGTTCTGCATCGTTTTCTCCGTTTGAGTGCGTGATCTTCTCGGCGGCCGCAGCGTCTTCGAATCGCCTGACCATCGCGGCACTTCGGCTGATTCCGGTCGAGCCGGGCGCTGAAGAACGAGGTGAGACGAAACCATGTGTGATAACGTCGTGCGACAAGACCGTGTGCTGAAGCCGAGTCCTGAAGAACTGCGAGCAAGATGCGAACACGGAAGCGACCGCCGCATCGGGCGTTCGCCCCATTTTTAGCGCGACTCCACGCCGGGGCCGCGCAGCAGATCGTGCCGGACGGCGAAGAGAGCGGCGGCGGGTCGCGAGGAGACGTCCAGTTTCTGATAGATATGCTCGACGTGCCGGCCGACCGTTTTCGGAGAAATGAAGAGGCGGCGGCCGATATCGCGGTTGGAACGGCCGCGGGCGAGATGACGGAGGACGTCCACTTCCCGATCGGTGAGTCCGGCGGGCCAGTCCTGTCGTGTCGCAGGCGGACGATCGTGTCCGGCCACCGAAAGCACGGCGTCGACGACCTGGGCGTCCAGCCGTCCTGCTCCGGCCTCGGCTGCAAGTTGGTCGGCGGCATCGGACGCGGAGCGTGCAGGCCGATGAGCCCTCGGCTGTGTGAGGCCCTGATAATGGTCCGCCGCCGCGAGCACGCGTGCGGAGAGGGGGATGCTTCCGGCGCTCGCCTGGCGATAGTAGCCGGAGCCGTCGAGGCGCTCGTGGTGCATGCCGACCACCGACGCGAGCGGAGCGAGCACGGGTGAGCGGGAAAGGATCCGCTCGCTGTGATAGGGATGCAGGCGCACCTGCTCCCACTCGGCTGCCGTGAGCGGGCCTGTCTTCTCCCAGATGCCGTTCGGCACGCCGACACGACCGAGATCGTGCAACAATCCGGCGCGGCGAAGGCGCACGATCTCGATTTCCGAAATCCCGAGGGCGCGGCCGGCCGATTCGGCCAACTGCGCCGTATCCGTCGAGTGACTCAGCGTGTAGGTCGATTTAAGATCGACGACGTCGGCGAACGCGCGGGCGACCTCGTCGAGCTCCGATTCGTCTATCCACCGCTGCGGCGTGGGCTCGGCCTCGACGACCGCGTTCCAGGGATCTTCGGTCTCGAGCTCCCGCAGAAGAGCGCTCCCGTGACGCACGAAGGCGTCGGCCAGATGCGGATCGAGCGCCGTCCCCGATCGACGCCGGGCCATATCGACCGCGCCCTCCGTCCCCGCCAGTCGATCGAACACCATCGCCTGCGCGGAGAGCTGGGCCAGGCGCGCCGGCAAGACGATCGCTTCTCCGGAAAGCTTCTTCGGAGCACCCTTGCCGTCCCACCGCTCGAAGAGCTGATGCATGCCCTGTTGTACCGTGTCGGCAAAACCGAGGCGACGCGCCGTCGCGGCAGCCACCTCACACGTCGCCGCGGCCACTTCCTGGCCGAACCGAGCGCCACGCGAGAGTCCGACGAAGAAAAGGCGCGCCCGCTGCGCCGGACCCATACCTCTGCCCAACTCGAGCATAAAGGACAGGACCTCCTTCGGATTGCTGTCGTCAATCTTCGACCCGATCGCGTTCACGGCGATCTCGTCGCCGCCGAAGAGCGCAGCCTGCTCGTGCGCGAACGCCGTGCAGCCGACGTGCATCAGCAGGGCCGTCCAGTAGATGTCGGCCACGTCCTTTTCGGCGAGGCCGATCCGGCGGGCAAGTGCCGTAGCCAGGAGGCAAGTCCGCATCGCCTCCTCCGGCGGATGCCCCATGGCCAGATCTGTCTCCAGCGAGAGGGCGGCAAGCAGGTCCGCCAGGCGAAGTCGTTCAGCCGGCTGATCTCGGGAGTTCACGAAGTTCGCGCTCGGTCTTTGCGGAAAATGGGTTCTCTCCCGGCAGCGGCACATAGAATCGCTACAAGGTAGATGCCGCCACCGCTCGAGGCAACTCAAGCGCCGCAGTCCACGCGGCGCGGGCTCCGGGAGCCCGTTAATCGACCGATACGTGACACGACGAATGAATGCTCGTCGCGAAACATGCGCCTAGAGGCGCGTTTGGAAGGAGAGGCCCGGCGCCACGAGGACTTTCCGCTCGAAGTAGCGGCCGCCGTCCTGGAACGTCGCTTCCTTGATCGACGACAGGGTCGTGAGGCCGGCGTAGACGACGACGCCGAGGAAGGCCTTGCCGAGCCGGACGTCCGCATCCACCAGCAATCCTTTCTCAGCAAATCCTTGGTCGCGGTGGCCGCGTCCGAAGATCGTGTAGCCGCGGGCGTCGGCGCCGAACCGCAGCTCGAGTCCGTCGCCCAGCTCGCGCGCGAGCTCGCCCGAGAGCATCGCGTGCGGCCCCAGGCCGCGCGACCGCTCGCGCGTTTCGAAGACGGCGATCTTCCGGTTTTCGCCCATGCGAAGTCCCGCCAGCACCTCGAGGCGCGACCGCTCGAGCCCGGCGGACGTAAAGGAGCGCCGGCCGAACCCGACGAGCACCGATCCGGCGTAGTCCGCGCTGTCCCAATCGAATTCCTGGTACTGTTTGTCCGTCATCTCCCCTGAGACCTGTGCCAGCAGGAACGTCTTCGAACCCTGCTCGAACCGGGCATCGGCGAAGAGGGCTACCTGGTGGTGCGAGATGGGCGTGATCTCGGTCGCGGCAACGTCGGACGTGCCGAGGAATCGGAGCGCCCACCGGCTTTCGTTCCGCCGAAGGTACACCATGCCGTCGACGTAGTAGGTGCCGGACTGGCCCACGTTGGAGAAGGGCAGGCGAAGCGTTGCGGGTACGGTCGTGCTCAGGCGGGACTGCCCGACGCCGGACTCCACCGCGACGGCGGCCGTCCAGTCGGATTCTTCGTGGCGCTCCTCGACGACGTACTCGTTGATCACGTAGTGGAACCGGGGCGATAGGATCGTCGTGTCGCGGCGCTCGATTCGAATCGCCTGAAGCGGCGCGGGCTTCTCGACGGGAGCGAGGACGACGGCCAGATCGACAGCTTCTCCACCCGGGTACGTGCTTTCCATGCGCAGCAGGGATAGCCGCGGAGCGCCGTGTTCCGTGTCGTTCGTACCGCCGGTGATCGGATTCAGCGTCGACGCCTCATACAGCGCACGCAAATCGAATACGACGACCTCGCCGACCTTTCGGGACAGCGGCTGCACGCCCTGGAGCGAAACGACGTCGTCGTGGGGTCCCGGCCGGAAGACGAGCAGCTCGTCGCGGCGGCCGTCCTCGAAGGTGAGGGTCCGGCGCAGCCCGTCTACGTCGTATATCCAGGCGCCGCCCAGGCGCACGAGGGTCCCGGTCTGCAAGTCCGTGTTGACCGTGGAGCCCACTTCGTTCCGGCGCGGATCGGGCACCTTCGCCATGCCGACGAAGGTCGTGTCGCTTCGGCCGTTCGAGTAGCGCGAGACTTTAAATACACGCGCGGGCTCAACCACGTCGGCGCCGCGCGGATTGTTCTGCGTCGTCGACTGCAGGCTCGGCCGCACCGGCGGCTGCGTCGTTTCGTGCCGCTGGGCCAAGCCCGCTTTCGGATGGAAGAGAAGGAGCGCCAGGAACGGCGCGAGGCAGTGGAGAAGTCGGCGTGCAGGGCTCTTCATGGGATCAGCGGGCGCGCGAAAACGCGCGTAGTTGT
>CAZMXY010000133.1:0-2409 GCA_964570345.1 uncultured Rhodothermales bacterium | reverse complement strand
CATGTATTCGACTCGGTTGCGGTGGCGACGGTGGTACTCGCGCTCGGAGAGGCCGGGCATGTGGCCGGCCATGACGTCGAAGTGGGAGCAGGTCGAGGACGTGTCGTGGAGATACTGGGATTCCAGCACGTCACGCACCGTGCGCATATAAATCTCGAAGGTGGATCCGTCGACCTTACGCTTCCCGACGTACGACGGGTGCATCGCGGCGCGGACGGCGTCCGTCGCGGCGTCGATGGCGCGCGCGATCTCCTCGGCCGAGAAGTGCTGCTCGTCGTCGGGCTCGCCGTGGAGCGAGGCGCCCAGGCGGATGAAGGCGGATCGAATGATCTCAGCGAAGGCCGTGACGGGAAAGCCGTTCCGATAATAATCGTGAAGCTCGACGAACGCCTTGAGCGCCTTGAAGGCTTCCTGCGTCCGGCCGCTGGATCCGAGGGCGGGGGTCACGTGGGCTTCCACCACCTCCGCGGGCGCGACGGGCAGCTCAACGAGGAGGGGGTCGTCCTCGCCGATCACGATCCATAACTGGCGGCGATGTCGCTCGAGACGCACGCCCGGCGTCGTGCCGGCCACGTCTTTGACGTTGCGGATGACTTTGCCCAGATTGGGATCGTTTTCGCGGAAGCGGCGGAACAGTCCCTCGCCCACCTTGCTGAAGACGATGCGGCGCAGGGCAATCTCGAGATCGGCGTCGTCCAACGTCGCGAGGTCGATCGATTCGAAATACGTCCGCAGCTCCACGTAGCGGCCGCGATCGTCGCGCTGAAAGAGCTCGGCGCAGGAGTCGAGCGCGAGGTCCTCGAACGACAGGCCGAAGTGCTCGGGACTGAGCGTTCCCAGACGCGCCTTCAGGTACAGGTAGGCCGACGCCATTCGGGTGCTGACGCCGACGAGATGGTTGACGGCGGCCTGACGGGGCCGCTCAGACAGTACGGACTCGAGAGCGTCACACGTCGTCATCGACGTGCCGCCCTTGCCGCTGCGCGAGAATTTCATCGGTGGATCGGTCAATGATGAGGCAAGAAGGGGACCGGATTCGACAAGATCGGCGGCCGAAACCGCTTGTGGGGGTGCCGAATGGATCCGAACTTGAAGATCATGCAATATCCTTCGTTCTCTGCAATAATAAAAGCGCAGCAGAGACTCACGCACGGCACGAAAAGGATGCTCCTTCGGCGCACGGGGATAAGGAGTTGTAGCACCTCCGGCGAGATGTGCGATTAGCCTTTGCTCGGTCCCAGCGTCTTTCTGCTTGGATCGAAGGAGGGATCGGCCCCGTCACCGGAATGGGGGCTATCCCCTCGTAGGGCGGCGTAGTAGGTGCGATAGAACTCGGCGACCTTCTGCGCAGTGTCGTTTTCACGAATGTAGGCTTCCACGGCGGCGCGCGTATCCGCGTCCAGCGAATCGGGAAACCCGACGTACTTTTCGATTAAACTCTCGCGCATCCTGCGTTCGTGCATGCTGTACTCGCCCGAGTTGGAAGTGGACCGCTCTTCGGCCGCGCGGGCAAGGACCCCGGAGCCGCGCTTGTACTTCCGTGTCGCCGAGCCGCTCTTACCTGCCACTCATTTCCTTGTCGTCACGACGAAATCGTTTTCGTAAAGTCGTCGTCCACTAAAATCGCCGTAGATGCCGCAGAGTCACGCTTTTCGGCCGGCGACGGGCCGATCCGCCCGAGGATGCCGTTCGGTGTAGGCGGATGAAGGAACGGTAAAAAAGTTAACAGGCGCCATGCGGCAAGGTTTCAGACGCTCATTTCCGGAGCACCCCGCCGGCTCTTCGGACCCCGGCGGCACGCCGTCATGCCGGCGCCCGCCCCCGGCACACGACGAACGCTGAGGCCGGTGATTCAGGCGCGCGCGGTCGGGCCGATGCGCCGCTCGAACGCGATCGACAGGCCCCAGATCACCGCCCAGGCGGCCGCCATGATCCACCACGCGTCGGCGACGAGGAGCGCGATGTTGACGGCGTAATTCGCATGCCAGAACCACGCCGGTACGTCCGCCTTGGTCGGCTTGATGGACTTCAGCGTCCGCCCGCCGAGTAGGGCCACGACCTTCAGCAGGAGCATCAAGCCGGTATACGCGATCACGATCCAGCGCGCCCAGGTAAGGTTCGGAATCGTTGCGAGGGCGATGAGCAGTGTGACACCCAGCTCGAGGATGACGTGCTTGATCCACATGTCGTGCCGGTGGTCCTCTACCGGTTATGAAATGAGCAAAACGGTCGATACTCTCGGGAACGTGGGTCCGGGCAGTCGACGAAACGGTCGAAAACGCTCTCAATCGACGCTGCGACGTCGACGCCGGCCCGTCGGCAGGATACGCAGCGACGCGAAGAATGGGTAGCGACGGATCAAAGTTCTCTTTTCTTTCCGGAAAGCGCGCGAGCGTGACGATAACCGGT
>CAZMXY010000132.1:0-10856 GCA_964570345.1 uncultured Rhodothermales bacterium | reverse complement strand
CTCGTGCGCATTCGACTTGTTGATTTGATCGAGGCCCGAGTACTGACTGCTGAACCCGTCCCCGAGATAGCTTTCCCAGTCCGAGGGCGTCGGATCGGGATCGGACGAAACCGCGGCGACCGAGGATGCGTCGGCACGTCCGGCCGGACCGTACTGGACGACGTGGAGCGGGAACGCCGCTAGCGCGGCCGTCAGAAGGACGGTGAGGGCAACGATGCGGAGAGATCCGGTCACCCCGTCGATCCGCTGAACGGAAGCGAGACGAGGCAACCAGCTCTTGAAGCGACGGCGTACCATGGACAAATACTGCGGCTGATGGACAGATGCTGGGGATGTTAACGAAGTGCGAAAACGTTTGCACGGCATTTCTGAGCACATTTGCTCCCGCCCGGCGCATTCCCTGCCTTCGTCGCTGACCGTCCGGCATTGATGATTCGACTGCCCGGCGAGCGGCACAGGACGAGCTCATCCACCGAGAAGCTAGAGTGTGACGCCTTCCTTCCAGATCGCAATCTCCCGATAATCGTTCAGCTCGTTTTGCGCCCGATCCTTGCCTGATGCGACCCGCAGGATCAACGCAAAAAGATCGTCGGCGAGCGAATCGATCGAAGCCGTGCCGTCGAGCAGCGCTCCGGCATTGAAATCGATCCAGTGTGGCTTTCTCTCGGCGATGTCGGAATTCGAGGAGATTTTGATCGTCGGTACGGGAAAACCGAGCGGTGTGCCTCGGCCGGTCGTGAATAGGATGATCGATGCGCCGCTCGCCACCTCCGCCGTCACGGATACTCCGTCGTTTCCAGGTCCGTAGATCAACGCCAGTCCGCCCTCGCCGGCCGCCGCGGCTTCCCCGTAGCCTACCACGCTTGCAACGGAAGCCTGACCACCTTTCTGGATCGCGCCGAGGGACTTCTCCTCCAGCGTCGTCAATCCACCCTCCTTGTTGCCGGGTGATGGATTTTCGTAGACAGGCTGACCGTGGCCGGCGAAGTACTGCTTGAATTCTCCGATCATTGAGACGATGCGGTCGAATACGTCGATGTCACGCGCCCGATTCATGAGTTGCTGTTCGGCGCCGAACATCTCGGGGACCTCCGTCAAAAGCGCCGTACCCCCGTGCGACGTCCATCGATCCGCAACGCGTCCGACGACCGGGTTCGCAGAGATGCCCGAAAATCCGTCGGATCCACCACATTTCAGACCAAGGATAAGCTTCGAGACGGGGCTCGCCGTCCGCTCGTCGCGCCTCACGATCTCCACCAGTTCGCCGACGGCCGCGACGCCCTCCTCCACCTCGTCGAGCACGTCCTGCGAGTTGAAAAATCGGATGCGCTCCCGCTCGACGTCGCCGGCGAGGGCGAGCAGCTGATCCATTTGATTGTTCTCACACCCGAGGCCGAGCACGACGACACCACCCGCATTCGGATGTCGGAGCAGTCCGGCCAGGATTCGCTGCGTGTATCGCAGGTCGTCCCCGAGCTGGCTGCACCCGAAGGGATGGGCGAAGGCGTGGACGCCGTCAACTTCGCTGGTGAAACGGTCATTGCACATTCGAGCAATGCGCTGTGCGGATCGGTTCACGCAACCCACCGTGTTGATCACCCAGATCTCGTTGCGCGTACCGACGCACCCGTCGGACCGCCGGTAGCCCTCAAAGGTCGGTACGCTCGCGGGCGAGACGTCGGCGTGGGAGGATCGCGGGCAATATGCATATTCACCATTCCCGGAGAGCAGGGTCTCCAAATTGTGAGAATGGACCCACTCGCCCTGGCGAACTGCAGTGCACGCCCGCCCGATCACGTGACCATATTTCACGACGTGATCACCGGCCCTCAAATCGACCGTCGCGATCTTATGGCCCGCCGGAACGTCAGCGGCGACTTCGATGGTCGTACCGTCGAGGCGCAGGCGCGCGCCGGCCTCGACGGGCCGAGCGGCAACGACGACGTTGTCTGCGGGATGGATGTGAATACATCGGGGGCTTACGGTATTCATTCGCTCCAGACATTCGTCTGAGAAAGAAAATCTTCGAGCGTCTCTCTCGCTCCGCCTTGCTGCATCTGCCGCATCCGCGCGGATACACACTCCACGAATCCCGGCAGTGCGTCGAGCGGGACGTGCCAGAGGTTGCGATCGGCACAGACCGCGCGAACGAAGGTATCGACGTCGTCCGGACCTGCCACTTTCCGGTGGGACCGTATCGTCCCGCCACATTCATCGGCCGGAAGCTCAACCTCGGCGGCCCGTCCGCCGTGCGAGACGAAGAGGAGATAAGCCGCAAAGCCCAGCGCGATGCCCTCTGGAAGTCGGCCGGTCTTGGCGTGATAGGCAAGCAGCGACGGCACGACGCGCACGTCCATCTTGCTCGTTTGCTGCGGCGCGATACTCATGAGCTTATGGTGGAAGAACGGATTTGCGAAGCGATCCAGCACCTGGACCGCGAACATTTCGGCCTCTCCCTCGGGCGTGTCGAGGAAAGGGACGACCTCCTGCAGCATCACGTGACGGACAAACTCCGACGTGAGGGCATCCTCCATCGATTCGGCGATGGTGTCGTTGCCGCAGAGGAAGGAAAGCGGCACCATGATCGTATGGGTTCCGTTGAGAATCCGCACTTTGCGCGTGCGATACGGCGAGATGTCCGGTGTGACCAGGATACCCTCTTCGGCGTCGGCGAACCCTAGCCGCTCACGAAGGTCGGCGTCACCCTCGATGGCCCACAGGCGGTATGGTTCGGCCTGGATGAGCAGCTCGTCCCTGTAGCCGAGCCGCTGCTCGAACTTTCGGATCGAGGCCGCGTCAGGCCTCCCGGGCACGATGCGATCGACCAGTGTGTTGCAGAAGCAGTTGTGTGCGCGCACCCAATCTGCGAACGCATTGCCCAGTTTCCATCTATCTGCGAGCTCGAGCACGATGGAGCGCAGCTTGTGCGCGTTGTCTTCGATGAGCTCGCAGCAGAGGATCGTCAAGCCACGCTCGGGGTCATAATCGAAGGCTTCGGCGCGTTCATGCAGCACCGCCGTCAACTTGCCCGGAAACGAACGCGGCGGGTCCAGATCCGGTCGATCGTCCGCGTCCAGGCGGATACCCACTTCGGTAGTGTTCGAGAACACGAACTCCAAATCGGGGCTGCGCACAAAGTCGAGAACACCGGCCCAATTCTCGCCCGAGTCGATCGCGCGGCTCACGGAGGCCACCACCGTGCAGCGGTCGACGGTTTCTCCATTGTCGATCCCCTGCACACAGAGCGTGTAGAGCCCGTCCTGCTCGTTGATCCGGCCGACTCGTCCGCTTCCCGTAGAGCCGACGACCACGATGCGGCCATCAAAGGCGCCTTTTCGGTTGGCTTGATCGACGAAAGCGTCGGAAAAGCCTCTCAGGAACCTGCCTGTTCCAAATTGGAGCACTTTTTCGGGCAAGTCGAAACAGGACCGTTCGGGGGGATCGGCGGATCGGGCATCGATTGCGGTGTCCCGGCAGAGCCGTTCGGCCATGTCCGCCGCCGAGGCCGCTGAGCCATCAAGCTGCTTTACAGAATGGCTGCCCAGGCCGGTCGCGGTTTGCCCCTTGCCGTCCCCCCCGAGGCCGTGACCGTCGGTCGGAAGGATCAGCGTCGTTTCCAGTACGCGATGTGCCGGTTCGGGCGCATCTTCGCTGTCGTCGATGGCGTCCACTTCGTCTAGGAGCAGCCGCACGGCTTCCGCTCCCATCTTCTGCGTTGGTTGGCGAACGCAGACGTGTGGATGCAGGAACGTCTCGTCGAATCCTCCGACGCCGAAGGAGACGATTTGGACGCGCCCCGGCAGCTCCCAATCGATCTCCTTCAGCGCGGCTCGGGCGCCGAGACCCACAGGAAACGTCACCGCAAATAGCACCTCCGGCACGTCCTGCTGATCTGCGAAGAGTTGTCGGGCGGCGCGATAGCCGTGATGTTCGTCGAAGCCGCCGCCGATGACCCAGGAATCCCGAATGGGAATGCCGTGCGCGTCCATCGCGTCTTGATAGCCGCGAAGGCGTGCTCGGCCGATCTCGGTGTCGAGCGATCCGGCAATGTGGGCAATTTCCGTAAAGCCGGCCTGGATCAGATGTTCGACCCCGCGGCGGGCTCCGCCCCGGTCATCAACCGTCACGCTGGCAAAAGGAAGGCTGTCGATGCGTCGGTCGAAAAAGACGAGCGGAACGCGCATGGCTTGGACCATTTCATACACTTCGAGGTCCGGCGCCTCCTGCGATACGGACACGAGGAGACCGTCTACCCGCATGGCGAGCAGCCGCTCGATGTGCTGGCGTTCGAGATCCGCCCGCTCATTGGAGACGGCGAGTACGATGCCGTAGCCCTTCGCGGTCGCCTCCTCTTGAATGGCATCGATCACGGACGCGAAAAACGTGTGGGCGATTTTCGGGACCACGACGCCCAGCGTATGCGTCTTCCGACTTGAGAGCGACCGGGCGAGCAGATTCGGGGAGTACCCCATCGCAGCTGCCGTTTTCTTGACGAGCTCACGAGTCTCCCGGGAGATATCGGGGTGATCGCGCAACGCCTTCGAAACACTGACTTTTGTGATGTTCAGGCGTTCGGCGATGTCGACCAGTCGTACGCGGTTAGCCATGTTGCGTTGAATGTAAGGCGGGCTCGTCAAGGGCTACTTAAAGCCGATTGCGTACACCACGAGCTCCGCGGCCGGATGCTATGCGCATGACATCCGGTCACGTCGTGGCGACGCCCGGTGCCACGTCGAGTCGGTACGTCTCGCGGGCAAGATCGTAAGCCATGGCGCGAGCGAGACGCCCCGCGTCGGCGAGAGAGATCTGATGCGTCGCTACGAGACCCGCCAGATAATTTGCGTCGACCCGCCGCGACAGATCGTGCCGGGCGGGAATCGAAAGAAACGCTCGCGTGTCGTCGTTGAATCCGGTCGTATTGTAGACGCCTGCCGTTTCCGTGACGAGCTCTCGGTAGCGCCTCATGCCTTCGATGCTGTCGAAAAACCACCAGGCGGGTCCGAGGCGGACGGTGGGATAATGACCGGCCAGCGGCGCGAGTTCGCGTCCGTACGTGCTCTCGTCCAGCGTGAATAGGACGAGCGTGAAGTTGGGATGCGTGCCATACTCGTTCAGCAGCGGCCTCAGATTGCGCGTAAATTCCGTCGCGAGCGGTATGTCCGCGCCTTTGTCCGGGCCGAATCGATCGTATACAGCCGCGTTATGGTTGCGGCAAGCTCCGGGATGAATCTGCATGACGAGGCCGTCTTCGACGCTCATGCGTGCCATCTCCATCAGCATGTGGGCTTCGAAGCGGCGCTGATCCTCCGAGGAGGCGTCTCCACCGAGGGCCCGCTGAAAAATTCCCTCCGCCTCTCGGTCGCTGAGGCGGGCCGTAAAGGGCTCCGTCACCGCGTGATCCGTCGAGGTGGCGCCCATCGACTGGAAATACGCACGACGAAGCTCGAAGGCACCGACAAAGTCGGCGTAGCTGCCTATAGGTACGTCCGCTGCCTGGCTCAACCGCATGATTTCGTCTCTCCAGGTCGGAGCGGCCAGCTTCAGGGCGGCGTCCGGTCGGAAGCACGGCACGACGCTCCCGTTCCACTCGGCGTCACGTATGCACTGATGGTGCTCCAGCGAATCCGACGCGCCGTCGGTCGTCGTCAGCACCTCAATATTGAACTTATCGAAAAGCGCACGGGGTCGAAAAGCGTCATCCCGAAGCTGTTCGAGCATCTGGTCGTAGACGTACATCGCCGACTCCGAATCGAGCCGGTGGCGGATGCCGAATACGTGGTAAAACTCATAATCGAGCCAGGCCCGCGTGGGCGTCCCCAGAAACAGGTGATAGTGATCGGCGAAAATCTGCCAGATCCTGCGCGGATCGGATTCTACGGGTGTGCCGTCCACCGTAGGGATGCCGATATCTTCCATTGGAATCCCCTGCGAGTAGAGCATTCGGAAGACGTAGTGGTCGGGCGTGATGATCAGCGAAGTCGGCTCGGGAAACGGATCGTTTGCCGCCAGCTGACGCAGGTCTACGTGTCCGTGCGGACAGACTAGCGGCAGGTCCTTTACGCTCTCGTACAGTTCGCGCGCGATGTGCCGGACGCTCGGATCAGGTCCAAAAAAACGATCAGAGTGTAGTTCGAGTCGTTCCATTCCAGGGATGCGTAGAATCCGAATACTCGCGGAAGCCAGAGACTGAACTCCGTGACGTACGTCAAGACAAGCCGGCTGGCACTGCGAACTTACCTGATCCGGACCATCATTTTCGCCGCCGAAAAACCATCGGCCACCAAGACGGGTCGTGGCGATGGTCGCTTTATCCAACAAGAGGACCGGCCGCTTTCGGGGGCTGGTCATTATTGGCGGGCGCCGAGGTTCTTTATCGGTAAAGTTACCGTTTACTTTCAGTAATAATGGAAGCGCTGTCAGAATGTCAAGCGTCGGATGACGTTTTTGCCTGATCGTTAGGATAGGCAGATAACGGAGAGGTAGATCGCCCCGAAGCGTCATCCGCCAAAGGCGTTTTCGCGTCACGTTCCACTACAGGCGAGGATTGACCACGTTGTTGTAGATCGATCCGAAGGTAAAGCGTAGTCCCAATTTCGCCTCCACTTCGTATGCCGTAGCAAGCTGCCTCCTCTTCAGGAGGATCTCTTCAAGCGTGGCATCTCCCTTTGGAAGGAAAATCTGGTCGCGAAGGCTCCTTCCCTCGGCCTCCACGACGAGCGACAGCCCTCGCGTGATACGCATCTCCAACTCCAGGTCCAGGACCACCCGATTCTTGGCGACGTCATAGACGTAATGCAAGCCTTCCAGGCCGACCTCCAGACTGCCCCACGGCTGCAATAGCGCGACGCGCAGCCGTACTGCTTCATAGAGTCGGCTTTCAGCCTCGCGGTCATAGAGCGTCTCTTCGATGTAGCTAAAGGTCCGCAGGCCCATCCGGTATGCGAGGGCCACGATCTGCCGGTCTGACTCTATCCACGGAAACAGATTCAGCTCTACGGCCGGCGCCAGGCCGGTCCCAAGACTGATGTTCTCGAACGTCGTGGTATACGCCTCCCCGAAAAGTCCGGCCGACCACCGGCCGCCAAGGCTACGTATGACCCACGCATCCGCGCTCGCCTCGCGAAGAGAACTCGAAATCGTCTCACCGTCGTCTTTGAAATTTTCTTCCTCGTATTCGTACGTCAGCTCGGTGCCGATCTTCCACAATTCCGTCACACGCATCGCTTGAAGGCCGCTCTCGATCGTGAGAGCGGACTGCCGCTCCTCCGCCTCGAGACCACCTTCTAATCAACGTGGAAGACCCAGTTGTTCCACGGATCATATTCCGGTACCCGAGTCGCCTCAGTCCGCGCTTCCTCGAACGCAAATTCAATCTGCGAGGCCATCGGCGTCTGGGATACGAACGGCATCAATCCCATGGTGAGGACTCGATTCAGCCCACGTCGCTCGACGTCTTCCGTGTCGGACCGATTGGATGTGTAGGATAGTTCATGCTCAACGCCGGCGAACTCTTCGCGTCCGATGAAGCGCAGAAGAAACGCTCGTCCGCCGGCAGCCGTGCCCTGCTCCGCGACGAGCACGTGAAGCTGGGCCACGTTCGGATCGCGCACGAAGCTTACGAAGGGAATCGTTCGTCGTACGAAAAGTCACACTCCTCGCAGTCGAGATACACGCGCAGAGCCCTCTCCTCTGCGGCCTGCCCACGGGGCTCGGCCAGGCGATCGCCGTCGACCGGCTCCTTGGGATCATCTCCGATTTGCGCGGAGACGGCCGCGGCGAGAAGGAGTTGGATGAGGAGGACAACGAGAACAGCTTGCGCCGAGGAGGGCCACCGGAGGGTAGAGTCGGCCCTCACGACGCTCGCAGCCGTACGGCGCGAGGCTGCAGATCGATCAGGCTTCCGACCCGGACCGGCATTCCATGCTTCCATCCTCCCCTTCGTGCCGTTAAGGGCGATCCTGTATCCCTCGTAGTAGGTCGTCAGCGAATACGATACCTGAACGCCGTTGGCGTACTGTGCCTGCCCTCCCATCTTGTCGTAGACGATGAGCATGTCGGGCTCCGTCTCCGCCGTCATATGGTCGAAGTCGAGAACGTAGGGCAGTCCGCCCCGGTGTAGTTCCTCGCATATTCCAGGCGACCCGGATTAGGTCGCATACCCGACGTAATCGACGACGTCGCTGTAATCGCGGACGACGGTGCGGCCCCCACAGCCCCGTGTCGCGGATGCCCGTCCCCACCAATGCCCGCCGGAATTGTTGCATGCCGACCTTCCGAGGCGAATGCGGGGGCGGTCTGTCCGCGCACGGCCACCACGGCTCCGGCAGTGGCTGAACCCGCCGTCACCAAAAGCCTCGGCGTTGATCGTTTGGGCGCTTACGCGGTTACTTAATCGGTTACTTTAGATAATGTAAAGGCAATCGAAATGTCAAGGTTGCGAATCGTATTGGAATGGAACGGTCCGCGTCAACGTCGCGAAAGGCAGTTACGACTTGCCGAAGACGCTCCCTGAGGCGGAGATAAGTGATCTGATCCCGCGCTTTCGTCCACGACGCACGAAGTGATGAAATTTCGGATCGCGTTCGTCGAACCCTTTGCGCAAACCTGTTTACTGAATCGCCTCCATTTCGCCGCCGCCGCCGTCGTCGTCGCCGCCATCATCCGGTCTGCCCTGGCGACGGCGATCGCGCTCCTGCCGATTGCCGAAGTTGTACGTGAAAGAGAAGGTGACCTCGCGTGCGTTCCAGCTCCGGAACGACTCCTGGTAGAATCGATCGTCCTCCCGCTGCATCCGGAATCCCGACATATTGAGCGGATCGCGCACACGCAGGCTCACGCTCGCCTTCCGATCGAAAAGGTGCTGACGCACGGCGACGTTGGCCCGCGAGAAGGAGCCGATGCGCCCGTTTTCGATGTTCATCGGAGCTCGGTAGAAGACGGAGAGCTGTACGGCGAGATCGGGCCGGACGTTGATCGTACCGTTCGCCCGTGCCGACCACCCGAGCGCATCGTTACCCAGGTCCGTGTCTACGTTCGATCCATCGGTCACGACGCGGTACGCATTGAAGCTGGCGTTGGCTTGAATCCAATCGCCGAGGCGGAGCGTCCCGATCACTTCGGCTCCCCACGAGTTGCTGGAGTCGAAGTTGCGAAACGTGACGATCGACACGCCCTCGTCCGTCATGAACTGGTGCCAGCTGATCTTATCGACAGTCATGCGATAGTACGGACTGATCGTCAAAGTCGCCGGACCGGTGAATTGAACGTAACTCACCTCGTAGGCGTGCGTGTATTCCGGTTTCAGGAAGGGATTGCCTTCGCGCCGGAACAGCGGATCTTGGTAGTCACCGAACGGATTCAGCTGCCACGTATTGGGTCGATTGACGCGCTTGCTGTAACTCAAGCGGACCTGCTTGCTGCCCTCGCGATCGTCTCTGAATTTGTACGTCAGAAACGCGCTCGGAAAGATGCTGAAGTAATCGTTCTTGAAGGACTCAGCGGTCGTCGTCAGGTTGAACTTCGTCATCGCCTTCTCGACGCGCGCCCCCGCTTGCAGGCCGAGCTTTCCGAATTCCTGTCGCGCGATGCCGTACGCGGCGTGAATCTGCTCATCATAGACAAACGAATTATTCAGGTCCGTGTCCGGCACGTAACGGCCGACGTCGTAATCGAACGACCGCGAATAGAACGTGTTGTCGATGCTCTCGAGGGATCCCTTGTATCCCGTCTCGATCTGTCCCTCGTAGAAGGGTCGGACGTAATCCACCTGAAACTCCCCTTCCATGTTGTTCTCAGCTTCCGTCACCGCCTGAAGCTCGGGTGTTGCATCGGCGGGGTCTCCCTCGAGCGTAAGGTCTTGCTGTTCGAACAGCTCTTCATCGCCCTCCCACTCGCGCTCGAACTCCAATTCTACACTCAACTCGTGGCGTCCGGGATCAAGAATTCGTTGGAACGACAGTCGCTGGTCGAGGTCGAGGTCGTGCCTATCGCTGATCGTCGATCTGCGATAGCGCCTCAGCAGCTCCTCGTTCTCATCC
Source organism: uncultured Rhodothermales bacterium (assembly GCA_964570345.1). Taxonomy (GTDB): domain Bacteria; phylum Bacteroidota; class Rhodothermia; order Rhodothermales; family VXPQ01; genus CAZMXY01. The sequence continues at coordinate 819 of CAZMXY010000132.1, read as the reverse complement.
GTCACCCGATATCCGACCCGACCCAGCGATTCACCGGTTCGAAGGCTCACCCTCGGCGAATACGTCAGGGTCGACTTTGAATCCAGCTCAAAATCGACGCTCCCGTTGAGGTTATGCGAGAAGCCGCCGCGCTCCCCGTAATCGTCCTGAAACAGCGCCGTAAGCGGATCCTCGAACTTGTTTCGTCGATATCGGTCTCCCTCCGAGTTCCGTGTGTTGCGCCGGAATCCGTAATTCAAGAACGAGTTCCAGTCGCCGCTCTGATAATTCGCGAGTCCGGACACGTTGTATTCGGATTGCGTACTCGCCCCTGCCGTCACGCTTCCGCCGAGTCCCCGATCCTGGTCTTTTCGGAGCACGATATTCAAAATGCCCGACATACCTTCAGGGTCGTGTCGCGCCGACGGATTGGGGATGACCTCCACCCGTTCGATCGCATTTGACGGAAGACCCTGGAGAAAGCTTGCCAGAGCGTCACCGGACATCGACGTCGGTTTTCCGTTGATGTGAATGGCGACGTTCTCACTGCCGCGAAGGCTGATGTTGCCGTCGATGTCGACCTCTACCGAGGGGATATTCTCGAGCACCTCCGCAGCCGATCCGCCGTCGCTCAGCAGCTGATCCCGCGTATTGTAGACGGTCTTGTCAATGCCGAACTCTACGAAGTCTCGCGCCTCCTCGACGACGACTTCATCGAGCAGCGCCGTATCGGGCCGCAGGCGAATCGTCCCCAGATCGGCGGCCCGCCGGCCGGATTCCAGATCTACGTCGTCGATCGTCACCGTCTCGTAGCCGACAAAACTGATCTCCACGTAATAG
>CAZMXY010000131.1:6775-10945 GCA_964570345.1 uncultured Rhodothermales bacterium | reverse complement strand
TGGTGCGTGGGGCCATGGCCCGCGCCGATGCTCAGCCCGTGACGAATGGCCTCTGTCACGTAGCGCTTCGAGCGTGCGATCGATTCCCGGAGGGTAAAACCGCGGGCCAGATTGGCGGCAATCGACGAGGCGTACGTGCAGCCCGTTCCGTGGGTGTTTTTCGTGTTGAGGTATGGGGCCGAAAACGTATGGAATTGCCTGCCGTCGTAGAAGACGTCCGTAGCTTCCCTCTCGCCTTCGAAATGACCGCCCTTGATCAGCACCGCTCCCGGACCCATTCGCAAGATCTCATGCGCGGCCTCCCGTGCAGCCTCGACCGAACGGACCTCAATGCCCGTGAGGTGCTCGGCCTCGTGCGCGTTCGGCGTGACCAGCGTCGCCAGCGGAATCAGCATCGTTTTCAGCGTCTCGACCGCCTCCTCGCGCAGCAGCTGGAACCCGCTCTTCGAGATCATCACCGGATCGACGACGAGTGGGCTGATGGCCCGCTCTTCGACTTTCTTGGCGACGGCCTGGATGATCGCCGCGGAGGACAACATACCGGTCTTCGTTGCATCGATGGCGATGTCATCGAAAACGGCATCGATCTGCGCTTCGATGAGGGTGACGGGAAGCTCGAAGGCCTCGGTCACTGCGACGGTGTTCTGCGCCGTGATCGCGGTGATGACGCTCGCGGCAAATACGCCGTTCGCCTGCATCGCCTTGATATCGGCCTGAATTCCGGCACCGCCACCGGAATCGCTGCCTGCAATGGTGAGAGCAGTATTCATTCGAAGAGTCCCTCGCGGGCCCAATTCAGTCGTCAGAGGTTCAGGATAAGAATGTGAAATCCAGGATGCCGCCGCCATGACGTCGGCCTGAGCGGCTATCGGGCGGGATGACGATCTCCGGCGCTATCGCCGTGGCGCCCTTCGATAACGTCGAGGTAGGCGCGCGCGGCCGCGGCGGAATCAGGCGCCTGAAGGATGCCCGACAATACGGCCACGCCGTGCGCGCCGGCATCGAGACACGCGTCCACGGCGTCCGGCGTGATGCCGCCCAGCGCGTAAACCGGCGTGCCGTCCAGGCGATCCACGCACCGTCGAAGCGCGTCGAGCCCGACGCCTTCGGCGCCCGGTTTGCTCAGCGTGGGAAAAATCGGACTGAAAAAGACGTAATCCGCACCGTGGGCGACCGCCGCCTCGGCATCTTCCAGCGTGTGCGCGGAATACCCGATTACCGTCGACGGCGCCAGGGACTTGCGGGCCGCCGAGACGGCATCCGGATGGGTCTGCCCGTGATAATGCAGCGCCAGGTGCCGGGCGACGTCCGGCCGACCGTTCACGGACACCGCCGCATCACTCGCTTCTTCGCGAATCCGGGACACGACGGCCGGCACGACGAGCTCGAACGCGCTCGAGCGCGCCTGATGGTCGCGAAGGTGCACCCAGCGCACGCCGCCACGCACGGCTTCGACGATTCGATCCGACGTCGCCTCGTCCGTGAATCGGTTCCCGATTAGAATCAGTCGCGGAAGAGGCGGGTCGATGGTCACAAGGTGGCTATCGTCTGCAGAATGGTCGACTCGGCGCAGCCGTCGAAAGTCGGATTGGAAGAACGTCGAATGGATGGTTGACTGGATGGTAGAATGTCGAATCCGTAGGAAGACGTCGGACGTGTTTGGATCCGTACGCAGTTGGTTGGATCAATACGCGGAGGTTGGATTAATTTGACGCAACGTCGATTCGTCCTTCGTTGGGGGTGGAGGCCTGCGCGTAGAATCGCCGTGGAATCCGACCCGCACGATAGGCCATCCGCCCGCCCTCGACGGCGCGGCGCATGGCCGTCGCCATCATAACGGGATGCTGCGCGTCCGAGACGGCCGTATTGAGCAGCACGCCGTCGTAGCCGAGTTCCATCGCCCTCGCGGCATCACTCGCCGTCCCGATTCCGGCATCCACGATCAGCGGCGTCGCGTCAACGAATTCGCGGATGAGCTGTAGGTTGTACGGATTAATCAAGCCTTGCCCGCTTCCGATCGGCGACGCCAACGGCATGACGGACGCACACCCCAGATCCGAGAGCTTGCGGCACGTGATCGGATCGTCGTTCGAATAGGCGAACACCTGGAACCCGTCGTCGACCAGCTGCTTGGCCGCCGTGAGAAGCTGCTCGACGTCCGGCAGCAGCGTCTCGTCGTCGCCGATTACCTCGAGCTTGATCCGGTCCGTCTCGAGCGCCTCCCGGGCGAGCTGCGCGACGAGCACCGCCTCGCGCGCCGTGTAGCATCCGGCCGTGTTGGGGAGCAGACGGTATCCTCGACTCAGCAGCAGCTCGAGAAAGCTCTCCTCTGACGTGTCCTGCAGATTGACACGGCGGATGGCGACGGTGACGAGCTCCGTACCCGACGCGTCGAGGGCATCCAGCATCACCTGTGGATTCGGATACCGGCTCGTCCCCATGATGAGGCGAGAGTTCAGCGTCAGATTTCCCACCTGCAACGTGTCCGATGCGCCGTTTACGTCCGTTTTCACAAGCATCCAAAAATCAAATTGTCAAAACCCATCCCAAACCGCCGCCGCCAAAAGCGTCCCCCCGTCCCCACGTCCCAACGTCCTAACGTCCCCCCGTCCCAACGTCCCCACGTCCCCCGTCCTAACGTCCCCACGTCCCCCCGTCCTAACGTCCCCCCGTCCCAACGTCCTACCCTCCTTGCCGCGCCGTGATGACTTCCACGCGATCGCCGTTCTCGAGTACGTGCGTGCCCCAGTCGCTCTTCGGAATCACCTCATCGTTCACCGCCACGGCGATGCCCTTCGGACTGGACGGATCGAGGCCCATGTCCTCGAGCAGCCCCGCGACCGTCGCGTCGTCCGCAATGGAGCGCGATTCACCGTTGAGCATGACGCCGATGGCGGTCTGTGCGGGCATGTGGATGGTTTCCGTTTGATGGCGTTTCGGGCTGATGACCACCGGACACGTGAACGTCCGGCGATGACGGGCCGCCGACCGGTCCGGCGGCGGCGATTTCCAATGGCCTCGCGCGGCCGGTTAGGCCCGGCTAAATCGTGTAGGTGAAAACGGCTCGATCCAATCCGAGGTTTCTCCGGTCAGGATGAGGCGCGCGACCTCCTCGGACGTGACCGGGGTCAGGAGGATGCCGTGCCGGTAGAACCCCGTGGCCATAACGACGCCGGGGGCACCGGCCGACCCCATGATCGGCAGATGATCCCGGCTGGCGGGCCGCAGCCCCGCCCACGTATCGCACACGGGCAGATCGTAGATGCCCGGAACGATCTCCCATGCGCCTTCCAGAAGAACGTAGAGGCCACCCGCCGTCACGCGCTCGTCGTAGCCCATCTCCTCGCTCGTCGCACCGACGAGAAGGCGGCCGCTCGACTTGGGTACGACGTATGCATCCGGCCCGCGAACGACGTGCTTCAGATCGAACGGCGGTTCGATCCGGAGCTCGATCATCTGCCCCTTCACCGGCCGCACGGGCGGCTTCTGATCGGGGGTGAGCCCGTCGATGTCGCGCGACCAGACGCCCGCGGCCACGACGACGCGCGACCCCTCTATCCTTGCGCCCTCTGCCGTGATCAACGCCGGCCGGACGTCGTGCGGCTCGACCGCACGAACGGGCGTCTCTTCGTGGAGGACCCCTCCTTTGTCAAGAAACGCCTTCGTCATCGCGTCGACCAGAAGGCGGTTGTCGACCTGGAAGTCGCCCGCCGAGTAGACGGCCGCCGCCAGGCGCGGTGCGACGAACGGCTCGCGCTCCAGAGCTTGGGCACCCGAGAGCCAGCGAACGTCGAGCCCCCATTCCTTCATGAACTCGTACCGCCGCCGCAGCGCCTCGGCCGCGTCCCGGTCGTGGGCGACCAGGAGCGTGCCCTCCGTCCGGAAATCCACGTTCGATCCGCTCTCTTCCTCCAGCGAGGCGGCAAACTTCGGCCACCGCCGGAGGCTTTCTTGATTGAGGCGGTAGAGTTCCAGCTCTTCGAACCCGATCTCCGCATCCGGCCCGAGCATGCCTGCAGCCAGCCACGACGTTCCGCGCCCGGCCCTGCCGCGCTCAAAGATCTCGACCGACTGCCCCGCGCGAACGAGCTGCCAGCCGATCGACAAGCCGATCGTGCCGGCGCCTATGATGAGGACGGGACGTTGGGTCATATGCGAATGTACTGCGGC